>NZ_FMYB01000074.1 GCF_900104155.1 Butyrivibrio sp. INlla16
TATTTTGACCATTAACTATTAAATTCCGAGGTTTCTGCGGAGCAGAAACTTCCATTTCATAATAAAAAAAGCCGGAGTTCTGCGTAGTTGGATGACATTCATACCTACCATCATTAGGGGTGGAATTCACTAACTCTTAACAGGACAACGTGAACTCGACTTCTGATTGTCATACGCATTTTTCCGACTTTTGTGCTATTATAGCCGTAAATGTGGATAAAAATCCATCATTTTTGTAAAAAGAAAACTCCACCCCGTGGAATTTACTCCTACAAGGTGGAATTTACTCTTACAAAGTGGAATTAACTATTACAAGTCACCTTTTATTAATTGATTTTTGCTTTTTTCTAAAATAACATTAATTGATGAGAGTTTTTCGTTCATTATTGATTGCTTTTTTGGGAATTACTAAACTGTGATAAATTTACAATCTGTCTATGCATCCAATATAATTGGCTTTCTGCTGATGGTTGTGCTTCTGCTTAGTAGAGGTTGGCGCATTCAGACCAAGAATTCCGAGAGCCATAGTCTTATTATGATGATACTGACAGTCATTATTGCCTGTATTGTCGATCCAATGGTTTTCTACAGTGATGGGAAACCGGGTATTTTTGCGCGTCTAATTATTCTGCTTGGTAATTCCATACTTTTTTCATTAAATGCAATACTGGGGCCCGCCTACATAACACTTATAGTCAAGCATATAAACGAGTATCAGACACGAAGACAAAAGATCATACTATACACTGTATGCGCTTTTGAGATTTTTGTTCTTATCATCAATCTCTTTACTCCCATTGTATTTGGTATTGATGAATCCAACAGATATTACAGACTTCCTCTCTACTGGATGTATGTTGTAACGGAAGCTATTTTTCTTTTGTATGGACAGAATGTGTATTATGCAGCAAAGCGCAGAGGCAGATTCCTTAGTTTCTTTCCGACATGGCAATTCCTCGTACCTATTGCCATCGGAATGCTTTTACAATCAGGCCTGTACGGAATCTCTCTCATATGGCCATGTGTAGGAGTTTCGGTATGTTGTATAGCTCTGAGTCTTCAGAATGAAAATATATATCTCGATAAGCTGACAGGTGTGTTCAACCGATATTATCTTAACGAAATAGTGGATAATGCAAAAAAACACGGCGAGAAACTTTCGGCATTGATGCTCGATATGAACAATTTTAAGCAGATAAACGACAATTATTCACATACAGAAGGCGATAATGCACTCATAGCAATGGCAGATATTCTGAACGATGTAGTAAAGAACAATGGTATTGTTATACGTTTTGCAGGAGACGAGTTTATTGTAATTCTTGATAAAACAGCGACTCATACTATATCTGAATACAAGTCATTTATTGCAGACGCAATAGATGAATACAACGAATCTGCAATAAAACCATACAAACTATCGGCTGCTATCGGTGGTGATATCATAGACTTTACCACTGATGAGAATCTCGACTTTATTAGTGCAATCGACAGGTATATGTACGCCGATAAAGCGGGCTATTATGAGAATAATAACAGGCGGAAGAGGTAGGAAGCATTACTGATACCGTGTAGTTTGAGGATATTTTCGTTTTGTGGTATATTTCAAGAAGGCAATTACAAGAGAAATGCCAATTAAGGTATTTCTCTTTTATTTTTATATAAAGGATTATCCTTATGTCAGACCAGAATATTGAATTATTCAATCGCATACTTGAGAGGGAATTCCAGGGGATCAGCCTCGAAAATCAGATTATGTTACTCATCATAGAAACCTGCATAGTTTTTATTCCAGGCTTGATTTTCTTGATTAAGAAAAAAACCTCGTTTGGAAAATTACTGCATGTTTACCTGCTGGTATTATATCTGGGAGTTATATTGACCATGACCATTTTCAGACGCCCTATCGGGACGAGGCCGGGGATAGTTCATCTTAATGTTGACACAGGCTTTTCCTTAAGCGGAATAGTCTCCAAATGGAGTGCTGCGTTTAGTACGCTTAACACTATCCTGTTTATTCCATGGGGGATGATTATTTGTCCGTTTTTCAGTAAAAAAAGGCCCATAATCAGTATTTTAATTACTACAATTATTGGTGCGTTTACCAGCCTTTTCATAGAGATTACACAGCTTCATACTGCTACAGGAATGTTCGAAGCTACAGATATTGTAACGAATACGACCGGTGCTTTTATTGGGGCGGTGATTATGGCTGTGCTATACCTGGTATTTAGTCAGAGTAGAAAAATTGAAATAGATAATAAATAATTGACGTTAGAATCCAAATTGGTTACAACATTTATACAAGTAACCAATTTGGATATTTATATATATCTGGTATCCGATATGGAGAAGAGCGAAGCAAAGGCTTGAATATAGTATGAACGTTTGATGTTGCATCATCATTTTCTAAATGATAATATTTAGATTGAATTTGAAAAATATGCGGGCTATGTCAATTGACATGGCTCGTTATTTAATGTTAATGAGGTGGAGTAGTTAATGAAAAAGATACCGAAAATTACATTTGTTCTTATATATATTTGGCTTGGTGTATTTAGTGCGATTACATATCTGGATTTACTTTTAGGCGCTTCCAAAAATATTGTTATAAACAAATACTGGGCTCATAACATAATGATTTGCTTTTTGATTAATATTCTTATTTTTAATCTGGTAAAGAAAAAGCTTACATTAATAGTTATTTCAGCAGCTGCTTTTATCTGGAGTACCATATCACATTTTGTTTTGCAATTACATGGCAGTGCGCTTTGTGCAAGCCTTTTTAAAAACTTTAAAACAGCTGTTACGGTTATAGATAATTATAATTTAACAATAGACTTAAGAGTTCTGCTTATTGCGCTTATTTTTATAATAAATCTGGTGGTAGTGATACTTTTTCCGAAGAAGCATATAGAAACATATTCTGAAGGAAAACTTTATATGCTGCCCAAGCTGTTATTCCTTACATTTTTTGTGGCCTATGCGTGCTTATCATATAAGATCGCAAATAATAATATGAGCTGGGCACCATTTTTTATTATAGAACAGCGCGGATATTGCTCATATCTGATAACTGACAGCATATACTGTGTCAATCATTTCAGTAAGCCCGATGGGTATAATGTAAAACTTGTTCCTGTTAATGTCGAGGGTTTTGATGATAACGTGTCAGATACCAATCCGGATATAATAGTAATCCTGAATGAGGCGTTCAGCGATATCACAAAATACAGTGATGTACAAACAGATAAGGATCCTTTGGATGAACTTAACTCCATAGAGAACCTGAACAGAGGCTATTGCCTGGTTCCGAATGCCGGAGGCGGCACAAATACATCGGAATACGAACTGCTCACTTCCAATTCGACCGCTTTACTTTCAGTTGGTGCACCGTTTAACTATATTAACTTTGAGAAGCATAATGATTCAGCGGTTTCTTATCTGGAGAAAAATAATTATTCCACCTACGCTTTTCATTGTTTTTCAAAGGAAAACTACAACCGAAAGATAGCATATCCGGCTATGGGATTTGACCATGTTTATCTTGGGCCTGATCAATATGAATACCACAACAAGAACGGAAACAGAGACTGGCTTGATGAAGATAACTATAAGGACATAATCAGAGTCTATAATGAAACATCTGATAATCCGAAGTTTATGTATCTGCTTACATACCAGAATCATGGCGGGTACGAGCAAAATCCTCCGGAGATGGATACGATCCACTCATCGGGAGAATATGAGGTTTCCAATGACATAATTGATGAGTATGAGTCCAGTTTGGCACTTTCTGCTCATGCATTTAAAGAGCTGACTGATTATTTTTCAGCGGTTGAGAGACCTGTGATCATATGCATGGTGGGAGATCATACCTTTTCTTATTCCACCCAGCTCGGACAGGAAAATGTTTCAGCGCAGGAAAAGGACATAAATGACCGAACGGTTCCTTACCTAGTTTGGTCCAATTACCAGATTGACACTAAAATGTTTACTGATTATTCCAGCATGATAGACCTTATTCCGTCGGTTCTTTATTCGGCAGGAATAGAGCTTGATGACTATTACAAACAGATACTGAATCTGCATGGAAAAATGCCTGGAAGATCTACTGTAGGACAATATGTCGGGACGGATGGAAATATTAAGAATACTTCAGAGAATCCTGAGATAGAAGACGAGTGGAACAGATATCTGTATGCGGAATACCACAGATTAACTCAAAAATGACAACATGAACGTCGGAGAACTAACTATTATGAAATTAGAATATAAGTATATATCTAAATATCGTAAAGAACTTATGGGAATTGCAATTATGCTGATTGTGATTAGCCATAATAATCTGGACTTTCCATGGGTGTTTCATAATGTTAATAGCGGTATAAAAATGCTATGCCATGTTGGTGTTGATATCTTTTTTCTACTATCGGGGTTCGGCTGTTACTATTCAATGAAAAAGACAGCGATCCGATATCATTTTACAAGAAAAGAATTATAAGGCTGATACCGTCTTATTTAATTGTTGTGTTTGTCTTTGGCATATTTGCAATATGTGTAATGGACAAATCATTTAACGAATACTTATGGACATATTCTCTAGTATCATTTTATGTGGATAATACTCTGAATGAATGGTTTGTTGCTTCGATTATTTTGGTATATCTTATATATCCGCTTATTTATGTTATCGTTGAAAAAAGTGAAGCGGTTGCTAAAGCATTGCTCATTCTAATTTATGCCATAATAGTTTTGTTTTTGTGTCATATTATTAGAATTCCAAATCCTATTAGAATTGTGTTTGAGATACTTGGAACACGTTTCCCGGCTTTTCTGATAGGATCTTTGATGGCAAAGAACAGTGAAGGAAGCAGAGGAATAAAATTATCAACAGCACGATATATAATAATACTTGGAGTATTATCAAGCATATTATCTCTTTATGTTTTTAAGATGAAAGTAGCAAATAATTGGATTATAATTCGTACTGTATTCATATTTATTGTTTTCTCGATAATTATTTGCTGGATTATTGTCAGGGATAAAGCTGAAAACAATAATATAATAAGAAGTTGTACGACTTTTTTCACTTTTGTTGGAGGGATTACTCTGGAAATATATTTAGTACATGAGAAAGTACTTGGAATCCTGACTCCGGTAATGTATGGGATATTGCCATTGAGCTCATATTCTGTTCAGTTAGTAATATATATAATAGGGACTATATTAAGCATTATTCTTGCCAGTTATTTGTGCAAATTTTTAAAGAAAATTCAAAGAAAATAATGTTGACTTATGGCGATACATTTTTGTAAAATAAATTTTGGCTTTGCGGAATAATATATAAAATTATATAGAAGGTCATAGCAGGGTAAAACGTGCTATGACCTTTTTTCCGCATAATTGCTTTTTGTTTTTCGGGGGAAAGAAAGAATTAGTGAGGAGAAGAAGAATGGGAAAAGGGAACACAAAGTGGACATTTAAGCATGCTTATAATGCCTTCGTAAAGAGCATTCTAAAAACATGTATGCTTTTTATTATGTGCATATTTCTTATGAATATGTTTAATTGTACTGCTTTGGCAAAAGAAAATGCTGTAACAATTGTTACTAAAAGACCTATGGCAGGCCAGCCACTGGAGATTAAGAAATCTGATGTGGTAAATTCGGTAAAGTGGTATATTGGCGATACCGTTATATCTGAAGGAGATACATACACTCCCGGATCGGAAGATTATGAGAAATGGATTGTATTGAAAGCATATGATTCAGAGGGAAAAGAAGTAGCTTCTGATTCGATTTACTTTAGTAAATTACCGGTAGTATATATTAATACGGATGATGGACAGGCCATTACAGACAAGAATGAGAAGCCGGCAAATCTGTTTATCCAGGGTAATGATGGCTATAGTGATCAGTATTCCGGAAAAATATCTGTAAAGCTTAGAGGTAATACATCATCAAAATTTCCGCAGAAGCCGTATAAAATCAAGCTTGATAAAAGTACCGATCTGTTTGGAATGGGAAAGAATAAGCATTGGTGTCTAATATCAAATTATATAGACCAATGTGCTATGCGAAACGTACTCGGTTCAGAAATAGCAAAACAGCTTGGAATTGAGAACATGGATATGACCTGGGTTGATGTTGTTCTCAATGGTGAGTATAGAGGAATGTATGTACTTACCGAGCACATCAGGATCGGGAACACAAGAGTAAATATCTATGACTGGGAAGATGAAGCTGAGTCAATAGCTAAGAAGATCGCAAAAAAAGAAAAGTTTAGTGATAGTGATAAGAAAGCTCTTGAGGATCTTCTTAGTAGTGATCTTACATGGGTGAGTACCGGGACTGTAGAATTCAAGCATAAGACTTATCTGATAAATGATTATTATGATGGAGATATCTTTGATATTTCCGGTGGCTATTTATATGAATTGTCCGAAGAGTTCGATGAGAATTCAAAATTTGAAACTTCAAGAGGCTTAAAGGTTATGCTGAAAAAACCTGAGAGCCTATTCTCTAACGATGATATGATGAACTATTCACAGGAGTATTGGCAGAATTTTGAAGATGCTCTTGTGGCAGATTCCGGTTATAACAGTCAGGGCAAACATTATACGGATTATGCTGATTTTGATTCCATGACATCCTATTGGCTGACTATGGAAATAATGGGAAATCATGATTCTTCAAAAAAAAGCAGATTCTGCTATTTGGATAAGAACGGAAAGATCTTTTTTGGACCGGCTTGGGATTTTGACTGGGGGTGTGGATCATACACGGTTGGAACCGACCCGATATGGTGGAAACTGTCAGGTGGTACCCTCTGGAGGGATTTCGTGGATGATCCCTATTTTCAGGTAAAATCAGCAGAAAAGTATTGGGATAATCGTGATTATTTAAATAATTTGATTAAGACTTCAGGATTATATGATGAAAAGATTGATTATATTAAAGAGGCCGGCCGTGCAAGTGATGTAGTTTATCCTCGTAAAGATTATTGGATTTATGAGAGACGAGATTTTGATACTGATGCTTCTTTGTTCAGAACATACTTTTCTGAAAGACTGCAATGGTTTGACAGAGCTTTTGCAGATAATCAGGTTTTGTCGAAAGCGTTATCTGACATTAAATCCAGCAGAGGGGATTCATATAAAAAGCAGGATGCAGAGTTGCCTCTTGATATTCTTGGCGGATCCGAAGACAAAATATCAGAGCATTTTCCGGCAGATTATATTGTAGGAGAAAAGATGTCTACGACTCTTTCCATATCCGGAGCTGCTGCTGAGAAAGACAAAAACTATGATTTTGAAGTTTATATAAATGGTAAATATTCAGGATATGCAATAGAAGATGAAACTGGTTATTCATTTAGTATAGAACCTGAGGCGCTTACTGAACCTGTAGGAAAGAGAAATGTCATTGCTGTTATATGTAGGGATAAAAACGGTAAATTAGTATATTCAAATTACAAGACTGTAATCCAGGATGAGAATATGATTTATCCTGCATATACAATTACATATAATAGCAACGGTGGTTCAGAAGTAGCTGCGCAATCATATCAAAGTGGAATGGATATTGATGAACCTGAAGATCCGGTAAAAGAAGGATGCATTTTTACAGGCTGGTATTTAGATGAAGGTTGTACTACTTTATTTGATTTCGGAGAGATGCCTCAGCATGATATTACCTTATATGCCGGATGGCATCAGATAACGGCAAACAAATCCAGTTATGCCCTGTATTTTGTTTCGAATGGTGGAACAACTATACCTACAATTATTTCTGAAAATCCCAGTGAAATTGATGTATCAATGATTCCGGAGAGAGAAGGCTATTCTTTTGGCGGGTGGTATTCGGATAAGAATTTTGAAAATGAATTCGTGCCGGATTCGCTAAACGAAGGCTTGAATACAGTATATGCAAACTGGATTCCGGAAAACCATACAATATCATTTGATAGCTGCGGCGGTTCAGTTATAGACGATTCTATTACAGGAGTATACGGATCTGAGATTCATGCTCCGGCAATACCGCAAAGAGATGGATATTGGTTTGTGGGGTGGTACAAAGAAAGTTCCTACGAGACCATATTCCTCTTTGGAAAAATGCCTGCTGAAGACATAACATTATATGCAAGATGGATGCCAAGACAATATATGCTGAGATATGTTACAAATGGTGGAAGTCTGATTCCGTATTCTATGGAGAATTATGATGCAGAAATCTCAGCTCCTGCAGAACCGACACGATTAGGTTATACTTTTGCCGGCTGGTATATCGATAGAGCACTCACACAAGAGTTTTCATTTGACAGGATGCCTTATGGAAATACAACTTTGTATGCTAAATGGGATAGAGCAAACTATTTGGTATCGTATGAGAGTAATGGTGGATCCGAAATAGATACAAATGAGGTTCCTTTTGAGACATATATACCGGTACCATCTGTTCCGGAAAAGGAAGGATATGTATTTACCGGTTGGTTTGCGGATGAAGAATGCCAGACTCCTTTTGGTTTTGGTAAAATGCCCGCTGAGGATATTGTCCTTTACGCAGGTTGGACAGAATACCAGAATGTTGTTAGATTTGTGACATTATGTGAAACAGCAATATCACCGATAATCTCAGAAAGTGAAATTATTGTAGAAGCTCCTGAAGCGCCCGCTAGAGAAGGATATACATTTGGTGGATGGTATGTAGATGCCGGTTATGAAACCGAATTTGATTTTGCTGAGGCCATTACAGGTGTATCAACAGTTTATGCGAAGTGGGATATAAATGCATATTCGATTACATATGCATCACTTGGTGGATCAGAAGTAGAAGCGATTACAGCTGATTATGATGCAGAAATAGTGGCGCCTGAAATTGTTCCGGAGAAAGAAGGCTTTACCTTTACAGGGTGGTTTACAGACGAGGCATGTGAGAACGAGTTTACGTTTGGAAAAATGCCTGCTAAGGATCTCACAATCTTTGCGGGATGGGTTCCTAATAACTATACTGTGACAGTAGATACCAATGGTGGTAGCGAGATAGGGGCATTTGACGTAACATATGGACAAGCTATAAGTGTTGCTGAACCGATAAGAGAAGGCTATACATTTAGAGGCTGGTTTGTAGATAGAGACTTGAGTAAGGCAGCGGATCTATCAAGTATGCCTGCTTATAATCTTGTTCTTTTTGCAGGATGGGAGAAAAATAACTATACATTTGAGTATGACAGCATGGGAGGAAGCCCGGTAGAAGCACAGATTGTCGCATTTGGAGAAAATGTAATTGTGCCGGAAAAACCTGTAAAAGAGGGCTATGTTTTCACAGGTTGGTATATTGATCAGGAATGTACAGCGCTTTATCCTTTTGGAACAATGCCTGCAGGTAATGTAAAGGTATATGCAGGTTGGACACCTGAAAATAACAGTGCAAATAATGAATCTGCAGCTTTAGTTGATGCATCGAAGCTTGAAATTGGGAAGATATATGATACTGTTGATCAGAATGTAAAATGCAAGGTTACATCTGTTTTGGAAGATGGTAGCGCAGAAGGTGCATTCATTTATTCTAAAGACAGTGAAGAGAAAACAGTAACTATTCCCGGCAGAGTTGTTCTGGACAATGGAGCCGTGGTTAGTATTTCTTCTATTGATGATAATGCTTTTGCTAAGAATACTACGATTACCAAGGTTATTATCAGTAAAAACATAAGTAAAATCGGTAAGAAAGCTTTCTATGGATGTAAAAAACTGAAGAAAATTGTAATTAAATCATCTAAGCTAAGCAAAAAAAGTGTTGGTAAAAAAGCATTTAAGGGCATTTCATCAAAGGCAACCATTCAAGTTCCTAAGAATAAGGTTAAGAAATACGAGAAAGTATTAAGAAGTAAGGGTGTTCCTGAAAAAGCTAAAATAGTAGGTAAGAAATAAGATTTATAAAAAATCCCACGATTCATTTTTGAATCGTGGGATTTTTTGTTATTTCTTTCGTGTATCGGAATAGTATAATTTATTTAATTTTGAAGCTTTGCATTTTTTGTATTTTTTATTTGGAATAGTATTACCCCAGACAGATTTAGCGGATGTTGTACATTTGTATCCTCTGGATGAATATAGCTGAGATAGTGTTTTTATACATGCAGAGTCTTTTGAATCAATTCCTCCGGATGCTGTAAGCTTTCCGACAACATTAGGACTAACCCATACTTCATAACTGGCGGCATAATATAGATAATCATTCTTTTTTAGTTTAGCGGCACCGCCCCAAAAATGCAGGCAATTTCCATGTAAATCGTCTTTCGTAAGATCCACTTTTGCATAATTGTTGTAATATGTCACGTTTTTACATTTTCTTGCTTTTGCCGTTTTCCATGGCAATGTATATATGTATATACCCTTGGGATATGGCTGAGAATCAATTGTTATCCATCGCTTTTTTGATTTTGAATAGGCAAACATTTTCATCTTTCCAAAATATACAGAAAAGCTGTCAGGCAGAGTTTGTTTTGTGGTTTCCTCTACAGCTCCAAAATTTAATAATTTTGATGCTGAAGCAGGAATTTTTTTTGTGACAATGTGACCATTGTCACGTGAAGCGCGAATCATTTCGTCTGATAGGGATTCTGAAGGCATATTCATAGAGCAGTAGACAGGATCGGTAAGTAATGAAACGGGTATTTTTCCGTTGTGAACATCTTTTTTTGACTTACGATATGAATCCCATTTGACAGTACCGTTTTTGGGAAGAGACTCCGGACTAATATTTGTCATTTCGTCCCGATTTAAAATGACTGTTGATTTAGATTTAGAGGCAGAATATGCATGAAAAGTAGGAGCGGAAAAAATTGTGACTGATAATAATACAGATAATAAGCTGGTATAAATACTTCTATGCATATAACTGCACTCCTTTAATAAATATGCGAATAGTGTAGGAACATAAATTGATAATCTAAATATTATTATTCAATATAAATTGTGGTTTCTCAAGAAATAAAATGGTTATCTGTTTCATGTATTTGAGTTTTAACATATTTATTTCCTTCAGTATGAGCCCATTCTCAAATAGGCGTGACTATTACATAAGCTGCAGTTGAGGTTACAGTGCTCGGCAACGGGTATTTCTGCATGGGGAATATATTGTTTTTTTGCGTTTCACCGGTTATTCTCTTCTTAAATATAAAGTATTATATAACTAAAACTTCCCACATAAAAAATGGGAATCGCACCTTGAAAATTCAATAGTTCAGCTAAAAAATAACCTATGCCGCTTTGGCTATTGCATTGCGCATATATCCAGGCAGACCATTCAGGAAGTCATCAATGAATGAATCCATCTGATCTTCGGTGAAGTTGAAATTTTTGCATATGCTTACAAACATGGCACGGAGTATTAGCTCCATGGCATGAGAAAAAGTTATATCTTCCATTTCATCCACGAGGAAAAAGAATAGTTCTCCCAGTGTACGCATATCCTGATTCTTACGGCCAGTAATTGCCAGAAGCATATATCTTGTAAACACTATTGCTACATGTGCCGTGAGCGCATCATATGAGAGGCTTCTGCATTCACCAACAAGATTAAGTGTTGACTTGCATGTTTTGAAAAATACCTCAATATTCCAGCGTTTACCATAAACGCGGATAATCTCATCTTCGGAAAGATCTGCATTGGTGCTGATAATGGCAATCCAATCTTTCTTGTTGTTTTTGTTGCGTACACAGACAATTTTTGCAGGAATCTGAATACCGTTCTTTTCAACCATTACAGGAACTGACAGCAGATATTTGCTCTTACCACGACGCTTTTTGCTGATGCCAAAGATCTTGCTGATGGATAACTTCTTGCCATCATAAAGATACCTGATCTTTGAGCTTTTCTTTACCATGGCAATGGCATCAAGACCAAGCGACTTGATATCTATTAACTGAGCAGGTGATGAAAACCATGTATCAAAAAGTACATAGTCAGCCTTATGCCCGTTTGCAAGAGCTATTTTGATCAGTTCAATCATAGCTTTAGTGCCTTTCATTTTTGAAAGCGCACGCCTCTTGCCTGCCAATGATCGTTTATCAGTTTCGGTTTCAGGACCGAGAACATTCTTCTCGTTTGTAGAAGAAAGAAGGCATCCATTAACAGGCAAAGTGGTATTACCGTCAGTCCAGCAGAGAGTCATAAGTCTGAAACCCTTCTTGTAATGCATATCACAGTGATCAAATACCTTTGCTGCGAGCTCAGTAGCTTTACAGCTTGTCTTTGAGAACAGGCTGTCATCAACAATGAAAGCATTGATTCTATCTTCAGAAGTAAGTGGCTCGATCGTATCAGCTATGCGCTTGGAAAGCAGTGTTGTAAATTTGAGCCAGTTAGTTTTAGTAGAATTCAGGAAGCGGTAAAAGGTATTGTCAGAGAAGCCCTCTCTGAAAGAGCCAGTCCTTATCTGCATATACATGCTTCTGTCTCTGAAGATGTTGCAGAGCTTGTATTTCATGATATCAAGAGCGGGGATACCTTTCTGTTTGCATCCGTTACATTTACGAAGCAGATCACCAATCTTGTAGTTGGTGAAAAATGCTGAAATTGTAGAGGCCTCTGGCATATGTGTGGAAGCCTACGCACCTTAACAACATAACAATATATACTTGAAAAGCCATCTGGCTTTCCTTAAAGTGTAGCTGACTAAGAAACACAAAAGGAAAGGATCCAGATGACTTCAGCTACTACTTTATTCAAGGAACTCTTAAATGTCAATGATACGATTATTGATGATATCAAAGTCTCAAAGAACCACTATGATGAAAAGGTTCTTATAGCCAGGATTCATCCTCGCAAAGGGCAGCAATGGAAATGCCCTATATGTG
>NZ_FMYB01000025.1 GCF_900104155.1 Butyrivibrio sp. INlla16
AGAGCAAAGATGCTTTATCCGTTTTGCGAAAAATATCATATAACGTAGCAAGGCTGATGCAATTAGAAGATCCTGTGAACCGGATACAGATGATAGATATAATGGATGAAGTGGACTCGGATCTTACATGTGTGGCAAAGTTTATTTTTGAACCAATTCCCAGTATGTATTGATTTTTGAGAATAACAATACCTTTACTCCTTTTGATGACGCATAGGGATAACTATGCGCTTTTTTATGCTGAATATAGGATAATAACATCTCAAAAAGCAACTACTCCACCTGATTATGGCATTCTCCTGCACAAAAACTTCTTCATGAAACAACCCTATGCGGTTCGGAGTCTTTATTGCAATCAGAACATTCGTTTGGTAGAATGTATTTGAATTACGGAATTAGTTTCAAATTAAGCACTTTTTGCTACATAAATCTTATCAAAAAGGAACCAGCATGACAGATATTCTTGAGAATTTAAATAAAGCGCAGAAGGAAGCGGTCACCACGACGGAAGGGTACGTCCGCGTCATCGCGGGCGCGGGAAGCGGCAAGACGAGAGCTTTGTCGCACCGCTTTGCATACCTTGTGAACGGACTTGGTATTATGCCGGGTCATATTCTTTGCGTAACTTTTACCAACAAATCCGCGAACGAGATGCGGCAACGCATCCACAATCTCACAGGTGATAACGACACCGGATACATCAACACTTTTCATGGATTCTGTGTATCGGTGCTTCAGGAGGATTCGCACGCAGTCTCCTATCCCAAGAGCTTCCTTGTGCTGGATAATTCCGACATCGACGAGATGCTGAAGATCATCTACGAGGAGCGCGGGCTTTCGCTTCGCGACATGACTTTCAGCGCCGCCAGAGACATGTTTGAGATTCGCAAGATTTTCAAGGAACCCGAGTACTACCTCGATATGATCACCATGTCACTGGATACTCTTAAGGAAAAATACGACAAGGCCACCGAAGTATCCGACATCCTCTTCTACGGCTACCTTTACCAGGAGAAGAAATGCTTTGGACTTGATTACAACGATCTTATCAAGTTCTCGCTCTACATCTTTTCACAGAACGAAGACATCAAGCTGAAGTGGCAAAAAAGGCTCGAGTACATAATGATCGATGAGTTTCAGGATATCGACAGCCTCCAGTACGAGCTGATGGAGGCGCTTTCGGGCTACCATAAGAACCTTTTCATCGTGGGCGATCCCGACCAGACCATCTACACCTGGCGTGGCGCAAATGTGAAATACCTGTTGGATTTTGATAAAAATTTCCCGAACGTCACGACCATCATGATGAATGACAATTACAGATCAACGCCCCAGATACTTAGCGCAGTTAATTCTCTTATTGATAAAAATACGCAGAGAATCAAGAAGGATCTATGTTCCACGCTTCCCGCCGGCGAGAGTGTTCTTTGCCATTTTGCACCGAATACCGCGGATGAAGCAGACTGGATCACCGGCGAGATTCTGACTCTTAAGGGAATGTGCATCCCTTATAAGGATATGACTGTCCTGTACCGAGCACACTATGTAACCCGCACTATTGAGGAGGGACTACTTCGTGAGAAGATTCCCTACACCATTTATTCAGGCGTCCAATTTTTTGGACGCATGGAGATCAAGGACGCACTATGTTATCTTCGCATGATTGTATATCGCGATGATATTTCCTTCAGGCGAATTGCGAATGTTCCTAAGAGGAATCTTGGTAAAAAGAGGATGCGTTTTCTTGAAGAATATGCCAATGCAAATAACTGCAGCCTTTACAAAGCGCTGGGTGATAATTTGGACAATGAAATAATGCGCGGAACGAAAGCAGCTTCATTCCTTAATCTTATAGAAAAATGGAGTGACTGCTACGAGGGCCTTCCGGCCTCTGAGGTTCTCGCTAAAATTCTGAACGAGAGCGGCTACGAAGAGATGCTAAGGACCGAAGGCGCCCAGGAGCGACTTGATAATCTCGCGGAATTAAAGCAGTCAGTATTTGAATATGAGACCACCTGCGGAGAGGAAGTCGGACTCGAGGACTACCTTAAACATGTCGCACTTTTCACCAATGCCGATTCAGATGCCGGAAAAGAGGACAAGGTAAAACTTATGACAGTTCACGCCGCAAAAGGCTTAGAGTTCCCTTATGTATTTTTGTGCGGAATGAATGAGGGAATTTTCCCTTCAAGAAAAATCCGTACCCTTGAGGGTATGGAAGAAGAAAGACGCCTCGCCTTCGTCGCCATGACCAGAGCTCAGAGAAGGCTATTCATATCGGAAGCGGGCGGAATGAATTTCGAGGGACTGCCGCGCTACCCTTCGAGGTTTATTCTTGATATAGACAGTAATCTTCTGGAATTCACCGAAAAGCCCGATGAAGGTATGATAAAGGCTGTTCGAAAGTTTATCGACAACGATTCAAGACATTTAAAAGGCGCTGAAAAGCTGAACCTCTTAGAGCCGGGTCAGCGTGTTAAGCATGCAATCCTCGGCAACGGAACAATACTTGAACTCAACACAGCTGATGGATGCTATCTGATTCAGTTTGATGAGATGGAGACACCGAGGCAGATATCATTTAAGGTAAAGCTGACCACAGTTTAATAAAATACATGTGCCGCCAGACGCACAATAAAACAGCCCGGTGGTATTTCCACCGGGCGTCTTGTTCTCATAATTATTACATGCCATTCTGCTTCATGGCATCAAGTCTGTCCATGCAAGCTCTGATAGTCTGGAGCAGAGTCTCCGATTTGATCGGCTTTCTAATAAATTCAAGAGCTCCGTGCTTGTAGACTTCAAACTCGGTCTCTTCCTGCTCATTGGCAGTCATAAAGATAGCGAAAATATTTCTTCCGAAGCGCTCATGCATCTTATCCATCATCTCGAAGCCGTTCATCTTCGGCATCATGTAGTCGGAAAGAACGATATCGGGATGATACTGCTCGTATTCCTCAATAGCTTCCTCCCCGGAAAGAGCAGTTATTGTCTTGAACTCTTTGGAAAGAATCTTCTCGAGCATCATCAGAATCATGTCATCATCATCAACAATCAGTATAGTCTTATCAGCCATTTGTCATCTCCCTCATAAAGATAAATCTTAATTGAAACGGATAAAACAATCATTATTTAATAACTACATGTTCATACAAACATTGTAACTGATTGTGTAGACAATTTCCATATTATCCTGTGAATTTTTTAGACTAATCAAATTGCGATTTCTTCCTCGTGTACCTTCTGAATTTCCTCAATAGCAGAAAGCATAGGTTTTACGTCTTTTCCCTTAATTTTTCTATCTACATAGTTCTGTGTAATCTTCATAACGGTGCCGCTAAGTGTAACTACACCGATAAGGTTAGGGATAGCCATCATTCCGTTGAAGGTGTCGGACAGATCCCATGCAAGTGAGAGATCCATAGTAGAACCTACAAGGATGAAAAATACGAACAGGCACTGATATAGCTTGACCGCCTTTGTTCCGAACAGGTACTCAAAGCCCTTGCTGCCGTACTGGCTCCAGCCGAGAACTGTGGAAAACGCAAAGAACAGAATCGCAATTGCGATAAATGCCGATCCGAATTTTCCGAAGATAGTTGAAAAAGCCTCAGCTACAAGAGCTGTTGAAATCTGGTCTGAGATAACCTCTCCTGTATCGAGATTAACAAGTCCGCTGGATAAAACCGCAAAAGCTGTAAGTGTGCAGACAACGATTGTATCGGCAAATACTTCAAATATTCCCCACATTCCCTGAACAACGGGCTCTCTTACGTTGGAGCTTGAGTGAACCATAACCGATGAACCAAGACCTGCCTCGTTGGAGAATACTCCTCTTTTCATACCCCACTGCATAGCGTAAGCGATTCCGCTTCCCACGATTCCGCCGCCGACAGCTCTCATTCCGAAAGCGCCCTTGATGATGGATGTGAAAACAGCACCGGCCTTATCTATGTTAAGAGCAACAACAATAATTGCTCCGATAAGATAGATGACTGCCATGAAAGGAACAAGCCTCTCGGTAACTGAAGCAATTCTCTTAAGTCCTCCGACGATAACAAGTCCTGCGAGCACCATCAGGATTACGCCTGTAACAACGTTAGGTACTCCGAACGCTGAATTCATGTTTACAGAAATGGAGTTGATCTGGCTCATATTACCGATTCCGAAGGAGGCAATAACGCAGAACACACTGAACATCACTGCCAGGAAAGCGCCTATAAAAGCACAGCCCTTCTTGGATCCGAGTCCGTCCTTAAGGTAGTACATTGCTCCGCCGCACCACTCATCTCTCTCATTTCTTCTTCGATAGTAGATACCGAGTACATTCTCGGAGAAGTTGGTCATCATTCCAAAAAATGCAACAATCCACATCCAGAAGATAGCTCCGGGTCCACCTGAAACTATTGCGGCAGCAACACCTGCAATATTACCGGTTCCGATTGTGGCAGCCAGCGCTGTACACAGACTCTGGAACTGTGATATCTGCATGTCATCCTTGTCGGTATGAGCTGTGACATTCTTATCTTTGAAAATACCGCCGATGGTATTTTTCACCCAGTGTTTAAAATGCGAAATCTGGAATACTCTTGTAAGTACAGTCATAAGAATACCGGTACCAACAAGAAGAATCAGCATGGGAAGTCCCCATACAAAACCATTTACCGCACCGTTGATGTTTTCAATGTTTGTTAAAACGTTCTCCATTAACACTCCTCCGTCATTTTGAAAAAGGCGCTTCGGTTTTCACTCCGAAACGCCTTTGTTTACTTTGGATAGTATACCACAGTAAAGTGCTAAAGTAAAATCTTTTTTTATTTAATTTCCCTTTTTTATCGCGCCATCGCCAAACTTACCCTTTATTAGGCGTTCCATCTCCTCAAGTTTTTCACGCTTCTCTTCGCGCCGTTTTTCCTCCCTGATCTCCTGCTTGCCTGTTGTCATCCAGTCAAAGAGATTACCCTGGCGATACTCACCGTTGTCAAGATTATCAACACCGACTCCGACTAGCCTTATTCCGATATCATAATTGAAAAGTCCGTCCTCACCGGTTAGGAGTTTTCCCAGAAGAATCATCGCATTTTCATAGATGACATCTGCATTGTCCGTTGATTCCGACAGCTTCATCTGTCTGGAAAAGCGCTTAAAGTCTGAAGTCTTAACCTGTGCTGTGACAGTTCCTCCGAATACTCCGTCCTTTTTAAGTCTGCCGGAGACTTTTTCCGAGAGCCGCATTACAACAGGCGGCATGTCATTGTCATAGGACGCTGAGGTTATGTCATTAGCCATGGTGGTCTCGTTGGAGTAGCTCTTGGCATCCTCATGCTCCGGATGAACGACGTCAGAGCCAAGGCCGTTTGCCGCATTATGAATGTATTCGCCAAACTTATCACCAAGCTGAGATTTTAAAAGCATCTCATCCATGGTTGCTGCATCGCCGATAGTCCTTATTCCTATTGACCTCAGCTTCTCGGCGCTCTTTTTACCACAGCCATAGAGATCGCCGATGTCGAGCGGCCACATTTTATCTTTTACTTCGTGAGGATATAATGTGTGGGTTCTGTCCGGCTTTGTAAAATCGCTCGCCATTTTCGCAAGAAGCTTATTCGTGGATATTCCCACATTAACCGTAAAGCCAAGCTCGGTGCGTATTTCATCCCTGATCCAGCCCGCAAGGGCAACAGGAGACTCACAGTTTAGATCCGTCACATCGAGATAAGCCTCATCTATGGAGACCTGTTCCAAAAGCTCTGAGTAAGACCTCAGAATGCCTATGAAGGCACGGGAATACTCTCTGTAGGTCTGAAAGTCACCCTTTACCACAACGAGATTCGGACATTTCTGTAGCGCACTGGTGATAGGCTCAGCCGTGTTTATCCCATACTTTTTAGCAGGAATAGACTTGGCTGTGACTATGCCGTGCCTAGTCTTTATGTCGCCTCCCACAACCGATGGAATAGTCCGAAGGTCAACCGCATCCGGGTTTTCCTTAAGCTGCTTGACCGCAGACCAGGACAGGAAGGCTGAATTTACATCAATATGAAAAATTGTTCTATTCACAGCGCCTTAATTATTCTGGATTGCTCTTTAATTTGCTTTCTTGTATTTCAGTTTTCCGTTCTTAGCTCCGCCAAATTTGTTGAGCTTTGACATTACAGTCTGTGCCTTCTTTTTAGACTGAGCATAGATTGTGAACTTCGCTTTTTTCTTAATCTTCTTGAAGCAATTCTTACCGATTGTTTTCAAGTTTCTGGAATCAATCACTACATTGCCTAGCTTCTTACATTTATAAAAAGCTTTTGCACTGATTTTCTCAATTGTAGAAGGAAGAATCACTGTTTTAATAGTGCTGTTTCCGCCAAATGCATTCTTCCCGATTGATGTAACATAGTAGGAAGCCATGTTCTCATCACATGCGTAATCAGGAATCACTACCACTTCATCACCGGTTTCAATTCCAATAACTTCAACCTTTGCATATTCTACTGCGCTATAGATAACTCTGTACTTTATGCCGTTATAGGCGAATGTCTCACCCTCCGCCTTACGTGTAGGAGGCACCATGATGAGTGAGTTGGCAGGTGCACCGTATAAATTGTCATAGTATATTGACCCAAATCTTCCATTTACGAATTCACACATCTTATTGGGAAGCCTTCCATCTTCAGCTTCTTTTGGTGTATAGATAGTTGAAAGGTTTGAACAGTTCTTAAACATATAAGTATTATAATATAATGTAAGTCCATGCAAATTGACTGTTTTTAATGAAGTGCAATCTTGAAATGTATATAAAGCATTGCATTTTGCACCTTCAAGAGGGCTAAAATCAATATTTTTCAAGTTTGTACAACCTGTAAACATATAGTCAAAACCATAGCCAACCAGCTGGGCACTTCCTTTAAGTGAAGTTCCTTCGAAAGAACTCAGATCAACAGTTTCCAAACTGGTACATCCATTAAACATATTGGCAAAGCTGTATGCCAACTTTGTATTAAATCCGTTTACATTGACATTTTTAAGAGATGTACAATCCTTAAACATGGATTCAAAATCAGAGACTCTTGATGTATCAAGCTTTGACAGGTCTATGCTTTCAAGGCTGGAACATCCTTCAAACATATGCTTCACGATTTCAAAGCTCTCATTATCCCAATTTCCACCTTTTACACTTTTTAAATTGGTACACTGCTGAAACATTCCATATGCACTATCAAGTTCTGACCAGTCAACACCGGTAATATCTACTGTTTCAAGACGACTGCAATACGAAAAAAGTCCTGGCCCTCCAAGAAATCTATATCCCGTATTTGTTATCTTACATCCCTTTTCAAATTTTACATGCTTAATATATGTGTTTTGGGAAAATGTTTCTTTATATATTTCTGTTTCTCTCATTACACCATCGTACATAGCCTTAGCAGGAACAGTAATACTTTCACTTTTTCCATAGTACTGATCGAGTATAAGTTTTCCATCTGAGCTTAGATAATGACTGTATCCATCCAGTGGATCGCCCGATGCCTTCGAATCAAAACCAAACAACAACATTCCGGACAGCAGCAAAACAACTGCCATCAGCATTCCTTTCACTTTCTTCATAACTTTTCACCCTCCGTTTTGTGAACTATAATTTAACATTTATTCTATCATAAAAAGTGCTAAAATTATTGCATAAAACTATTTTCAGAATCTATTGGAGGGGGCCATGAAATTGAGTTATTTAAGGCGTATATTCATCTGTTTTTCTGTTATTTTTTCATTGCTTTTTTTATCTACAGTTAATATAGTTTCGTACGCTGCGGGCAATTCCAAAACTTTCACGAAGCATTATGACACCTATAAGGACTGGTGGATCTACGACGGAAAAATTCCTGATATAGTAAGTAAGGATTTTAAGCCCGACAGCAAAACGCAAAAGCTCTTGGATGAAGCTGAGAAGAAGGGAATCGTAGATTTTGCTCCTGAAGATACTAGTGGGTATGAGGGAAAAGGTGAAGTCTATTATAAGGTAGTAGCCAAAACTCCTTCCTTCACCTTGTTCTTTGTGGGTGAGACCTGCAGGATGCTTCTGAAAACGGAGGATTCAAGCTATGTATACATTGATGTACCGGCTGTTTCTCTTCGCGGAATTTTCCCTGAATGCACTGAGTACGATCTTGACAGCGATGGCGATCCCGAGCTTGTCATCAAGCCTCAAATTCTGCATGGCACAGGTTACTATGAAGAATTTGTTCTCATAGCGGATATAGATAAAAAGTCCAAATGTACAGTGTACTTTTTAAATCCGGAAGACTATCTGTCGGAAGTTGCTGAGCATGTTGAAGCCAAGGAGTCAAATGGCAATGTGTCACTTTACGTCGATGGAATAAAAGAAGGGACTGAAGTCGCTTCATCGGATCTAAGGGATGACTTTGAGCCCGGTCTTTATCTTGAAAATATCATATATTTCAGAGTCTATGACGGAATAATATGGATAGGCATAAATCCTATGTTTGACGCCGCCAGCTTTAACAGTCCTGACGTGATGGTCTGGTATCCCGTAACCTATGAAGGGGACGGCAAATATTCCGGCGGCGAAATTGTATGCAGGCCCTTTGGCTACGATGTATATCAGAAAGTTACTGAATCCTTCACAGAAGACGATATGTACACCATCTGGGATAATCCGATTTTTCAAAAACCGCTTCTTTTAACCGCAGATAAAAAGGACAGTATCGACAAAAGCAAGACCTACGAAATACAAGTTTCTGCCTGCAAAGTCTCCATGATGAAAAACGGAAAGTTCACAGAACTTGGAACAATTGAAAGTGCCGACAAAAATCCCGTCTCAATGTCACCCGACGGAATCGTGGCAAAGGGCAAGCACTTTTTATATGTGTACGAAGCCACTCCGGATTGCCGCGAGCTTGTAATCAAGGATGGAGTTGAGGACAACACAATCAGCAATTTCAGCAATCACAAAGGATATATTCGAATCCGCAACGGAAAAGCTGAGAACATTACTAAGAATGAATATGAGGCGATTTATAAGACTTATGAAAATGCAGTTCCGATAGAATTCTAGAACAAGAGCCCCTCAATTTAGGAGTTCTCAAAAAAAATGGTGATCACTTTTAAGGAGTGGTCACCATTTTCACATAGTTCAGTTTTCATCAGAGCGCGTACTGAATAAGGAGTCTAAGCACATTCTCTGCTCCGTCTCTGTGGCTTCTCTCATAGCCGTGGGAAGCATACACGCCTGCACCGATAAGTCCGTGCTTGAGGTCACTCCCTGCACAGAGAGTTGCTTCTACATCACTTCCGTAATGAGGATAAATATCGATTGCATAGTCAGCGCCGCTCTCTTTTGCAGCTTTCACAAGTCCCTGAACAACGGGATAGCTGTAAGGGCCGCCGCTGTCCTTTGCGCAGATGGAAACCTGCTTTTCAGTGCAGGTAAGTCCATCACCTACGCAGCCCATATCTACAGATATAGCCTCTGTGCAGCCTTCAGGTACATTGCCGCATCCGCCGTGTCCAACCTCCTCAAACACTGTTATATGAGCATAAAGCGCTCTCTTGGGAGTTATCTTCTTTTCCTTTATATACTTGGCAAGTCCGAGCAAAATTCCGACGCTGAGTTTATCATCAAGGAATCTTGATTTGATATATCCGTTTTTTGTCACTCTGACATTTGGCTCAAAGCAGACGATGTCGCCCACTGAGATGCCAAGCTTTTCGGTATCCTTTCTGTCCTTAACATCCTCATCGAGAACTACCTCGCAGTTTTCCCAGGTTCTCTTGGTGTCGTTATACTCCCCGTTTACGTGAATGGATGCATTGTTGAGCTGGAAGGTACCTTCATATATGCCGTCGAACTTTGTGATTACGCGCACATTCTCGGTCTCAGCATTATTTGGATTCATGCCTCCGAGGTTCGTGAGCTGAAGTCTTCCGTTATCCTTTATGGTTGCAACCATTCCCCCAAGGGTATCTGTGTGAGCCTCAAGCAAAAGGCCGTCCTTCTTGTCTTTTCCTGTTAGGTCAACGATCACACCGCCCTTATTTGTGATAGTCGCCTTAAAGCCAAGCTTTTTGAATTCCTTCTGAACCCACGCTGCGGCTTCTTCCGTATAACCTGTGGGAGAATCGATGTTCAGAAGCTTTGTGGTCTCATCGACTATAAAGTCTGTGTATTTTGTTAGTGATACTTTTTTCATGTTTGTCTCCATTCTTAAGTATTATGTATTACTTGGTCTTCACTTTCTTTTTTGCCGACCATTTTGAGTAAATTATATCACCGGTTTCAGTTGAATATGCCCTCACTCTAACGTAATACGTCTTTTTTGATTTAAGTTTTTTTATTGTCACTGATTGTTTACCAGCCTTTACTTTCTTGGTCTTGGCATTTTTTAAATTCTTGTTAGTGGAATATTGTATCTCATATCCCAATATCTTAGATACTCGGCTCCATTTTACAGTAAAGCCTTTCCTTTTACCTTTTATTTCATTTATTTGAGGTTTAGAAGATGTTTTAAACACCTCCGGGCGATCTTCCACAACAAAGACCTCGCAGGTATCCTTAAACTGCTTATCCTCTGTACTTACAGTTATCACTGTATCACCCACTTTATGAGCTGTCACTATACCATTTTGATCCACACTTGCAATATCAGGATCCAAAGACTTCCATTCCACATTCTTATTATCAGCATCGGATGGTACTATGTTCACGATAAGCTGTTCTGATTTACCAACCTTAAGCTCCAGCTCTTTCTTTGATAGCTTTAATTCACTTACTTTAACAAAAGGTAAAACAGTAACCTTACACGAAGCTTCCGCAGTACCATCTACAGTTTTAGCCGTAATAATAGCCGTACCTGCAGTGTTTGCATAAACCGTCCCACTATAAACCTCAGCAACCTCTTCATTACTGCTTATCCACTCTACTTCAGTACTTGTTGCATTAGCAGGATATACTTGCGCAGTTATCTCTTCGTGCGCGCCTTCCTTTAAAGTCATTGCTGTTTTATTGATTGTTATTGCAGTCGTAGGCGTTATCTGTCCATCCCATAATGTGAAAACAGGATAATTATGGTCTATGGACGAAGTCTGCGCATGGGCTCTTCCGGCATTTACATAAGCCTCAGTATCACCACCATTCTTATAATAAGCCTTGAGATTACCATCACCATAAAATGTATATGTATACCACGTTGTGTTAATTCCTTTAAGGTAGAGCTTCTCAAGGTGCCCTGAAGGACTTCCGATTGCAGTAGATGCAAAAGCAGTACAACAAATATCTGTAACCGTCTCAGGTACATAAAATGCAGGTGCCGTTTTCCCACAAGGATAATTATATAAAATACTCATATCCTTTGAATAAAGCACCCCATTGACAGCGCATAATTCATTATTATTCGAACTGACAGTAATTGCCTTTAATCTATAGCAATATGAGAATATATAGTCAAACATTCCGAAGGCCTTGACACCGGAAGGAATATGAACTGAAGTAACCGTAGTTTTCCCCATAAAAAGTTCAGGCTGCAATTTTGTTACCCTATGTCCATCCAAACTTTCGGGAATTACGATATTACCATTTAGTGTACACTCTGTAATCTTTGCAGTACCATCAGTTTGCACTTCATATGTAAATCCGCCAGATGTTGCAGCTCTTGCATTATCATGAACAAAAGACAATAAAAAAATAACAGCCACTAAAATGATAAAATGCAAAAGTCCTCTTTTTTCCATATTGTCTTTCCTCATATTCAAAATTTTGTCACCGAATCATACTTTGTACTAGTACATCTGGGATAGTTCTTATAAGCAAAATATTGATTCCGATACTGTGACATATAAGCTGTTGACTTCAGAAAATACTTATATTCAATCCATAGCTGTCCCTGATCATTATTGCGATCCGGATCATCCCAGGTAACATCAACGTTATACCATTTACCATTGAGCTTAACCATATTCCAGGCATGCCCCTCATAGCCTACACGTCCTGAAACTATTATGCATGGCACCTTTAGATTGTCCAGAATTTTCTTATATGTCCTTGCATACCCCAGGCACATAGCTTTATTTTTCAACAAGGCACTTCTGGTTGTATTAGATTCCGAAGGACAACATTCA
Source organism: Butyrivibrio sp. INlla16 (assembly GCF_900104155.1). Taxonomy (GTDB): domain Bacteria; phylum Bacillota; class Clostridia; order Lachnospirales; family Lachnospiraceae; genus Butyrivibrio. The sequence goes on from NZ_FMYB01000025.1 coordinate 12,124, forward strand.
TTGTTTCTTATTTTGTTTCGAGCTTTATGGTCATAAGAAATATTTCTTATCATCCAGTCATGAGTATTTTTTAATTTCTGTATAGCTGTTTTGCCGTTGGATATTTCTTCCTTTTTAGCTTGTTTTATCCTATTCTCTTCTGTCCTAGCATAAGCCACAATTGTGTAAGAAGCAGTCGTACCGGCTACTGTTGCTGCAATTTTTGCCTTACCGGCCTTTTTGACTTTAACGATACCATCATTACCAACTTCCGCAACTTTTGAATTGCTACTCGACCATGTAATATCATCTATATTATTTACTACATCCTGATATACTTTATCACCTTTTAAGCAGTATACTTTCCCCTTTTCAAAACATGGTTCTGGTGATGTTACTACTCTAATTCCATGTTCTTTTGCATACCTATATGCCCCACTGTTCATCGGTGCTGATATTGCTTTTAGATTTTTGCATAGTACTATCGCATTTTCCTCTATCTCTACATCACCTTTAAAAACAATATACTTAAGGTTCTCACAACCATAAAAGCAACGAGCCTTTACCACCTTCACATTGGACGGAACAATGATTTTTTCCAATGATCTTTCCCAGAAGAACATAAAAATATGTAGTTGGGTAACATCTGACGGTATTTCTACAACTTTTTCTATACCGGTTCCTTTAAAATCGCAGCATGTATAGCCATCGCTATAATAGTAGCCATAAAATCCTGTTTTCTCGGCGTGTACAGTCACTATATTCATACAAAAAGCAATCATGAACACAATCGCAAATGATAAAATGTGTTTCCTCATATTTCGTCCTAAGCCGAGCAATACAAGATACTAAAATAATAATTCAAAAATATCATGATCTATTTTTTCTTTATTTTTTTGACTGAGCTATAATCTCCGTAATACTTATATCCGCTTTCTATTTTGTATGCCCTGACTTTCACATAATAAGGCTTATTTTTCTTTAGCTTTTTCAGAACAACTGAGGTTTTCGATGTATTTACTACTTTTGTCTTTCCTGCAGGGAAACTCTTTGAAAGTGAATATACAACTTCGTAGCCTGATGCTTCTGTAACCTTCTTAATCTTTACAGTTGCCTTTTTTCCATTCCTCTTAACACTCTTTATAGTTGCTCTGGATATTTCTACCGGCTTCTCATTTACTGAAAAGGTATACTTTCCACCCTTATTACCTCTGACAATTTTTATGAAATATGTTCCTGCGGAAAGATTTTTTTCATACGTTCCCTTAAAGTATTCAGTATCCGGGTAATCACTATCATTTCCCAAATAATCTATACTACTTCCATCAGCATCCAGAAGATAAAATTTCACATTATTATAATGTTCCATATTCTTTGTATGATTGATTTTATCGTAGATGATCTAAGAAGAGTAAATTTGTAGAAATCCTGATTATCAAATCCGCCAAGTTGTCCGGTTATAGTTTCGCCCAGACTGATTGTCAATGCATTGTCCATATACTCAAGCGGTGTTGATTCTGATTCGGTAAGCAAGCAGCAGACAAAATCGTATATGATTCTACTCTGCTGCTTGTTTGTCACGATAAAAAATTATGGAGATCCTTTTTTGTCACTCTAAGCATATCATCTCTATCAGTCATCCAAATATGATACAATTTTAGGGTTCTTTGCACCACTCTTCTTTAGCATTTTGGTAAGCGTTTTCTTATACTTTTTGAATCTTTTCTGCTCTCTTTTGACAGCTTTACCGGACATATCGAGTTCTTCATCATCATGGTCACAATATAAAACAAATTTTATCCCACTGGGAGTACCCTTAAATGCATTCTTACCTATCGATTTTAGGCTAACCATATCCAGTTTTACCACTTTTAATTTTTTATCACCGGCAAAAGCATTTTTACCTATACTTAAAGACGCTGTATAACTTAAGTCTATTTCCTTAAGATTACTCATTCCCTGAAATGCTCCATCACCTATCGTATCAAGGTCAATGAAATTTCCAGTTATCTTCTTTATCTTCTTATTTCCTTTAAAAGCATTTTTGTCAATTTTCTGAACATAAGCAGTCCATTCAGCTTCACCAAATAATTCTGCTTTCGTTTTAGAATAATCGTTGATGTATTGAAGTTCTTCTAAATTCAAATTGGAACTGGTACATTTTGTACCATCAGTTATATTTGCACGCATACCTTTATGATCAATAATCATAAAATCTATATTGTTATAAGTATATGGTCCTCCTCTAAAGTCCAAATCGCTTGTCTCAGAAGCTTTTACATTTACTCCTGTCATCAACATTCCTACAACAAATAGCACCAAAATAAACCCTACATTAGTAATTCTCTTACACTTGTTATCCCTCATATCTTCTCCTTTCATCAAGTATAATTACCAAGCATATCTCCATATTTTTTATACGTTGTTTATTAGCTTTTCTCTACCTGATCCCAAAAACTATTTTTTTGTCTTAACACTCTTTCTATTGCTCCATTCCGAATACACCTTGTTCCCATCTATCGTTTTGAAACACCTAATTCGGACATAATACTTTTTATTTTTCCTCAGCTTATTTATTTTCGCGCTGCTTTTGGAAGCCTTATATGTTTTTGTTTTAGCCGAAGTAAATTTCCTTGATGTCGAATATTGAACCTGATATCCTTCGGCGTCTGAGACCTTATTCCACTTTATTGTAAATGCCTTATTTCCTTTACTAAGCTTGGATATCTTGGGTACCGATATGCTGTCGTCCACTTTTCCATCTTCATCTTTAGGTGGAACAATATCATAAACAGAAAACGAATACATTACAGGGAACAATTTCCAATCAGTATCGCTAAATTCTGCTTTAATAGTATATTCACCATTTGCAGTTATTTCGTATACATCAGTTGCATTGCTTGTCGCATCTTTCCATGTCGTGTAATCCTGAATATTTGCAGGTGCAACCGTTTGAGTGACTATATGAGTTATTCCGATTTTTGGTACAAATGAAACTGTGTCTGTATACTTTGTTCCTGACGAATCTTTTACCAAATTGTGGTTAATTACCTTGGTATTGGGCAAAAAGAATAAAAAAGCCGATGCCGTTTGATATGACTGATTAATATATAAATAATAGGTCCCCGGATCTAAGTAGAATCTTGGCTGAATATGCCCATTAGCATAGTATTTATAATCTATATATGGGATTTCATTAGTTAATGAGGCGTTTCCATACAGTTTGAGTGTATGGAAATTATAAAAACTGTAATTATCATCCAGAATTAACCATCCTCGCTCTGTAGTCGTAATGGAATATATGTATTCACCACTAAGGTCATGATAAATCATACCCACATCATTATTTATATTTGCATCTATTTCAGCGGGATTATTGACGACAACATAGTTTACCGGAGTAGCGGCAGCTTTTGAGTTAATTGAAAACATGCATAACATGCATAGACAAGGTAACAGCATGCTTATACACATACTGAGTAACTGATTTTTACTTTTCATGGAACCCCCTCTTCATATCCACAAATGTGGCTCTAGCATATATCAATATAGGCATTTGTTATATACAATAAAAATTATATCAATGTCTATTTAATCAATCAATAACTGTAAGCATAGATTTTTATAAGATTTTCTAAAAATATTATTATAAATAAAAAAACTGCCAAGATTTATCAGCTTTATGTGTGCTGCATAAATCATTGGCAGAATGTTTTTAACGATTTAGAATTCAAATCTGGAAACAGATTCCTCAATAAAATTCATATTCTCTATTACATATTCACCATTTTGGTACACAAGATTAAATCCCAGGAAAGTACCAAAGCGTGGAATAAGAGTAATTTCGCAGTATAGGTTATCGCCTTACGTCGAATCTGAGATTACAGCATACCAAACCGGTCTTACTTCAGTCACAGCATCTTGTTCCCACCAGTTATCTATTACTTCTTCGGGCACTTCAGTAACAGCTTTGTAATTATTCTCCTTAGCTGTAAAACCTATAGAAGACTTAACCGGCGCCTCATAATCTATTGTTAGTCCTTTTCCTCCATACTCTCCTACTGTCAGTGGCAAATCTGCTTCCCGGTACTCATTTGTTGCATCATCAAAATCAAAAAGCCATATTTCACATGAAACATATGGATCACTGTATGCATCAAAAGTGACCGTGAATAGAATTTCTTCTTCACCATCCTTATCCAAATCACCTGTCTGTATATGCGGGAAACCTGTTATATGACAGCTTGGAGTTTCAATAGAATTGCCATTTCCAAACTCAATCTTGTACTTCGCTTTGTCATTATCTGAATCACTTATTCTGTAAAGCCTGTCCGTCTTTCCATCCCCGTCATAGTCTTTATCAACAAAGTCTTCTCGAAAAGAGTAGCCCATAGCTTCATCTACATAACCATCATATTTCCACAGAAAGCTCGGGGAGAGCTCTTCCGAGACAACATCATCTATCTCGGCTACAGCTGTCGTTGGTGTCTCAGATTCTTCAATAATCGTTTCACCGGCAATTGTGCTCCCACACCCTGATAAACAGATACCTGCTAATAATATCGCTATAATAAATCCATATTTCACTTGTCATACCTCCTTAGCATATCCATGTACCATAATTTTTTATCATTTTTTCCTACATTCTGAATCATACATATCATCATGCCTTCTTAGCTGCTTGATGTTATTAAAGGCTCATATGATCTCGTTTGCCTATATTTATATAGGCAGACATATATGCTTTGCCCTCCATTTTCGAATAAACTATCAAAAAGGGAGGCAGACTTAATGGAGAACACCAATAATCAGATTGGCAAAAAACTAAAAGAGTTACGCACAACTCACGGCTATACTCAGGATTATATTGCTTCCAATATTGATGTTAAGCAGCCGACATATCAGCAGTATGAAAGTGGTAAACGTAGGCCAAGTTCAACTATGCTTTATAGAATTGCCAATTTTTATGGCCTTACCACCGATGAACTTCTTAAATTATGCATCCCTCTCGATAATGAAATATATTATGATGCACCTGAAATGACTGCTCGGACTCTAGAAGAAGCTGAGCTTACTTCATATGGTTCTTCAAAACGCCTTGCAAAATTTAGCGCTAATGAAAAGCAGCTTCTCTACTATTTTTCCAAATTGAACAAAGATGCCCAGCGGGATATTATCGCCTATACCAAGTTCAGAGGCTCACAAGCATAAGAATATGTTCTATATACTTGCTTTTCCTAATTACGAATCATTATATCATTTGCCTATATTATTATTTTATCTAGTGACAATGTTTAATATTTTTTTAATGAAACATCATAATTACCTACAAGTATAAACAGCCGCAATCCTTATATGGATCGCGGCTGTCTTAATTTCCATACATATTATATTGTGCGGACTTTATCGATTTGCAAAAAAATTACCAAGATAAAATCTAAAAGGTAATTATCTGGGTACTTCTCAAAGTGATATTTACCTTGATTTCAGCAAAATCTTATTATTCTTGGTAAGGTTACTTTGCTAGATTACCTTGATATTTTGATTTTCTTCTTTTTCTTGGTAAATATGTAGCTGATTAATACCTTGATATTTAAGAAAATCAATATTTCTAGGTATATTCCGGAAATAACTTACCTTGATTTCATTGAAAAGCCATTATTCAAGGCAATGTCCCCAATAATTCTCAATAAACTCCCATAAAGTGTCTGTAATTCGTCTTTGCATTAGCAAAAAGCCACTACCTCTAGAAATCGTTACCCTTCCTCAATCTCTGCAATTCTTCTGCCGTAGACTCTCTTAAAGAAGAATCCTGAAAGGATGAGTGAAGCAATCTCGGCGATGGGGAATGCCCACCATACAGCATTGACGTTGCCGGTCTGAGCGAGGAGCCAGGCGGCGGGGATAAGGACCACAAGCTGACGGCCTATTGAAACAGCCAGCGAATAGATGCTCTCCGAAAATGCCTGGAATACCGAACCAAGTGCTATGCAGACTCCGGCGATGGGGAAGCTCAGGCTGATAACACGAAGCGCCGGTTTTCCGATACTTATCATGTCATAGGAAGCATTGAACAGGCCGAGTAGTCTGTCCGGGATAATCTGGAAGGTTATGGTTCCGATTATCATGATTGTTGCTGCCAATGCAATCGAGAACTTCAGAGCCTCATTGATTCTGTCTTTCCTCTTTGCCCCGAGGTTATAGGCAAGAACAGGAATAAGTCCGTTGTTCAGGCCGAATACCGGCATGAAGAAGAAGCTCTGGAGCTTGAAATATACACCAAACACAGCAGTTGCTGTTGTTGAAAATGCAATAAGTATTAGATTCATGGCATAGGTCATGAGCGAACCTATGGACATCATCAGAATAGAAGGAACACCAACGTAGTAGATTTCCTTGACTATGTCTGCCTTGGGACTGAGAATAAGCGAAATCCTGAGATTTACATCCGGATTAAGCTTAAGGTTACAGTAAAGTCCGATACAAGAACCTACAACCTGTCCGAAAACCGTTGCAAGAGCTGCACCGGCAACTCCCATCTTAGGTGCACCGAACATACCGAAGATCAGGATGGGATCCATGATAATGTTGATAATAGCGCCGGACATCTGCGAATACATACTGAAGAGTGTACGTCCTGTTGACTGAAGCATTCTCTCAAAGGTCATCTGGCAGAATACTCCGATTGAGCAGCAGCAGATAATGCTAAGGTATGAAACACCGTAGCCTGCAATCACCTCATTATCAGTCTGTGTCATGAGGAACGGCTTTACGGCAAATATTCCGATCATAAGGAATACAAAATAATTTATGAAGGTCAGCATAAGCGTGGTGTTGGCTGCTCTGTCTGCCCTGTCGAAATTTTTCTCACCAAGTGATCTTGATAAAAGGGCATTCATACCTACGCCGGTACCTGCGCCGAGTGCAATCATCAGATTCTGAAGCGGAAATGCCAGAGTTACGGCAGTCAGCGCATTTTCATTGATCTGCGCAACGAAAATACTGTCCACCACGTTGTAGAGCGCCTGCACAAGCATGGACGCCATCATCGGCAGTGACATTGAAACAATAAGCCTTTTAACGGGCAAAACGCCCATCTTATTTTCTTTGGAATTTGACATCGATAACCTCTTTCAACTTGTTTTAATGAAAAAAGAATGCCCAGAGACATTCTTTTAACATGCTTTTCTATACTACTATAAACAAGTCTTGTTCACAACACTTAATGTCCTGTTTTCAATATATACTCAGTTTCTGCCATTATTGGTACTTGTATTATTGTTTGTACCATTTGTGCCGTTTGTACTGTTTGCATCATCTGAGTTCAGATTATTTGGATCGTAGGTGCTTGTGATTCCTGCGGCCTTATTAAAAATAGTGGCCAGCGTCCTTCCGTCATTTATGTGAAGCTCATGCCTGTACCAGCCTCCGGATACCTTTATGAAAAGAAATCCGTCACATCTTACGCTGGTTCTCCTCGTGCGTCTTACAGCCTTATCAAGGAAGTTGGCAAGATCGCTGCCGCTGTAGATATAAGCTGCGGGGATGTACCAGCCGTTGTACTTGCGGGTAAAAGTGTACTTGCCGTAGGTTACGGTAGTATTACCTTCCTCGTCAGTCCCGACTGTGATATTCATCTGATTTTCCTTGATAGACGTATTCGACTGCTTTGTAGTCGCTGCCTTCGCCGGTATGGACACCAGCGTGATCGCGAGAACGAAAGCAAACATCAGCGCTCCAAGATTTCTAACTAATTTCTTCATAGCACTTACCCCATTAGAACAATCCGTAACAATTATCCTCTTATAACAAACGTCTCCTTTTCCTCTCCTATTATCTTCTTAAGTTTCTCCCTGGCTTCATCTCTCGAATCGGCCTCTACTTCTATTCCGAAAGCGAACATTTTTCTGTTCGCAAATCTCGCATTGTGTTCGTCGAACTTTTCCTGCATCGCCGCAAGTGAATAGTGCCTTCGAAGCTCGACAATATCCCTGGCAACAAAATCGATGTATTCCTTTTTCTCTTCCTCTGACTGTGAATACTTTTCAATGATTCGCATAGTATCCACAACATTGAGATAATCGCTGGATAAATATTCCTCCAGCCCCTTCCAGTGGAATCCCTCATCCTTAGTCAGATGTGACATTCTGCTGTCGATGTAATCATCGAAGGATATACCCTGGTTTTCAAGCCAGTCCATCGCATACATCTTCCAAACATGCTCGCGCTTATTGAATACCTCCTGATCGTTAAGAAGCTGCATCTTTCGGAAAAGATCCTCAACTATCGGCACAATATCTTCCTCGGCGGACTTTTTGATATTAAAAGCTCTGCCGGAATATTGTGCTCCGTCCTTCACATTTTCAAGTGAAAGCGCAAAGGAATTCTCATCGATAAGGGACATGTTTACCGCCAGATCGCCTAAGCGGGCAACACAAATACTGCGGTCTTTCAAAGTTGTATCCCGCTGCTTAGTAAATGCATGAATCATGAACTCAGGCTTAATGTAGGTAAACATTCTTTACATTTGTATCCACCTTTCACGAGCACTTATACATAGTAATTATAGCTTTTTTTGCCTTTGGAAAAGCGGTTTTTATAAAATGTTTATTGTAATATCAGAAGAAGTTTATATTTGTTATTTTGTGTTATATACCTGCAGCTTTTTGAATTCTTCGAAGCTGACCGGTCTGGAATAGTAGTATCCCTGATAGTGATCCACGGGATACTTGAAAAGCCTGAGTTCCGTGTCAGCATCGCCGACTCCGGTGGCGCATACGCTCATGTTCATGTTTGCGGCAAAACCGGTTATAGCCTCAGCCATGTAGCGGCTAAGCGGACTCTTGCTGATATTTTCAGTGATCTCCGGCGCCAGTTTTATTATGTTGATAGGAAGCCTCGTGGCCAGATCCAACGTGGAAAAATCGGTCACATCAAGAGCAATCCTTATGCCGCAGGACTTAAGGAAGATTACCTGGCTCTTCAGATAATCGAAATTGATATTGCTGGTGACGTTGGAGAGCTCGATACACAGCGCTGTTCCGGGATATCTGTTGCCCTTAAGAAGTTCCACAATTGATGTTCGAAACTCACTTCGTTCCAGCTGCACGTACGCAAGATTAATGCTCAGATAGAACTCGGGATGGTCCTTCAAAATCGCCAATCCGTCCTTCATCGCTTTATCGAGGATCCATATTCCAAGCTTATAGAAAGTGCTGTCCTGTTCAAGCCACGGCACAAATTCACTTGGTGCCACATCCCCGTAGGGCTGTCTGTTCCAGCGAAGCAGAACCTCCGCTCCCGCAAGCTTACCGTCATTCTTGGCCAGGATCGGCTGATAATTCAGATAGAATCCCTTGCAGTGGTCGATAACGCTCTCTCTCACCGCTCCGACAAGCTCTATCGTACTCTTGTTGTACTCGAGCTCATTATTATGAAAAATGATAAGATTTCCGTGTTTCTCCGTCTTGGAATGGGCAAGTGCATATTTAGCACTGGTGTAGACAGCATGCACATCTATCCCTGACTCGTCGACAACGATGACCCCACCGCCAAGCTCTGCGGAGACCTTGGTGGTTCCAACCTTCATGTTCTGCCTTACATGCTGGCGCATCTGCTGATAGAGGTTCTTCACCTCATCCAATGTCATGTGAACTGTGCAAAGTCCGAGAATTGTTCCGTCACCTCTGTATATATGCGCTTTTTCCCCAGCCTCTTTCTGGAGATAATCAGCCATGGATTTCAGCATCCGGTTACCGAACATATATCCGTACAGCCTGTTTATATCGCCAAAATCAATCACATTCACAAGAAGCAGGATATAATTGACGCCGTCGAATTCCAGGCGGTGCATGTAGTTGAACATCTCGTAATGATTGGAAAGTCCGGTGATAGGATCGGTATTGTCAACAATACCCTTATTCATAAGGGAACACGCATAAAAAGCGGCTTTTCCCGAATAATCCTTGATAACTACTCCCCTGCACGAACATGCGACATACTCGCCGCTCTTATTCCTGGCACGATATTCAAAGCTTGGATTGACGCGATTGCCCTCGAAGGCGGTGTGAAGATGCTCCCTGTAGGTGGCCCTGTCCTCGGGATGAATATGGGCCTCCCAGACCTGATCTGCTTTGTAGACAAACTCACCCGGCAGGCCGAAGTAATTCACCGCATTTTCGGACCACCTGGCCATGTTGTTTTCGATGTCATAGACGTAGACATATCTACTTTTTGAAGTAACCGCAAAGGTTTCATATATTTTGCTTATAGCATCATAAGCCCCCTGATTAACCAGCATGACTTGCTCCCTCCGACAAAAAGCGTTCCATCCTGCACCTTTCTGAATCAAACGCTGTCATATTCCATATTGTTTTATTTTGAAATAAAAATAAGATGAATCCTCCAAAATTGCATAGTATTTGTGATAAAATACTATCAATAAAAGTATAAATATCCATGAAGTTTACATCAACTATTTTTTCAAGCATAAAAACTTAAAGACAAGGAGATATGTAATGGCAAAGATATCTAATCCCGCACAGAATGAGGCTTCACTTACAGCAAAAGGCGAACTTCAGTACAAGGAGTACGGAAGGCTTCTTCTTTTCGGTATCCCGTGGCCTTTTAAACGATATGAGGTTTATAACAACGAGATGACAATCATTTCAGGTTTTCTGAGCATCAAGGAAGATGATTGTTTCATGTACAAGATCACTGACGTAGAATTATCGCGTTCATTTTTCCAGCGCCTGGCAGGACTTTCCACCATCACGCTCTTCACCTCCGATGTAACCGACAAGACCATTGTGATGAAGAATATCAAGCACGGCCGCGAGATCAAAGATTTCATCAATCAGGAATCCGAGCGCGCCCGCCTTCGCCGCCGCACCGTCAACATGCAGAATATCGGCTTCGACAATGATGGCGATGGAAATATAGATGATTTAACTTAAGTCCAAATAATACGCCCCGGGATATGACAACTTCCGGGGCGTATTATTTATTTCATATATTTAGTATAGATCTCCACCTGGTCGTAGATGCAGCGCCAGGAGCTCCAGGCGTTGGCGGATACGCATATGTAGTGACCACCGCTGTTTGAAACAGTATAGCTTGCTGCGCAGCAGCCGGACTGATTAACGAAGCCGGTTTTCGCACACATTACGTTGCCGCCCGTATCTTTATCCTCAATTCGTCTGAGGAACCAGTTGGATATTGTTATGCCCTCTGGATGCTGCTCAGTTGCGGAAGTTGTGTACTTGTGGGCTGACAGGATTTCTCTCGCCAGGTCATTTTCCACAGCAGCCTTCATTATCATCGCCATATCCGTAAGAGTACAGTAATGATCCTCATCATAGATTCCGACACAGTTGGTGAAATGCGCTGAACCTGAAAGACCAAGCTCATCCAGTTTTGCATTCATCATATCCACAAAAGCTTCATGAGAACCCGCAACATAATTTGCAAGCGCAAGACCTGCATCCGCACCGGACGGAAGAATCGTGCCGTACATCAGGTCTCTCACGGTAACGGTCTCATCCACATCGAAGCCTACAATACTGCATTCATTGGAAAAAGTGTAATCCGTTATGTCCCTCGTAATGGTGTAGGTGTCGTCAAGATTCTCTACGTGCTCCGCAGCCACCAGAATTGTGAGTATTTTGGTCATGGATGCGGGACATATCCTTACATCGGCCGCTCTTTTCGCAATAACCTCTGCCTTGTCCACATCTATAAGGACCGCATTTTCACTAATCACTTCTTCGCTTACTATATCAGCGGTCGAATCCGTGGTATTGACGGTGTAACCCTGTGCAAAGCTCGCAACCTCCGGGGAGAGCTCTTTAACCTCTACATCAGGCTCGGGTTCAGGCTCAGTCTCCGGCGCTACTTCCTGTGGCTGTTCAGGAGCTACCTCCTCCTGCGGAATTTCCTCTTGAATAGTAGATAAATCCGCAGCATCCTCTGTCGTTTTATCCTTATGTAACACTAAAAAAATCACAGAAATAACAGTTATCAATATCAGAGTCGCCGCAACACCGATAATTACAGGAGTGTGTATTCTTTTCTTCTTGGGTTTTCTCCTGATATAATAACTGCTATCCAAATTTCTATATTTATTATTACCCAATACTAATTACCTTGACGAAAGGAAAATCTCCTCTCTCTCCGCATCCTTGTCATCCGGATACGCCTTCCTGTATTTTTCCATTAAAGTTTTTGCCTGAGCATAATTGCCGGCATACTCGTAGGCAGTTATCTCATTCATAAGAAGCGCCCTGCTGTATTCGTTGTTACCAAGTGCAAGACCGGCTTCAAATGAATTCACTGCACTATCATAATCCCCAACATATGTCTGACACAGTCCAAGCTGATTATAAATATCGGGGTGATCTGGATCCTCTGCCAAAAATGTTTTATAAACGCTTATGGCATAGTTGTAGTCTCCCTGCTTTTCTCCTGTCTGTCCAAGCAGCAAAACCACCGGTGCTTTCTGGGCATCTCTCTCATTTCTTGCGAGTTCGAGGTAGCTCTGTGCATCGGCATTATTGCCCAGATAATAGGATATCTGTCCCTTTTCATAATTAGTCATGTTAGGGTCAGTGTTATTGAGGCAGGCTTCAAGAATCTCTCTGCCCTCTTCCTCAAATCCGTTAGCTGATAAAGCTTTGTATATCATTATTCTGAGGTCATAGTTGCGAGGTGACAGTGTCATTGCCTTATTAAAATCGGCTGTAGCTCCATCGTGATCGCTCATGTAAAGTCTCGCCATTCCGCGCATGTAATAAGCATCCTTGTCCTTCTTTCTAAGCGCAAGGATAGCGTCATATACCTTAATGGCCTCATCATATTTTTCCTGTTTTATATAAGTGTCAGCCAGATAGTAATTGGTGTCAAAATCCATATCACCGGGGATTCCGCTTGTGGCTGCAAGTGATTTCAAAAAGTTTTCAGCAGCAGAATCATATTCTCCGAGGGTCTTGTCCAAAAGTCCTTTAGCCCTGTACAAGACTCTGGCGTTTTCCCCTGCCTTCTCAGCAGCATCAAAGCACTGAGCTGCCTCTTCATACTCATGGCTCTCGATATATGCAAGTCCACGATCAACATTCTTGTGGCTCGCTATGTTTCCACATCCGCTGCCAAAAAGCAGTGCCCCCAACATTACTATCACTGTCGCTGTCATGTTACTGCGTACAGTCATTTTCATTCCATCCCTTTAATCCGCTGGCAGTGCCTCATAATATATAACTTTTATTTTAAATATGCGATTATTTCTACTTCGCAAAGGACATCCTTGGGCAGTTTCTTTACTGCTACGCAGCTTCTTGCGGGTTTGCTGGTGAAGTATTTCTCATATACAGCATTGAAAGCAGCAAAGTCAGACATCTCTGCAAGAAAGCAGGTTGTCTTTACGACATGACTAAAATCGGTGTCTGCTGCCTTTAAGATTTCCCCAATATTTTTGCACACAAGGTCAGCCTGCTCAGAGATGTCACTTCCCTCGATTCCGCCTGTTGCGGGATTGATCGGGATCTGACCTGAAGCATAAAGAAAATCCCCTGCCTTGATTGCCTGTGAATAAGGTCCGATTGCTGCCGGTGCCTTGTCTGTTGATACGTATTCCATACTTTTCTCCTCCGTTAAAAAGTGCATTTTTTATTGTTTATCAGAATCGAACGCAGCTGTAACATAGAAACCGCGGTCGTTTTCCTCTACCTTAAGAACCACTCCCTTGCGCTCGCTCATCCTCTCTCTGAAGGGATAATTAGCTGACATGGCCAGTGAAGGATCTATCGTATAATACACATTACTGGGAAGTTCACCCTCAGTAACGGTAATCTCATCCCCCTCCTTCAAAAGCCCGGGGCGTTCCATTTTAAAAACCATTTCTCTTACCATAATCTATCTTCCTTACTGCTCCGGATTTTCCTGCTGAAGTCCCTGCTGAATCTGCGGAAGATCATTCTCATTTACATAAGCATGTTTTTTCAAATAATCATACCATAATGCGTAAGATTTTGCTTTCAAATGTACGTTATCAAATGAAAGATCTTGTCCAAGCGCACCGTGCTCATCATCCGTAGCACTGTTCATGTCTATGTAAAATACATGCTCGCCGTCAGCCAGCGTGGAAAGTGCCTCATTTCTCGCATTTATTGTCGAGTTTTTGAAAGTTCTGTCGCTTTCACTCTTTTTGTGAGTTACATGCATTATTCCCTGAATATAAATGATCGCGTCAGGCTGAAGCTCTCTTATTCTTGAAACAACTGCGCCGTAATCGGCAGCAAAACTCTCAGCAGTTCCACTTCCGAGCTCGTTTAAGCCGAGCATTATATAAATCTTGGCAAATTGCTTCCTTGTAAGAGCTTCCTCCACCGTAACCTTCTCAGTGGGAAGGTCTTCTTCGGAGCCCTCATATCCTTCAGGAGGTACGACCCTGGCTGTCACGAAGGGCTTCTTGTTAAAGCCGTAGATAGTCAGTGATACCTTAGCATAGAAGGTTGCACGCTCATCCAGCTCCGGACAATATTCAGACAGTCCTACGGTTCTTGAATCACCAATGAAAAGTGCATCATCAAAATAGGAATCGGGAACAGCTGTCTCGACATAGTTTACATGTTCCGGTGCAGTAGCTTCCTGCGGTTCCGGAGGTACTGTGTTGTCTTCTGCAGCCGCGGGTACTGCATTGCCATCACTTACTGCAGCATCGCCGTCGCTAACAGCCGCTGCATCTCCATCACTGACTGCTGCATCGCCGTCACTTACTGCTGCATCGCCGTCACTTACTGCTGCATCACCGTCACTAACTTCCGGCGCCGCAGCTTCATCGGATGCTTCAGCCACCTGTTCTTCAGGATTCACATCTGCCCCCGCATTCTCATCCGATAATCCGGAAGCAAAGTCCTCCTCATCACCGTTATCTATTGTATCATCCAAAGGCATCGGGATTCCAAAGAATTTTGCCTGAATTAGAGATACAAGATAAGGCATCTCCCCGTTCATTATTTTTCGAAGCGGGAAGCTAAGGAGCGGTGCATCTGCAGCATTATATTCAGTTTCATCATACACACTCTTCTGTCCAAGTGCGGCATCCGCAGTAAAAAACAGTGCCACAACAAGAATTCCTACGGACAGGAAGTGCCTGCCAAATTTTTTCATAAATGCTCCAATGTAGCTCTTCTCTTAAAATGAGAAATACAAAAACGGATTGCCGGCCTTTGTTGATACGAAAGCCGCACATATCCAAAACAGAAGAAGCATTACTACCTTTATGTGTAAGTCTTTTCTGTGTTTTTCAAAATAATCGTAAACAGCCGGAATAAGGAATATGAAACCTCCCACGAAAAACGGCCAGTACATCGACATGAGTTTTACGAGGTCTCCGGGATTTACCGCAATTCCGCTTCCGGAAACAGGAATCATTCTTCCCAGATAATTAAACAGGTCCTCCTTAACAGGAAGGGCAAATATAACCCAGGTTATCGGCACCATTATTAGTACATGGACTCTGCCGATCACTGAGAGAAGCTTTTTATTAAAAGTCCAGACAAACTTCTCGAATATGATCATTATCAAGAGCAGCCCTGCCCATACCAGGAAGTTAACTGTAACACCATGCCAGAGTCCTGTGAGAAGCCACACAACAAAGAGGTTTCTTATTGTTAAAAACTTACCCTTTTTGCTGCCACCCATAGGGAAGTAGATATAATCCCTGAACCATGAGCCAAGTGTCATATGCCATCTTCTGTAAAATTCGCCTACGCCTTTTGACGAATATGGATGGTCGAAATTTCGCACAAACGGAAATCCCAGCATCACACCAATTCCGGCAGCCATAAGCGAATATCCCCAGAAATCAAAGTAAAGATTCATGGAGTAACATACAACTCCTACCCAGGCTAGGGGCGTTGAAATACTCTCATACCCGATCGTTCCTATCTCGTTCCACATCATTGCGAGATAATCCGCCAGAAGAGCTTTCATGGCAAAGCCAAGTGTGAAGAACATAAGTCCCTCTTCAATCTTATCAAGATGCAGACGTTTTCTGAATTTAAAAGCCATAAATTCATCTTCTGTACCCGATAAAATATTATTTATTTCAAAATCGGAATATCTCATGATAGGTCCGGACATAACCTGCGGAAACATTGCAAAATATGCTGCTACCGCAATAATCCCGGGACATTCACGTATTTTTCGCTTATACAGATCTGCCTGATAGCTGACCATTTTGAATGTAAAGAAGCTGATTCCGAGCGGAAGCGTCTGTATATTCCCATAGCTTACAAGGAACTTGAAAGCAAGAAGAAGTATTACATCAGACGCGATAATGAGGAAAAGAAATAACTTACTTTTATTATGACATTTATATGAGAATAAGATGTTTACCACGATTGCAGCTGCAAAGACCACCATGCTCATGGGGTCTCCAATTGCATAAAATGCAAGACTGCCCACCAGTAGAATCAGTGGACGCAGCCTTGCCGGTAATACATAATATGCAAGTAGAAAAATCGGAAGAAATCTAAATATAAAAGATAAATCCGAAAAATTAATAATATTAGGGTTAATCTGAAGCATTATTAATCTCTGCTAACTTGGTCTCGGCGGAGCTTGCGCTACGTGTATCCGAGAAATCATTCACAACCTGGTCGTATACGACCTTTGCATTGTCAGTATCGCCGCTTTCATAGTAGGCATTTCCCAAATTATAGAGTGCATCGACATTGGTGTTATCATACTGGAATGCCTTGGATAACAGGCTGATGGCTGTTTCAAAGTCACCATTTCTGTATGCCTCGTATCCTGTATTGTAACTTCTCTTTGAAAGTTCACTACCCACAAGAACCATAAAGGAATTGTAGAGCGCTGTAAACTGCGCGGAAGGTGCTCCTTCCATGTTGTTAAGATCAACTCCCTGCATCTGAGTCTCAATAGTATCCATATCTTCCGGATTTGAAAGATATGCTGATACCGCAGCCATCAGGTCATTAGGTGCAGAGCCGGTTGTCTCGGTCTCTTTATAAGAATTCACCTCGTTTTGCAATCCCTCCAGCTCACTACTCAGGGACGCAATCTGCTGTTCGTATTCACCCATCTTGGCTGATTTGGAATCGGATTCCTCGCTTATAGCAGAAATCTGCTCTCTGAAGCTCGCGTTCATGGACTGAATTCTGGCAGGTAATATCAGATAATATGCCGCCGCCATACCAAGAACAACGCCTAGCACTATTCCCCAGATTGATCCGCTCCTTGTAAATACATTGGTGCGAACAGGCTGGATTATGGTTTCGTTACCGCTCTGATAACGGATAACATCACCCTTAACCTTTGCTTTTTCCTCTCCCGACTTGGCTTCCTGAGGATCCAGCATTGCCTCGGCTTCCTTAAGATATCTGGCTGCCATAACATTGCCCGTATCAAGCTTCAGGCTCTTTTGAGCTTCAGTCTTGGCCTTGGCATAATTGCCATTGTTCAGATATAAAAGAGCAAGTAAAAGGTGTGCTCTGATAAATCCGGGATTCATCGACAAAACCTTTTTAAGCTGGATTATAGCCATGTCGAGTCTGTCCTGATGACAGTGATTAAGTGCAATATTGAACTTTTTAATAGTCTGGTTGAAAGTCTCCAATCTGGACGGATCATTTCTAACAAGATCCATGTAATCGTCCGCTGCGTTGTCCTCCGGCTTAAGGTTTTTACTTATAACCCATTCGCTCAGAGCAGCAACAACTTCACCACACTCATAATAGACCAGTCCCAAAAGGTTTCTGGCCTGAATATTACTTTTATTAAATTTAAGACTCTGATGCAGCGATTCAATGGCTCCCGAAAGATCACGAATCTCCGCTCTCTCCAAACCATCGTTATAATAGCGGTTGGAAAGCGACATGATCCTTTTGTAAACCTTTACAGCTGCACCACAGTTCGGGCAGAAATCGTGCTCAGTGAGCTCCGCCCCACATTGATAGCATTTCATAATATGAAGTCACTCCCTATTGTATGCAGAGTATCAGTGGATACGTGTCTGACGGCTCATCTCCTCAGCCTTCGCATCCTTTAACAGGCCAACCAGCACGTCGGCCATGTCGTCCAGATCCTGATTATATATAATCTCTTCTGCATCCTCTATCTCGAGGCTGGGACGAAACTTCTTAAGTTCATTCTCAAAATTGATCATTGTAAAGCTCCCAAAGAAACAATCTCATAAGAAAAACAAATATACATCAGTGTCCGGGTAAAATACCCAGTGTCTCCCTCACCTGACCGACAAGATAAAGCGATCCGGCTGCAAATACCACATCTCCGGCTCCGCGCTCGGTTATGATGTCCATAAGAGCATCCCTTACACTTGTATAATAGGAAAACCGAATATCGCGTTCAATATTCGCATTTCGCATCTCAGATTCAAAAGCGGCACGAAGCTGTGATTCGGAAACGGATCTGCCGGTTTCAAGCACTGAAACACAGACCGCATCAAAAATTCCGCTCTCCAGTATCTGCCTTATCATAAGATGGTATTGTTTGTCGGCAACAGCTCCAAACAGCAGCGTTCTCTTCTTCTCACAGGGTACTTCTCCCGCGCATTCAAGGAAAGCCTCCATACCATCGACATTATGTGCACCATCAACATAAAACCCCGGAAGTATAAGTTCCATTCTTCCTCCCCATTTGGCCCTTTTCAAGCCATAGCTGATGTCTTCATCGGCAATGTTAACACCGATATCTCTAAGGGCTCTTGCACACATTATCGCAATAGCGGCATTTTCTGTCTGGAATTTTGCAACAGTCTGCAAGCGCAGACCGCAATATTTATCATACTGAGATTCATAAGAAAAATCAATGCAAATATTACCCGCATCATCCGGTGCGGTTTTAATATCCTTCACATAATCAGGCTCTACCTTGTAAACCTTGGCAGATAATTCCTCTGCACGCTTTTCAATAACCTCAGTACTCTCATCACGCCTGTTACAGAAAACAAGCGGAGTATTGCTGCGTATAATTCCCGCCTTCTCCCCGGCAATCCTTGAAATGGTATTGCCAAGGTACTGCATGTGATCCATGCCTATCTCTGTGATCACGTCAAGTACAGGCTGGTGAATACTGTTTGTGGCATCAAGTCTTCCTCCAAGGCCGGTCTCAAGAACAAGATAATCCACCGGATACTTTTCATATAGAAGCATCGCCATAAAAAACAGAAACTCGAAATATGACGGAAAATCGTCATCGTAATTATATTCTTTTATTTTTCTAAGAAGGTCTCCGAATATCTCGCAGAAAATCGAATCCTCTATGGGTTTGCCGTTTATACAAAACCGCTCCGTTACCTTTACCAGATGCGGTGATGTAAACATTCCTACAGAGAAACCCGCCTGTCTCAAAATCTCCGACAGATAATTGCACACAGATCCTTTGCCGTTGGTACCGGCAACATGGATTATGTGCATTTTCCGGTCAGGGCTTCCTATAAATTCCAGGAATTTCCTTGTCTCCTCCACAGAGTGTTTCTCCGTGAAGGCCGGTATCTGATCTACAAAGCGGTCGCATTCGTAGAATCCGAGCCTTTCCCCTGCATCAAGACGCGTAAGCAGCTCATTGATGCTACTTTTCAACTCTTCCATCATAGTATTATCATCACTTTTTCAGCTGAGCCAGTCTCTCTTCAACCTGTGCGAATGTCTGCTCGTATTTCTTCTGCTTCTCTTTTTCTTCCTCAATCTTCTCAGCGGGAGCCTTAGAAAGGAACTTCTCGTTTGAGAGCATGTTCTGTGATCTCTTAAGCTCGCCCTCGAGGCGCTTCTTTTCCTTCTCAAGTCTCTCGATTTCCGCAGAGATGTCTACAAGATCTGAGAACGGCATATATATTGTAGCTTCAGCAAGAACCACCGATACAGCATCCTCGGCAATGCCTGCCTTATCGTTCTGGCATACTGACTCGGAAGCGCTTGCAAGTGTCTCGAAGAAAAGCTTACCCGTACGGAAGATATCAAGAACCTCTTCCTTTTCGGATACTACGTAAACCATGGCTTTTCTTGAAGGAGCAACGTTCATCTGTGTACGGATGTTACGGATTCCTCTTACTGCTTCCTTGATAGTCTCAATAGACTTCTCGTCAGCGGCATAGTTCCACTCTTCCTTGTACTCAGGCCACTTGGAGATCATGATTGACTCCTCTTCGTCCTGAAGTGTGCAGAAGATTTCCTCTGTTACGAAAGGCATAAACGGATGAAGGAGCTTAAGTCCGTCAATAAGTACTGTCTGAAGAGTCCAGAGAACTGCCTCGTGAGACTTCTTATCATCCGAATTGTAGAGACGGGGCTTAACCATCTCAATGTACCAGTCGCAGAATTCATCCCAGATGAAATCGTAAACCTTCTGAACAGCGATTCCAAGCTCGTACTTATCCATGTTCTCGGTAACTTCACGGATTGTATTGTTAAGTCTGGAAAGGATCCAGTGATCTACAGGCTCAAGTCCCTCAGGTGCGGGCTTGTTGATTGCACTCTTTTCATCCTCGCCCATGTTCATCATGATGAAACGTGATGCATTCCATACCTTGTTGGCGAAATTACGGCTGTTCTCAACACGCTCGTTGTAGAAACGCATATCATTACCGGGTGCGTTACCTGTGATGAGTGTAAGTCTGAGCGCATCTGCACCGTAGTTATCGATAATATCAAGCGGATCAATTCCGTTGCCGAGGGATTTACTCATCTTTCTACCCTGAGAATCCCTTACAAGGCCATGGAAAAGAACTGTGTGGAAAGGATATGTTCCCATGTTTTCATAACTGGAGAATATCATTCTGATAACCCAGAAGAAAATAATGTCATAACCTGTTACAAGTACGTCTGTAGGGAAGAAGTACTTGAGTTCCTTAGTATCATGAGGCCATCCAAGTGTCTCAAACGGCCAAAGTGCTGATGAGAACCATGTATCAAGTGTATCGGGATCCTGAGTCAAATGATCATGTCCGCACTTAGGGCAAATTGTGGGTGCCTCTTTTGATACAACTACCTCTCCGCACTTGTCGCAGTAATATGCAGGAATTCTGTGCCCCCACCAAAGCTGTCTGGAAATACACCAGTCACGGATATTGTCAGTCCAGTTGAAATAGGTCTTATCCATTCTCGGCGGGATAAGCTTAATCTCGCCTTCCTTAACCGCCTTAACTGCGGGCTTTATAAGCTCGTTCATCTTAACGAACCACTGAGCCTTGATCATAGGCTCAACAGTGGTGTGGCATCTGTCATGTGTACCTACGTTGTGAGAGTAGTCCTCGATTTCTACAAGAAGCCCCATCTCATCGAGTTCCTTTACGATGGCATCTCTTGCAGCATATCTGTCCATACCCTCGAACTTGCCACCGTTGGCATTGATTGTGGCGTCATCGTTAAGTATGTTTATCTCCTCGAGATTGTGGCGCTTACCTACCTCGAAGTCGTTAGGGTCGTGACCGGGTGTGATCTTAACTACGCCGGTACCGAATTCCATATCTACATAAGAGTCCTCTACAATAGGAAGTTCTCTGTTTACAATAGGAAGAAGAACCTTCTTACCCTTGAAGCTCTTGTATCTGTCATCGTCAGGGTTTACTGCTACAGCAGTATCTCCAAGCATTGTCTCGGGACGTGTTGTAGCGAACTCGATGAACTCGGTCTTGCTTACTGTTCCGTCCTCATCAATTACAGGATACTTGATATGCCATAAATGACCTGCCTGCTCCTCGTACTCAACCTCTGCATCTGAAATAGAAGTCTTACATACAGGGCACCAGTTTACGATACGGCTTCCTTTATATATGTAGCCTTTCTCATGCATTTTGCAAAAGACCTCTGTAACAGCTTCGTTACAGCCCTCGTCCATTGTAAAACGCTCTCTGTCCCAGTCGCAGGAAGAACCGAGCTTTTTAAGCTGCTGAATAATGGTTCCGCCGTACTCCTTTTTCCACTCCCATGCTCTCTCAAGGAACTTCTCACGTCCGAGGTCTCTCTTGTCGATGCCCTCTGCCTTAAGAGTGTCAATGATCTTAACCTCCGTAGCAATGGAAGCATGGTCTGTGCCGGGCTGCCAAAGTGCATTGTAGCCCTGCATTCTCTTATAACGGATAAGTATATCCTGCATTGTGTTATCAAGGGCATGTCCCATGTGGAGCTTACCGGTGATATTCGGAGGCGGGATTACAATAGTGAAGGGTTTCTTCGTCTCATCCACCTCAGCATGAAAATACTTGTTATCTTCCCATTTCTTGTAAAGTCGATCCTCAATTCCCTTGGGATCATAGGTCTTTGCCAATTCTTTTCTCATAAAAATATCCTCTTTATCTATATCAGCATATATTGTTCTATGATATTGCAAACACTAGCTTTTTGTCAAATAAAGTCCCATTATGAAGCATAATTTGGAAATAAAAATATGAGTATATTTTGTATGTGACATTTATGTCATGTACTTAAATTGGTTTACATAGTTTTATTGACTATGTTAGTATCATGTTGATATTTCGATTATCTTTGGCCCAATATCGTAAACCACCTCGGAATCCCATTTTATGCTACTTTTGAAAATACCATTTTCGGAATATCCCCAATTTCCACAGAGTTATCCACATATACACGAGTGTCATTTTTCTGGTATACGAGGGTCATATTGTATTAATAAGGGCATTATTTTTCAAATAATTCAAACTATTCAGACTATTGTATGGTTAACATAATATATCTCGATTCTATCATTATGTTAACCATACCCTCTATAGGCTTGAAAAACACCTTGATTTATATGATAGTTTCCGTTTTTTATTTGGCTTCTATCCGCTCCCAGAGCGTCTTTACATCATTTTTGACTCTGCCGGTCGATGTTCTGATTATCCCCCTCCACTCCCTTGGAAACATCTCATAATATGACCGCTGCAAAAATCTCTCATCAAGAAGAGCTACTATCCCGGCATCAGTTTCCGTGCGTATTACTCTGCCTGCAGCCTGAAGTACCTTATTCATACCCGGATATCTGTAGGCATAGTCAAAACCATCCTCATTACCAATCTCAAAGAACTCCTTTATAATCTCCCTTTCGTTACAAACCAGGGGGATTCCTGTGCCTACTATAATAACGCCTATGAGGCTATCATCCTTTAGGTCGATTCCCTCCCCAAAGATTCCGCCCATCATACAAAAGCCGAGAATGCTTTTGGAAGGCTCAACCTCAATCTCCATGTTGATAATACTCTCAAGGTCAATATCATTAGCCGGCGAAAAACGTGAAAGAAATTCCTCGCGTTCCTCCTCACTCATAATCTCCTGCTGAACAAGGATTTCCTGAGTATTCTCATCATAATATTCCTGCTCAAAAATGTAGCCAACTTCATCCATAAATACCCTGGATGGAAAGAATATCATGTAATTACCGCTTTTGGCACTCACAATGGCATCAATATACGCCGCTATTTTCCTGTATTCATTCTCGCTTCTTCTAGTGTATTTGCTGGTGACATCGGAGGCGATCAGTCTTCCGCACCTTGAAGGGTCAAATACAGAATGTGCATAGATTTCGTAGTCCTCCGCTGTTCCTCCGAGAAGCTTCTTATAGTACTGAATCGGAAGAAGGGTTGCAGAAAACAATATTGTAGATTTAGCCCTCTCCATGCATAGAGAGAGGTTATCTGAGGGATCAGCACACAAAAGCTTAATTCTGAAGCCGTTTTCTTCATCATTTTCCGCAAAAATCACATATTTATCATTAATTAGTTCATATATTGTTGCAAATCCGGATATGTCAAAGTAAAACTCAAGAATTTCATCCCTGTACATCCCCTCTGCGTGGTCCTCCAGCCATGAGGATATAACATTGATGATCAGATTGATCTTTTTTATCAAAGGTGAGATATCATCAAGCACAATGGCTGTCTCGCACTCATCACGATATTTCTCCATCTCTGTGCATATAGAAGCCACGATATTAGCAATCCTCGGATGCACAGCTTTTATCAGGCTCTCAAAGGCCCTTAATACTTCAAGGTTAATCTCCTTGCTGTACATATCCCTTCCTCTGTCCAGCAGATTGTGGGCCTCATCTATCAGGAATATATTCTCTCCCTTATTACCGGCCGCAAAGAATCTCTTCAAATATATAAAAGGATCAAATACATAGTTGTAATCGCAAATAACAGCATCCGTAAAAAGACTGAGATCCAGTGAGAGCTCAAAGGGACACACGCTGTGCTTTTTTGCATAATGCTCAATAGTCTGCCTGTCGAAGCTGTCCGCCTTGGTCAAAACCTCGTAAATACAGTCATTAATCCTGTCAAAATGACCTTCTGCGTAAGGGCAGGCCGCGGGATTACAGTCGCTCTTTTCAATAAAGCATATCTTATCCTTGGCGGTGAGTGTCACCGTCTTGAATTTTAGGTCCTGCTCCCTTCTAAGTATCTCGAAGGTCTCCTCGGCCACTGTCCTCGTGATAGTCTTCGCCGTCAGATAGAAAATCCTGTCAGCTTTATCCTCTCCGATAGCCTTAACAGCAGGGAAAACCGTACTAATTGTCTTGCCTGTGCCTGTAGGCGCCTCGAGAAAAAGCTTTCTGCCATGGTAGATGGTTCTATACACGCTTGCTGCCAGATCCTTTTGTCCCTCTCTGTAGGGGAAAGGAAACTGCGCTCCCTGTATGGATTTCTTTCTCACTTCATCCCAGGTTGCAAGGTACTCTGCCCATCTGTGATACAAAGAAAGCGTATTTTCAAACCACTCTATAATCTCCGCAGCAGTATGATCTTCCTCAAAAAGCTTTATTTCCTCTGATTCTATATTGCAATAGGTGATCCTGACGCTTACCTTTTCAAGCTCATTTTGCATTGTCAGGATTGCAGCATAGCATCTGGCCTGAGCCAGATGAACGTAGTCAGGCTCCTTTATTTTCTTCAAATCCCTGTAGGTGCCTTTAATTTCATCGACGAGAAGAGGCTTATCCTTCCTCTCCATTACTCCGTCGGCTCTGCCATCTATGGTCAATATGTAGTTAGTATCCGTGTGTGTGTAACTAAGCGGGACTTCCGCCTGATAATCCGACCCCATGCGCTTTTGGATCATGCGGTGTATTCTTCCGCCCTCCTGCATCGCAGTGTCAGGTGCATGATGTATTCTGTTGTCCAGATTGCCTGATCGGAATAGAAACTCGACCAGGGCTCGAACTGAGATTTTAATTTCCTTCATAATATGAAAACTCCCCATGACAGTATATCATGGGGAGCCCATCGTTTCAGATAAAACTTTATGCGCAATGATATATAATTAGCAAGCTGCAGCGTGCTCACTAAGATAGTTTTCGAATTCCTTGTTGAACCCACGATAACGAACTGTAAGTGGGCAGTCAAAGTTAAGGCCAAAGACACCAAGTATAGACTTAGCATCTACTGTAAAACGGTTGTACGAAACGTCTACATCGAAATCGCACTTAGTTGCAGCGCTAACAAAATCCTTTACCTGATTCGGTGTTAATTTGATTACTTTCTTAATTTCCATAGTCTTTAATCTCCTTACAATGAGAAATTATAAATCAAAAAAACGAAAAAATATTGTAGATTTTCTTAGGAATTTCTTAAGACTTTCTTAAAACGATTAAGGTGCGGATATTATGAGGCTTTACGTGGTTGTTAATTCAAAATTTACTACCATTTTTAGACTCTTTATGGTTGAATTATTAAAAAACCGCATGAAATGCAAATATTATGCTTGCATGAAGCGAAAAAAAGCGCTTTAATTTTAAATATAT
The DNA here is from genome assembly GCF_900104155.1 of Butyrivibrio sp. INlla16. GTDB lineage: Bacteria > Bacillota > Clostridia > Lachnospirales > Lachnospiraceae > Butyrivibrio. Next base: position 37,876 of record NZ_FMYB01000025.1, read on the forward strand.
TTTATCGAGAGGAGCATTGTTATGGAAAATCTTATTATTCCCCAGGATTACAAGTCTGCATTAAACCTCCACGACACACAGGTCGGTATCAAAACAGTTAAGGACTTTTTTCAGAATACTCTTTCTGAGAATTTGAATCTTCTCCGTGTTACCGCGCCCCTGTTTGTTGCGCCCGAATCAGGACTTAATGATAATTTGAACGGCGTTGAACGTCCCGTAGCCTTTGATATCCGCGAGGAGAATGAGCGTGAAGCTGAGATAGTTCACTCACTTGCCAAGTGGAAGCGCTACGCACTTAAAAAATACGGCTTCAAAGTCGGCGAAGGTCTCTATACCGACATGAACGCAATCAGAAGAGATGAGATTCCCGACAATATCCATTCGGTATTCGTAGATCAGTGGGACTGGGAGAAGATCATCAGTAAGGCAGACCGCAATTTTGACTTCCTTAAGGACACTGTTCGTACAATATATAAGGTTCTTCGCAAGACTGAGAAGTATATGTCAATTCAGTATGACTATATAGAAGAGATCCTTCCTCATGATATTTTCTTCATCACCTCACAGGAGCTTGAAGATATGTATCCGGGAAAAGATGCCAAGGAGCGTGAATATCTCATCACAAAGGAAAAGGGGGCTGTCTTCATCATGCAGATTGGTGATCTTCTTGCATCCGGCGAGAAGCATGACGGAAGAGCTCCGGACTACGATGACTGGGCATTAAACGGCGATATTCTTGTTTACTATCCCGTGCTTGATATTGCACTTGAGCTCTCATCCATGGGTATCCGTGTAGATGAGGATTCTCTTAAGGAGCAGCTCGAGAAGACCGGCTGCACAGAGCGTGCAGAGCTTCCTTTCCAGAAGGCTATTATGGAGAAAAAGCTTCCCTATACCATCGGTGGTGGTATCGGTCAGTCAAGACTTTGCCTCTTCTTCTTAAGAAAGGCACACATCGGTGAAGTACAGTGCTCACTTTGGGCTGAGGATTACACCGACTATGCAAGAGAAAACGGTATACCGCTGTTATAATATCGCTATTTGATTTTCATTGAAAACGCCCAATAATTCTATTGACAAAGATTATGAAATAGCATTAAATTAAATCGAAAACTAAATATAAATTATAAATATTTTGCTAGGGGAGCTTTGCTGAGATGGTGTTGAGCCCAACATCGACCCTTATTACTTGAACCGGGTAATACCGGCGTAAGGAAGCATTTATCTATATTCGCACTGCGAACTCATGATGAAACAACCTCCCCCACAGCGAAATTGCAAAGTGGAGGAGGTTTTATTATGTCATTATTTATGAATCTTGTAGATGACACCTACGAACTTACATCATTGGGATATGGACTTTTGGTAGTCCTGTTTATTCTTGCTCTTGTTGCAGCCTGCTTTTTCACAGGAAGAGACAGAAAGAATCATTTCTCAGTAAAACAACTTGTATTTGCCGGAATGTGCGTTACCCTGGCAATGATCACATCAATGATCAAGATATGGGAGATGCCCATGGGTGGAGCCGTTACACTGTTCTCGATGTTCTTCATTACATTCGTAGGATATCTGTACGGTGTAAGAGCAGGTCTTACTTCTGCGCTCGCATACGGACTACTTCAGCTCATCATCGGACCCTATATCATCAGTATTCCTCAGCTCATATGTGATTATATCCTTGCGTTTGGTGCGCTTGGAGTTTCCGGATTATTCTCACGTTTCAAGCATGGCATGAGCTTAGGTTATATCGCAGGTGTTTTAGGTCGTCTGTTCTTTGCAGTACTCTCAGGAGTGATCTTCTTTGGCCAGTATGCACCTGAGGGTATGAGCGCTTTCAGATACTCACTAGTATATAACGGTTCCTACCTCGGAGCTGAAGCAGTGCTCACATTTGCTATTCTCTGTGTTCCTGCAGTCAGAAATGCATTCACAAGAATCAAGTATCTTGCAAATGAAGAAGACGTAAGAGAACAGCTTCATCTTGCATCATGATGAGAACTACATAATTACAAATTTATAGTTTCGCCCAGGGTGAAGGAGTAGATTATTCTCTCCTTCACCTTTTTATGTGTGATCCTCTCAAGCGCATCCTCATAGTATTCCAACTGAATTTTGTATCTCTCTGAGAGTTCGCTTTCGTCCTTTACTCTATCAGTCTTATAATCCAGGAGAACGAGTCCATCGTTCTCTTCAAACCAGACGTCAATAATCCCCTGAATAAGAACCTGCTCGGAGTCGGGGAATTTGGAATTAACCTTATTCGCACTTATTCCCATCATAAAGGGTGACTCTCTGTGAAGCCTTCCCAAGTCGTGAGCCTTCTTCATACGCTCTCCGATGTCGCTCTTATAAAAGGCAAGTATATCCTTCTCATCCACGCTGTCAGAAGCTCCTTCGGGCATTCTGCCGAGAGCTTCCATCTTCTTCATCCAGTTTACAAGGTCACCGGCTCTATCGTCAGGAGTCATATCTCCCTCATCATACAAAAGCTCCATAACTCTGTGGTAGATTGTGCCCCTCGCAGCACCTTTAGCCTGTTTCTCCTTTTCGGCGATAAAGGCCGGAACTATCTCTTCTTCGTCAAATATAAAGTGAGTAGGCTCATCCTTTTGCTCCAGCATAGCTTTTTTAAGCTCTGTAACAGTGGTCTTTACATAAAGGCCTTCGAAAGAGTCAAATGCGTAGCCGTCGCCAAATCTCTCACCGAAAAGATCTGCATAGCGCAGTTTCTCCGGACCGGTAGGCATAAGAAGATTATCTAAGCGCACCTTGGCTGTAACATCTCTGTTTATCTCTTCTGCTGTCAGTTCATCCTTAGTAATAACCCTGAAACCAAAGGGGACCTCGTCGCTTCTACTTATCGGATCGCAGGATACCCCAACGCTCTCGCATAGCTTCGCATAGTCAGGATGACGGGCAAGTGCCATCAAAACCAGATCAAGATAGCTTCCGGCAGCGCTCCTTAGATAATACGGAAGAATGTAGGGCATCTCTCCGGAAAGTGCCTCTCTGTTTCTCAGAAGCATATTCCTTCCAAGTCTTCCTCTAAGGCTCCCTTCTGATGGTTTTTCTTCATCACCAATCTCAATCTGACCGGTCATAATAAGCTTGTCCTTGGCTCTTGTCATGGCAACATAAAGAATACGCATCTCCTCACCGAGAATATCCATCTTCATATTCTCGCCCATGATATTCTTTCTCAGCGTCTTATATTGAATACGCCTCTCGAGATCAATGGCAGGTGCTCCAATTCCATAGTCCATGTCAAGCACAACGGAGTCTTTAGTATCCATGAAGTTAAAGGATTTTGCCATTCCCGAAAGGAAAACAACGGGGAATTCAAGTCCCTTACTCTTGTGGATACTCATTATGCGTACAACATCGGCATTTTCATCAAGAATATTGGCTTCGCCGTAATCCACTTCGTATTTCTCGAGCTGCTCTATATACCTTACAAAATGGAAAACTCCGCTAAAGCTGGTCTTCTCGTAGTCTACAGCCTTCTCCTTAAGCATATTCAGATTTGCAAGGCGCTTCGTGCCTCCCGGAAGTGATGCGCAGTACTCTGCAAAATGAGTGTCGCTTAAAATCGTGCCTATAAGCTCACTTACGGGGAGATATTCAGCCCTCTGCCTGTAGTCTTCTATGAGATTTATAAACGCGCTTATCTTATTCTCCAAGGGCTGAAGCTGTTCGAGATTTTTGCATCTAAGAAGAATATCGTAAAAGCTGTCACCCTCGAAGCCGGTTTTCTCCGTATCCCTGTCGGCTGCCTTAATAAGCGCAAGATCCTCATCGGTAAAGCCGCCTATATCAGAGCGCATCACACTTGCAAGAGGAATATCCTGTCTCGGATTATCCAGAATTCTAAGGAAATTCAGAACCGTCACCACTTCTGTCGCTGAGAAATATCCCGTTCTCGATTCAACATAGGCAGGGATTCCCCTGCTTTCCAGAGTTTTCCTGAATATGTCATCCCAGCCCTTGGTAGTCCTTAGAAGTATTACTATATCTCCGTATCTGACCTTTCTGAAACTGTCTTCGCCCTCAGTTACAACTCCCCTCTCAAGTAGCTCCTCTATTCTGGTCGCTATCATTGAGGCCTCAAGCTCTCTCCCTTCGTCCGACGAAAGGTCTGTTACATCTCCAAGCAAAAGCTCTGTAGCAAAGGGATTCTCCCCCTCCGGCTGCGGAAATGTTCCGCCTACCACAAGTCTGGCATCCTCGTTGTACCTTACGCGTCCTAAATCCTCATCCATTATCTGCTCGAAGATATAGTTTACGCTGTCTAAGACCTCACTCCTACTTCGGAAGTTATTGTGAAGAGAGATCTTTCTTTCCGGCTGTCCCTCTTCCCATGAATACTTCGCCATTTTCTCCATGAAAATCTCAGGTCTTGCAAGTCTAAACTTATAGATACTCTGCTTTACATCGCCCACCATGAATCTGTTATATATTTTTTCTGATTCACCTGAGACTGCGGATAAAAGCAACTCCTGAACATTATTCGAATCCTGGTACTCATCTATCATAACCTCTTCAAAATAGTCCCTGTACTGTGCTGCTCCGCCTTTCAGGATTATTTCAAGAGCAAGATGCTCCATATCTCCAAAATCTATTATCCCCTTCTCTCTCTTCTTCTCATCGAATTTCTTTTTGAAGTCAAGTGCAAGAAGAGCCAGCGTTTTCACGGGCTTTGCAGCAAAAGCCATATGAGCGCAAATAGTCTTTTTATCCTCGGCAAAATATTTCTCTTGAAGCTTCCCTATAAGTTTTTTTGCCTTATCCCTATAGTTCTTTGCAAGTTCTCTCTTATCAGCATTAACAGAATCATCCTTCTTGGTAGAAAGCCTTGCAAAATTCATATTCAAGACCATGGCTCTGACTTCATCGAAAGATTTATCTCCACTCTGTCTGATTGCAGATGCCTGGTCAAGCTCATTCTCCAAAAGATCTCCAAAAAAGTACGGCCCGTCAGGATCCATAGCAAGTTTAAGGGCTATCCTGTAATACTCTACGCACTCCTCCATAGAGGCTGTAAAACCAGCCAATGCCTTTTTCACAAAAGGTGCGCTGTCGAAATCTTCCTCGCTAAGGCTGTAGTCATCTGCCCTCTCAGTAAGCCACTCCTCCGGAAAGGGCATACTCATTGCGTAGTCATAGAGTTTTAAAATAAACTCTTCAACCTTGTCGTCCCTACTTCCTGTTGCAAAATATTCCATACATTCAAGGAAGTCGGGATCCGCCTCTTCATATTTCTCCTCCAGAAGTTCCTCAAGAACATCCGCCTTCAGGAGTTTCATCTCTCCCTCGTCTCCAACCCTGTAGGAGGGATCGAGATCGATATCATTGAAGTTATTCCTGATTATGTACTGGCAAAATGAGTCAATAGTAGTAATCTGCGCTCCGTGAACCAGCGTCTCCTGTCTCTGAAGGTGAGCATTATCCGGATCCTCGGCGAGCTTTTTCTGTATTGCCGCCAGTATTTTTTCCTTCATAGAAGCCGCAGCAGCCTTGGTGAAAGTTACCACCAGTAGTTTATCTATATCTATCGGGTTATCGCCCGTTATACGCTGTATAATGCGTTCTACAAGCACAGTAGTCTTACCGGAGCCCGCCGCTGCGGAAACCAGTACATTCGAATTTCTCGCATCTATTACAGCTTGTTGTTCAGGTGTAAATCCCATATCAAACCTCCGATGCAATACGCTGCATCACTTCATCGTCTTTCATCTTTGGGAGTTCCCTACAGGAATATCCCGGAATGCCCTGCTCAAATCCGCAGACAGATTTGAACCTGCAGTACTTGCACGCCGTATTGTCTCCCTGAGAATAGGGGTTAACCTCTATATCCCCCTTTAAAATATTTCTGCCACTCTTCTTTACAAGGTGACTTACATACCTGGAAACCTGCTCAAAGTCATCGGCACTCATGACATCCGAGCCGTTCTTTGCGAAACTCCCGTCCTTATTGAACTTCACAGGAATTACATCAGACTTCTGCCCGGCCTCATGATCCAGAAGATCAATAATCTCCCTGTCAGCCTGCACAAGTCCCCTTGTACGAAGCTCCTCCCTAATCATTGCGTTGACCTCTTCTCCTGTGGCATCCGGATTCACCTTCTCCCCGTCGAGAACGGGATCTGTCAGATGATAATACAAAATAGCTGCCGGAACCGCTTCCTTCCCACGACTCTTAGCCTCTGCCATTCCTCTTGCCACATTCATATACATGACAAGCTGAAGCTGCAATCCATAATATAATGCACACAGATCAAACTTCTTATTACCCGATTTAAAATCTATTACCTTGATATAGACATGGTCAGCATCCTCATAGGTATCTATTCTGTCGATGCTTCCCGTTAGCTTCATGCGCTGCAAAATCCTGCCGCGCTCATCCTCTGTCAGGGCGATATTGATTGCATCGATCTCACCCGCTTCATCGAAGGAAGTCTCCATGCTCCTTGGAACAAAAGACCCCTTCTTAAGCTGATACTGGAGCGTATCAACACTTCTGAAAAGGATACGCTTTATCCTCTGCATCAGATATTCATTTCTCTTCGTGCTCTCAAGGATATTGCCGTTATATCCATCGGTAAATTCGGTGAGAGCTTCCTCCATTATCCGCTCTCCGTCCTCCTTGGAAAAACTGTCCCAGGAAAGATTTTCCTCCTCCAGCTTTTTCGAAAACTTCTCCAGGGCGCCATGGAAAACGGTACCGAGATCTGCCTGATCAAAGGTGAACTCCTCACGCTCATCAAGCCTCAGACCATACTGAAGGAAATGTGCATAGGCGCACTGAGCATACTTCTCAAGTCTGCTGACAGAGTTGACAAGGAAATTCCCATACAGCATCGATGCCACAGTATCGGAAAGGGGCTTATGATCGTATCTGACGCCCGCTGCCTCCACCATTTTAAGTAGTCTCTCCCTATGACCCGAAAGAGCGTTAAACAGCCCGCAGAAGGCATTCTCCTCTTCCTCGTTCATATATCCTCGCGAGTAGTCCTGAATGTGCTCTGCGATGTAATCAAGGCCATTTCCGGCCGTCTGAATAATGTCACCCTCTGCTCTGTCATCAAAGCGCTCGGTAACCACTTCAGGGAAAAGCGCCGTTATCTTACCGATAAGGTAAGCCGGTCTGATACTCTTACCATCCGGATCAAGATGCGCAAAGGACAAATACAGTCTCTCAGAAGGCTTCGTCAGGTTCATGTACAGATAAAGTCTCTGTATATACATCTGCTGCCTGGGCGTAGGCGCCAGCTCTATACCTGTCAGAGAATCAGCAAGGAACTGTCTCTCTATATCCGAGATTATGCCGCCCGTCCCCGCCGCCTTCGGAATCAGGTCATCATTAACTCCCAGAAAGAACAGGGTCTTAACTTCCTTAAGTCTCGTCCTCTCGATATCTCCGACAACAATTCTTTCTACGCTCTGCGGAATGGTACCGATCTTGATGTCCGAAAAGCCCACATCGAGAATCTCCGCATATTCCTTCCAGGCGATCTTCTCATCGCCCATAAGCGCAGTCACCTGATCAAGTAGTGCTATTACCTTGCGATAAATAACGGAATATTCCTTAGCTCTTATCTCATCGCCCTGCCTGCGAAAGCTATTCTCAAACTCCGCCATTTTCCCCTGGGCACCAAGGCCTGTCAGGAACTCATAGAGAGCGCGGGAATAATCAAGCACAGTCTTCCCCTCAGCGCCAAACAAGGGAGCCAGTGCATCCACTGTTTTTTGTCTCAGAGAATTCAAATCACTCAGGTATTCTTTTTTCTGCTCCTCGATTATATTATTTTCGCTGTCCTTTTTATTGGACATTTTGAGTTTCCTCATTATCTGTCCGGGTATACGTTCAAAGTCAGTCTCCCATCCCTTTATTCCGCGGATACCCAGGGCACGAACATAGTTCTCAAGCCTGTCCGTCTCATTTGCCGTAAGAGGTGACAGTCCGCTGCGCAGAAAATGGAACACAGACTCATAGCTATACCTGGAAGTTACTGTAAGAAGCGCACTTCTTATAGCTTCAATAAGGGGATTCAGTTTGATATTACCGGTCTGATCCAGATAAATCGGAACCTCATACTTTCCGGCTTCATTGCTGATCACCTCGCCATACCTTTCAAGGCTTCCGCACACTATGGCAAAATCGCGATAGTGAAGTTCTCTGTTTTCCCTAATGAGCTTCCTTATCCTCGATAGAACCATCTGAACCTCGCGGCTTACCGTATCCGCCTCAAGGATGCCAATACTCGTACACTTTGCAGTTTCACCTTCCTGTGAATCTCCATCCTTCAAAACTCCATACTTAGCATTCCCGTATCTGAAAAGATGCTTCTCCAAAAATGTAAGCTCAGGATTTGACGCATGTCTTCCCTTCTCAGTATTTTTCAAAAAGACGTCGCGTGAGTTTTCGTTCCTGTAGGCAGCCCATCTCTCAAAATCAGGCACAGCAGAAGGATCCATGCTTTTTTCATTTTCATATTCAAGGTGCAAAAGATCATGAACTGTCTTCTTCGTAAGCAAAAACAGCTCCTGTTCCTCGTTTCTGTCATAGTTATAGGGATTGTCCTCCTGTCCGAGAGTAAAGGAAAAAATAACCTCTGATGATAATCGCAGTATCTCGTCAATAACCCTGTACTGAATCGGTGTAAAGCCTGTGAAACCATCAAATGCTATAACACTGTCATCGATAAGTTTCGATGAGGGAAGTGCCTTGCAGAGGACATCAAGAAGCTCCTCCTGGGCGATATAATTCCCCTTGATGTATTTTTTGAATTCGGAATAAAGGAGCCTTAAGTCCGAAAGCTTGGCCTTAAGAGCGCCTTTGTTCCCGCAAACATCCATAATGTCATCCAGCATCTCCGGTTCGATACCATATTGCATAAACTCGGAAACAGTGGACTTCACTTCATCTATATAGCCCATCTTGTGCATACTTCCGCCAATTATGGGGAGGTTACTTTTTATCTCCTCCGCAACATGCCTAAGCACAAGGCTTTTACCCATGTCATCAAGCACCTTCTCATGGCTCTCTCCGACCTCCTCGAAAATACGATGGGATAGTCTTGAAAAGCTGACAACATCAATATTCATGATGCCATGATCAGGATGCTGTTTTACAATATCCATCTGCGTCTGCATGGTGAACTGATCGGGAACCACGATTAGAAAATTTCTGTCAGGTTCAGCAATACTTCTCTCAATTATTTCTTTCCTCAGGTGATAGCTTTTTCCCGCTCCCGAGGCTCCAAAAACAAAACGCAGCATATCAATAACTCCTTCACTAATTGGGTGTTTATACAGTCTAAATTTTACCACAAAAAGAGGGATATATATGTCCTATATATCCCTCCTTTAATGCTGGAAAATCAGTATATTCTTATCTCTGGTACTTTCTCTACTATAGTCGAATAGCTTTTCTTAGGCTTATCTATATTTCTCCATTGTCCATTGGTTTTACGTTGACGAGTCACAACATGCTGAATTTTGTGAGTAGTTGTCTCAAATCTTAACTGACCTGCAGCTGATGTTTTTCCTGGTAATGTTGCCGTTGTAGAAAGCGAAACAGCATGAGAGTCTGATACTGCAATTCCCAATTCAGCAGTGGCAGTTGCCTGAAGAACTTCAACTCCCACAGAAGCAGAGCAAGAATTTGTAATAGTAGTAGTCTCAGTCCATGAAAAAGTTACTGTGCCAGTGTTTTTCTTATCATTACGTACCTTGCCTTTTGTTTGCCACTTCGAATATTTTGTTGTCTCACTAACTTGTCCTGATATTATGTTATCTCTTAATGGCCCTCTAAGATCGCGTCCCCTGTTAACCGTACTATGATAAGCAAGTGCATTTAAAGATCCACCATTCAATAACATTGTTACAACAAGTAACAATGCTCCAACAGTTTTTATTCTCTTCATTGTACATTTCCCCTTTGCTTTTTGTTCCCCTCATTTATTCAGAATTTATTGGCCAACTTCTCCTGTTTCTTATATTACATAATTTTGAACCTTAGTGCATTCACACTGAATTGAGTATTTTTATATATATTTCAACCATCATTTTCCCTTATTTTCCCCAGCTTTCTGCCTAATTTTGCTCATCATTCTTTCTCGATGTTGCAATATAACATATTATTAACTACTCACACAAATCTGTAATACATATAATGTAAAAAGAATCAGCCCGTTCAATTCAGGCTGACCCTCTTATAAAAAATTTAATTATCCATAAAAAAATGTTCAAGCTAATTCATATAAAGCGATTTTACAAAAACACTAATCATTTTTCGCCATCACTTAACACAACAATTTTGTATTTTTTGCCCCACATCATATTTTTTAAGTAAATCTATACTCATTGCTTCAGTCACTACCTTATGCATATCTACTTCAGTAATATCCCACTTCTTAAGACATTCCTGCCAAAAAAAGATCCAAAATATCATGATTGCTTCTTCTTTTCTATATGAATACTGCGTTGAAGATAACTCCAAATCCAAGTAAATATCTGTATTGGTCGAATGGTTATGAGTAAAATATAACTGCTTTAAGATATAATTGTAATCATCACCCTCAGCCCTAAAGCTTTTGATATCTTCCAACGTCTTATCCAATATTTCACTTATTGAACAATCATTAATCATGTGCACTACAATTGTGTTTACTAACTTATCGCTTATAATATACTTCGAAGTAAATCCTCTATATATCTCAAAAATTAATTCTCTTATATCTTTAGTTTCAACGCTTGTGAAATCAAAAATCACCTGCTCATAAGCATATTCCCTATAACACTCCAATATTTTCTTAATATTCTTATACGTCTTATCATCATAGCTTACTCCGTATAATAGTCCAAGTTTCTCAATCGTTTTTTTAGCTTTTGTATTCTTGTTTGTCATTATGATGTTTTCCCAACGCTTTACACCACAAGTTAGATAAAGCTTTTTTGAGTCCTTTCCTTTTCGTAATATTTTATATTACCTATTTTCGCTTAAATATAGAGAAACTCTACTTTGAATTATTTCTGCCACTTCTTCCGCAGACTTCTGCTCTTCATAATAAGCTTCTGCTTCCTCGCTAATTATGTTACTTATCTCAAAGTTATATCCGCTATATTCCGTTGCTTCTTTGATTACTTTCACCAAACAATCTACCTCTTCTTTGGAGAGTTCACCTATTTCAACAGCAACACTTCCAACATACCATTTTTTTTCAATTTCAACTTTTTCACCATCTTCATCAATTTCATATGGCTTTTCCAACGCCCTATCTGCTAGCTCTTCAAGAACATTTTTACTGATTGGAAACTCTTGTTCCAAATTACTTTGATAATCATCCAATAGAAAAGATTTCATAAACTCCCATGCACCATCTTTATGAGCGCACGAAGCATTCATTGCAATTTGTAAGTCGGAAGACACAAAGGATTCTCCTCCATTAGATGTAGGATAGCCATTAAATACTATTTCTGATCCAAAATAGCCTTTAATAATTGCCTGATATTGGTCAAACGAACCTATCATTTCTTCCTTTAACAATGCCTTTTTCTGCCTATAATAATCTTCGAATTTTTCGTAATCTATATCATCAAAATCCTCATATGAGGGTAGTCCTTTAACAAATTCAAGAAAAGTCATAAATTGATCAGATTCAAAGTTGCATGTTCCGTTTTTATAATCTACATATTCTCCCGATACAGAAAACAAATCGTCAGCTGAAGCCCTTGTCATTAATCCCATTCCCACTTTGGGGTCAATTCCATTTTCCAAACATTTTTCCTCATAATTTACCAATGTAACTTTTTCACTTCCAACCGCGTTTTTTGCTGCAACACATGTATTAATCGTGTAGCTCGGAATAATAGAATATATTTTCCCATCCACCTTTGTCATATCAATAATATTACTAAGATAATCAGACATATTTATCTCTTTATCTGCACTAAAATATGAATCTAATGGCTCCAAAGCTCCTTTTTCTGAATAGTCTTCAAGCGGGATAGTATCCCCAAGAACAATAATATCTGGTCCTTGTCCTTTTGCCATATCCAACCCTAGTTTTGCAGTACCAGTTATATAATCTGCTTCAATATTTTCATTATTTGAATAGTCAACTATTTTTATCTTATACTTTGTATTAGCTTTATTAAATTTTGCTACTTGCTTGCTTAATGACTCCGGTACTCCATCCGTACCAATCGTAATAGTTTGTTTTGCATGAATATCTTTACCATCACTTGGCGTTAAACAAGTAAGACTATTCAGATCGCTTTCTCCATTACACATCATTAAAATCTTCCCATCATCTGCTTCACAAATATATTCAATATATGCAACATAAATATCTGATGCTCTAAAATCGCAAATATGTGTAAGTTCCTTATCGCCAATATTAAATCCACAAATTTCTTTTTGGTCATACACATAAAAATCATATGTCATCCCCGTAAATAAACCATTTCCGAGATCAAAATTATCTAATGCTACATCTTTTTCAACAAATACATTCTGATTTGAGTCAAATTGATAAAGCTTTTTCTTTTTTCCTATATTCTCAATGTAACAAATATCCCCATCTTTAGTCTTCTTTAGCATCCCTTCACTACAGTCACTTTCCTTACTGAAAGAACTCACAGAGCCACGCTCAGCCCCAGTCTCTATATCATATAATAAAAAATCTTCCTCACAGTCTAAAATTATCTCTTCTCTCTCTACTACCTCCATAGATTGTATAATGCTTCCTTCTTCATCCAATTCAACAGGAACAGACCAAATTATATCCCCAGTATTTTCTGATTTGGAAAGCATAATATTACCATTATCATCACAGCCCAAAAAATAAATATTGCCTTCATTGTCACAAGTAAAGTTATCTATGTATTGGTCATCCTTCTTCAAAGGCAATTCTTCTATTTTCTCCAAATCTAACGATGCCTTATAAATAGTGTCTTCCATAATATCATCATTAAACACATCTGCATGAATATAAATACTATCTTTCCCCATACATATACTTTTAACAACATATTCTGTATCAACAGGAAGCACCACGTCACTTATGTCATAGATGTTACCCTCATTTTCAAATCCAACTTCAGAAACTTTCTGTTTCGATCCACAAGCGCACAACAAGATCATCACTCCTATCATGCCATTTAGCAATCTTTTTTTCATTTATCATATCCTCCATATTACTTGTAGTTGATAATCATTCATCTCCCTCTATTTTTTTATTGAGCCTCACTAGTAAACCCTTAACACGCATTAAGGTAAAAAAAAAGCAAAATACAACGATTATTATCGTTATATTTTGCAGTTAAACCATCTATACCAGTAAAAAAACTCAAGATTTACAACTTTGCGTCCATACATCACTATATGTTTGCCATAATAATAAAAAGAAATAATAAAAATATAATTATTCATTTATCTTTTTATTCTACATATTAAGTTGCCATCCCTCATATGCGATAATTGTAATGCTCCCCCCCTAAAAAAATCAAGTCCTTTTTAACCTTATTATTCAAACCTCCTCGTTGACAATAGTCCTTGTCAAATCCCCTCGTCAAACCAGACTGGCATGCAAGCCTGGTTTGAACCATTATAAGAGCAGAGGCAAGGTCCTCATTACCTCATCCGAGTAATTAAGAACCATCCCTTGTCTGTAATTCCAGCTATTTGCTTATTATATTAAATAAAACTCTAATGATGGAAGAATCTCATGCCTGTGAATGCCATTACCATATTGTGGTCGTTAGCTGCCTGAATAACGTTGTCATCACGCACGGAACCACCGGGCTGTGCCACATATTTTACACCGCTCTTAGCTGCTCTCTCGATGTTATCGCCGAAGGGGAAGAACGCATCAGAGCCGAGTGCAACGTCCGTATTTTTATCAAGCCATGCACGCTTATCAGCCTCTGTGAACACTTCCGGTTTTACCTTGAAAAGATTCTGCCACTTGCCCTCTGCAAGAACGTCCATATAGTCAACACCGATATAGAGATCGATGGCATTGTCTCTGTCTGCTCTTCTGATGTCATCAAGGAAAGGAAGCTCAAGAACCTGGGGTGACTGTCTGAGAAACCAGTTATCCGCCTTTGAGCCCGCAAGTCTTGTGCAGTGGATTCTCGACTGCTGACCTGCTCCGATACCGATTGCCTGGCCGCCCTTTACATAGCATACGGAGTTGGACTGAGTATACTTAAGTGTTATGAGAGATATCAAAAGATCCTTCTTTGCTGCATCGGTGAGGTCCTTATTGTTTGTCACGATATTTTCAAGCATCTTGTCATCAATTACGATGTCGTTGTGTCCCTGCTCAAAAGTGATTCCGAATACCTGCTTCTTCTCAAGAGCTGCGGGCTTGTAGGAGGGATCGATCTTGATTACAGCATAGTTGCCATTCTTCTTTGCCTTAAGGATTTCAAGGGCTTTTTCTGTGTAATCTGGAGCGATGATTCCGTCTGAAACCTCTCTCTTGATAAGTCTTGCGGTATCCTCATCACAGGTATCGGAAAGTGAAATGAAATCACCGAAGGATGACATTCTGTCAGCGCCTCTTGCTCTTGCATATGCGCTTGCCATAGGTGAGAGGTCGCCAAGATCCTCAACCCAGTAGATTTTCTTCTCAATATCAGTAAGGGGAAGTCCTATAGCAGCTCCTGCAGGTGATACGTGCTTAAAGGAAGTTGCTGCAGGCATTCCTGTTGCTGCCTTTAATTCTGAAACAAGCTGCCAGCCGTTAAATGCATCAAGAAGGTTAATGTAGCCGGGCTTGCCGTTTAAAACTTCTATTGGAAGGTCACTTCCATCCTCCATGAATACTCTTGAAGGTTTCTGATTCGGATTACAACCATACTTAAGTGCTAATTCTTTCATCTTTTTTCTCCTTATTTATTTTTGTTTACAATGCGGGTTTCATATTTGCCTGTAGCGATGTCGATGTAGCGGGTGAAAAGGGAAACCTTGTTGTCTTCGTTGAGGTTATCCCATACAAGTTTTGTGAACTCGTCGATATCGCCGGAGATTTCTACCTCTGTGGGCTCGCCTTCGTAGCTCGGAAGCGGATTGCCATCGCCCATGTAAGTGCGGATGAAATAGCCTTTTCCTGCCTTGGGATTCTCATAGGTATATGTAAATCTGAGGCATGAAGAAGGATCGTTATGGTCGCTCTTAAGAATTGACATAGAGATGTCGTACTTGCCGTCATCGATGTGCATAAGTCCTGAAATACGAGGTGTATAGTTAGGCGCATCGGGCTCAAACTCTCTGGTTCTGAGGGACTCCTCGAAGGACTGTCCTGCCTCCATAAGGTCATAGATGGTATCTGTCTGATCACCGTTTGTCACAATTGTGTACTCACCGCGCACGCGAACAGGTGCATAGATGATAAGGCTGGGATCCTCAAGCTTTGCGGGATCGAAAGCTTCTGTGCGAATGCCCTCTCCCTCTGTAACAAACACTCTGTTTCTGCTGTTCTCGCTTCTGCCCATGATGAAGTAAGCAGTAACAGCGTACTTTCCATCGGCACTTGTGCCAATCACAATGCCGCGCCCCGGATAAGAATTTGAGCTAAGTTCTGTTGCAAGATTTACCATAAAAACCTCCGTTTTATATAAAATAAAAACCGCCTGAGCATACCATTACAAACGGTTGCCCAGGCGGTCGACATTCAAAATATTTTCGCACTCCCCTGTGGTTACCCACATATCCGCCAGTTGTGCGACACACATACTTTAAACTAAAATCGCGCCAAATGCAATTGGTGTTTTTCAACAAAAATTATACTTCCGGAATAGCGTCTTCGGGAATCGGGCAGACATACCCGCTCTTCGTGCGCTCCGCAAACTCTTTTGCAGCTTCATCAAGAATATTTTTATCTTCAAAAATATCGATAGCCGCAGCACACAAAACCTTGCCCGCATGAACTGCTGCCTTATATCCTATCGAAGATCCGGCACAGGAAACATTCTGCCAGCTGTGTCCGGGACACCCGTCAGGCCAGGCTGTAACACGAATCTGTGCTGTCGGAACATTCCAGCTCACATCCCCGACATCGGTTGAAGTTGGCTCAAACGCCTCGCCCATAAAATGCGGACAAAGGGCCACATTCATGCCGTTCCCATCAGGCTCAAAGGTCTTTGAAAGAGCACTCGCAAACTCGAGTTCCTCCTCATTGAAGGTCGGCACCCCAATTTCTTCGAAATTCTTATATAGCACTTTTTCCAGCGCGCGGTTCGTCACAGTATCCGACATGCCATCAACAAACTTCCTGACAAAAGTCGTCTCGGTCATTAGCGCCGCACCCTCCGCGATCTTATCTACACGCTTTTGAAGCTCCACCGCCTCCGCCACGTGATTGGATCGAACCATATACAGCACCTTCGCATTGGGCTGAACCACGTTAGGACTCACTCCGCCCGCATCGGTTATCGCATAGTGCACCCGCGCCTTGTCGCTTATATGTTCTCGTAAAAACTGAACGCCGATATTCATCAATTCTACCGCGTCCAGTGCACTTCTTCCCTTTTCAGGGGCACCGGAGGCATGGGATGCTATTCCATGAAAAGTGTACTCCACCTGTATGCAGGAATTCGACGATCCCGTAACAACCTCGTTACTGTCAGCGGGATGCCAGGTCAACGCAGCATCCAGATTTTTCCATTCGCCATCTCTTGCCATGAAAGCCTTGGAGGCGCAGCCCTCCTCACCGGGACAGCCGTAGAGGATTACAGTACCGACTTCTGCTGCCTGTTTATCTTCAGCATTCTTCAATCGTTCCTCAAGATACTTCTTTATTCCGATTGCTGCCGCCAGAGCTCCCGCTCCCAGAAGGTTATGACCGCAGCCATGTCCTGATCCGCCCTGCTCTATCGGTTTTTCCTCAAGTGAAGCAGCCTGCTGTGAAAGCCCGGATAGCGCATCATACTCCGCCAGAATTCCGATCACCGGCTTCCCGCTTCCAAAGCTCGCCTTGAAAGCTGTGGGAATTTTGCAGATTCCCTTCTCCACCGCAAAGCCTTCCTTCTCACATACCTCACAATACAAATCGCACGACTTATACTCTTTCAGAGACAGCTCCGCGTACTCCCAAATACGCCCCGCCACCTCTCGAATAAGGTCACTCTTACCTTCAATTTCATTAATTGCTTTTTTCTTTATATCAATCATAATACTTTGCTCAGGAATTCCTTAAGGCGCAGGTGATTGGGGTGGTTGAAAATCTCATCGGGAGAGCCCTGCTCAAGGAGCTTACCGTCAGCCATGAAAAGCACACGGTTACCCACTTCGCGTGCAAAGCCCATCTCGTGAGTTACCACAACCATCGTCATACCCTCGTCTGCCAGCTGCTTCATAACATCAAGAACCTCGCCGACCATCTCCGGATCCAGAGCGGAAGTGGGCTCATCAAACAACATAACTTCGGGCTCCATCATAAGTGCCCTAACAATAGCTATACGCTGCTTCTGACCGCCTGAGAGCTGAATCGGATAAGCGTCTGCCCTGTCAAAAAGACCTACGCGCCCCAAAAGATCGTACGCCTTTTTCTTTGCCACATCCTCCGGCATATGCTTAACCTTAACAGGTGCGAGAATCATATTCTCCATAATTGTCTTGTGCGGGAAAAGATTGAAATGCTGGAAAACCATTCCCATCTTCTGCCTGTGAAGATCCATATTTACCTTCACCCACTTACCATTTTCATCTTTATATTTCTTCTTGGTGATATCGACATTATCAAAAATAATTGCACCGCCCGTGGGCTCCTCGAGGAGATTCAATGAGCGAAGAAAAGTCGATTTGCCGCTTCCCGAAGGTCCTATAACAACCATGACATCGCCCTTATCAATGTCAACGGTCACACCGTCGAGAGCCTTGATTTTTCCGAAATTATAATGTTTTTCAAGATTTGTAATCTGTATAAGCTTATCTCTTGTCTCCACGGCTCATCCTCCTTTCGAAATATGCGATTACCTTACTTGTAGGGAAGCACAGGCAGAAATAAATTGCCGTTGCCACAAGCAAAGGCTCGATAATAATGAAGGTTGCACCGCGCACAGCGTTAACCGCAGACATAATATCCTGAACGCCGATGGTATAGGTTATCGCTGACTCCTTGATGATAACAACGAACTCATTCGCAATCGCAGGAAGAATATTCTTTATCGCCTGCGGAAGAATGATATATTTCATATTCTGGAACTGGCTCATACCAAGAGATCTCGCAGCCTCAGTCTGACCGCCGTCGATCGACTGAATACCGGATCTCATGATCTCGCACAGGTATGCACCAGAGTTCATACCAAGAGCCACAACTCCGGGGAAAAATCGCTCGAATTTAATGAATCCAAGAAATGTAAAATTGGGAAGTTCTATGAGCGCTCCGAATACGCCATAATAGATGATCGCCACCTGAACGATAACGGGAGTCGATCTCAAAATCTCAACGTAAGCAGTCGCAAGGAAGCTTATCGGATTAAACTTTCCGATTGTAACACCGATTCCTTTCTCCTTCTGATGTCCATCCTTATCGAGCCCAAGAAATGCAAGAGGATAGAACTTGGTCATTCTCATTGCCGAAAGAATAAGTGCCAGCACGAAACCGATGGCCACGGTGAAAAGTGAAAGCATGATCGTTACCGCCATGCCCTGCCAGAATAGTGAAGCATAAGGTGAGATTTTTGAAAAATTCTCAATTTGTATAAAACTGTCCATAACGTACTTTTATCTCCGAAATTATGTTAATGTGTCATTTCTAATATATCATAAAACGCGGCTGAAAATGCAGAACATTTCCGCAAAATTAAACGAACCCGGAAACATGACATCTCCGGGTTCGCATGTATATTTTACAATCCGATCAATAATTACTGATCAAGAAGTCCCTCGATAATCTCGCCTGAAGCAAGCTCGTTAGCTGTTGCTACAAACTCATCCATTTTTCCTTCTGCCTTAGCCTTGGCAATTGCCTCGTTAACGCCTGCCTTAAGAGCATCATTTCCCTTGCTGATACCGATTGCGGAACCCTCCGCTCCATCGTAAGGTACATCAAGTGCTACGCAAAGCTCGGGATAATTCTTAGCATAACTCTCAGCAACAGCTGTCTCAATATATGCTCCGTCAAGTTTACCTGCAAGGAGCTCGGCAATAATGTCTGTTACCTTTGTAAGCTGGATAAGCTCAGCATCAGGGCTGTTAGCCTGTGCAAGATCAACCTGAATAGCTCCTGTCTGGGCACCTACCTCGATATCAGGGTTATTGGTATCCTCAAGGCTTGCGAACTGATCCTTATTGGATTGAAGACATACGAAGGACTGGCCTCCTTCATAATAAATGTCTGAAAAGTCCATGATAGATTCACGCTTCGGATCAGGTGAAAGTCCTGCAACTCCAAGATCAACTGCTTTGGTCTGAAGCTCCATAAGTACACCGTCAAAGTCAACCGGTACAACCTCGAGCTCAAGTCCGAGATAATCTGCGATATACTGGGCAAGTGCAATATCAAAACCTGCAAGAGTAGGTGTTCCGTCATCGCCTACTGCATAGAATTCATAAGGTGCAAAATCTGGTGATGTTGCTACTGTGAGCTTTCCGGGTGTAACTGTGGAAATCTCTGCGCCTGCAGAAGCCTCTTCGCCTGCTGCCTCTTCTGTAGCATCTGTGCTCTCTGCTGTCTCTGCGCTCTGCTCTGTCTGTGCGGGAGCTTCTGCATCCTTAGATGCGCCGCCGCATGCTGTCATGCTAAAAGTCATAGCTCCGATTAAAATAGCTGAGATAAGTTTCTTCTTCATAATAGCCTCCTTCTTTATACAAGTTTTATTCATAAATAATTGCATATTTATTCATTAATCACTTTGTTTTATACATAATAATACACTTGATGTATTTTATCAACCCCAAATATTAAAAAACATCAAAAAAGGCATGAAAAAAGCGCTTGCAATGCAAGCGCTCTTCCCATCCTTAATTATTATAGAGGGAACTATATAATAGAGGAAATCATTTGGGACTTTATTGTCTCATATTATGCGTCACAAAAGTGTCACAACGTTTAAGCTCACTGTTTATGCGGCTTCCCAGACTTTACTGAAACGTTTTTACCAAAAATCATCGGAAAGCTGACATAATTTTCCAAGTGTCGGCTCCGCCCAGCTGTACTGATTCATGTACTCACCCGCGAAACCCGAGTCTTCACGCTGTCCCGCGAGATAATTGAAATAATCGCAGTCAAAATATTCTTTATTAATTCCGGCCTCGCCACGTCTTCTTATAAGCGCATTTGCGCAATCGTTTTCGGTAAATATTCTGCTCATATCGGCAAATAGGTTTCTCATATAGGATCTGTGGCCGCTGGGATCATCCTCGTCCTGCCAGATTCTGTCCATGATCTGGTCAAAAGTTCTCATCGCTCCGTTGGCATCAATCAGAACCGCAAGGAGTTCCTTGGTCTTGCTGTAAGCAAATTCAAGCGGCAGCCCGTCCTTTGTAAAGGCTTCAAACTCCCCGAAGGTGTGAATTCGCAGTTTTGCATTTTTTTCAGTCTCTATCGGGAACCTCAAATGTTCAAACTCGCTCTTAATCTTGGCAGGCGTAACCGGCTTCATGATATAGCCGCTGGCATAGAGTGCAAAGGCTTCCTTCATATATTCAGAATAGCCCGTGACAAAAATAATATTGATTCTGGGATTTATTACCTGCAGTCTTTTCGCAACTTCCACGCCGTTGTCAGTTCTCATCTCAACATCAAGGAAAGCTATCTGCGGGTTTATATCCACAACCTTTTCGAGAGCGGCTTTTCCACTGGTAAAGCCCTCAACCTGGGCACCCGGAATCGCTTTTTTTATGGCACTCATACAACCTTCAAGCGCAAGGTCCTCATCGTCAATTGCAATTATTCGCATTATTTTTTCATTACTCCTCTTTAATTAGATCCACGGGGGATCGTGATGGTCGACTTCGTTCCGACTCCCGGAGTGCTCTCAACAACAAGGTGTCCGCCGCACATTCTAAGGAGCCTCTCCCTAAGATTATCAAGGCCTATGTGAAGCCCGTCGCCCTCTTTGTACTCATCGGGGTTAAATCCGACTCCGTCATCCTCCACTATCACATAATAGTATTCCGAATCGGAATAGCTTTCAATCCTAACCGTCCCGCCTTCTTCTTTTTTATGGATTCCGTGCTTTACGGCATTTTCCGCAAGCAGCTGCACCGAAAGGGCCGGAATATCGAAGCTTTCGTCTCTTATATCGTATTTGATGGTCAGCTTTTCACGAAAACGCATTTTCTCAAGGCTGAGGTAATTAGTGACATGCTCCATCTCCCTAAGGAAGGTGATGCAGTCCTCCTTTTCAAGGTTACTTAAGTTTCCGCGAAGGTAATCCGAAAATCTTCCGATGGCCTCCTGAGCCTTTTCGGGGTCCTTTTCACACAGAACATAGATCGAGTTCAGCACGTTATATAAAAAATGCGGCTTGATCTGCGTCAGAAGGATCTTGATTCTGTCTCTTGATATTTTGTCCTCCTGCTCAAGAAGAAGCCTCTCCTGCTCATATTGGAAGGTATTGTCCATAAGAATAAGAGACAGGCAGATCATGTAGGGCATGATCTCGATTCCCGGCACGAATGCCCTGAGTATTACTCCGATAAGCGGGAAAAATACGATGGACAAAAGCGCAATGACATTATCCTTCTTGAGGTATTTTCTGTAAACAATCATGTAGACAAGGACAAGAAGAATTATCAGATATCCGCCGACCTGGCCCGCAAAGTAAAGCGGTCCCTTCTCAAAATTGATTCCATCGAAGGATACTACAAAACCGTAAAAGAGGCAAACCACCCAGAATATTGAAAAAATTGTGGCCAATGGTATTACAAACTTCTTCATCTCAAGCTGTCTGCCGCTTCGCCTGGAAATATAATATGAAACATATATGCCGTAAAATCCAAGAAGTGAATAAAAAGCGATAAAATATACAGAATATGCAATTTTGGTAATAAGCACCAGCTCGTCGTTATCAAAGTCCTGACATACCACAATTTTCACAGCAAGAACAGAGATAAGCATCAGCATATCCGAAAAGAGCATCTTGGTAAACTGGCCTCTTTCCTTGTTGGCAATCTTCCTCATGTGGATGTCTCCGAAAAGCTTGATGCCAACTATCGCCAGTAGGAACGACGATATTCCTATATTTACATAATCCATGGTGTGATTCATAATATTCATCCGCCTTACAGTTCTTAAAGAGCTTACGTTCTCCGGTTTTACTTATTTCCTGAAAACAATCCAGTTGTGAGACCACGGCACAGGGAGCCCAAAGAGTGTGCGCACTTTTCCATTTGCGCATCTGTACCAGGAGTAGTTCCAACCTGCGCCCATGTCCATGTACACTGCGTTGGTTACGCCAAGCCTTCTAAGTTCAGACATGAATTCATTAAAATGCATCATTTTTACGGAGTCTATCACGCAAAGGTTCCCGTTAAGTTCCGCAAGAGCCCTGTAGCATCTGGCTCTCGGTCTGTCGAAATTCATAACATTTCTTTTGTCTTTTATCATGGCAAGCTGCATAAAACCACTGCCACCTGCCTTAGCTGCTTTCTGAACAGCCTCGGTTTTATTTTCGAATTCAAATCCAAATTGTCCGTTTGCAAAAGTGAAGGCTCCGTCCGAATCCCTGTCATAGGGGCTATCGTAGAATTCGCCGTGGGATGCGTGATCCCCCTCGATATTATCC
This sequence comes from Butyrivibrio sp. INlla16, assembly GCF_900104155.1. GTDB lineage: Bacteria > Bacillota > Clostridia > Lachnospirales > Lachnospiraceae > Butyrivibrio. The sequence goes on from NZ_FMYB01000025.1 coordinate 60,619, forward strand.
TGGGAGAATTTTATCTGCACAGCATGCTGAAAAGCGGCGCCGCAGCACCAGGTAATCGATTCATCGGATTTTGACGGACGCTTCCCGCATTCGAGATCCACCGTGGTATATTCAGGAAAAAACACGTAAACCTTATCGGTTTTGAAAATGAGCGTCTCATCCCCCGGAAGGATATCTTTCACAGGAATATTTCGCGCATCTATGCTCTCTTTTATATTCACATGATACTGCGATATCAGTCCCATGAATATAAAGACAAACGCAGGAATAACCAGGAATGAAGTCGCATAGCACAGCCTGTACGTGAGTTTTAGTGGTTTAAATCTGATCTTATCAGGTCCCCACAGATAAATCACAAGCGCTATACTCTGGAAAATCGGAAGCGTCCAGTAAACGATGTAAGGCGCCGACATCTGCGCAACAAAGAAGGTTGTATAAGCTCCAAATGAAAGCAGTGCCATCGCCATCAGCCAGATTCCGGTAAGTCGTTTTCTCAAGGTCATTTGCTCTTCCTCCTCTCTTTTTTCTGTTTGAGGAGTTCTTCTCTGAGCACCTTGAAGGAATCCATCTTGGATTCAATGCTGATTATAAGGAGAATTATCGCGATATCTGTGATGTACCTAAGTCCGTTTTCCCAGATTATTGTCTTGGCAAAGGTAAGCTTGCCATTTGCGATGATCATAACCAGAGTGACAACTATTTTATAGACAATCGCCATTCTGTTAAGGATTACATTCTCGGGATTGCCTTTTTTCGCATAGTTAATGATGAAATGATTGATGGTGATGATTATCGTCATTATGAAGGACATACCTGCTGCCGCAAGGTATATACTACCCTGAACGCCGATGATCAGGTAGGTGTCGAAGTCTTCCTTACCCCAAAGCTGCTCAAGTACAAGATGGGCTTCCTGGTACATAAGGCAAAACAGCACGCCGCCCATGAGGCCCTTGGTAACATCCCAGCTGAATCTCTTGTATGCCACATAGGTACAGCAAATTGTAACGAGCTTGAGGATATCCTCGAACATGATGAATTTATCATCTACGGTGCGAACGAGGAATATGGTCATAAGGCTTGCACATACAGCGATGATGCAGGCCGTGGTCATCATATTGTCACTTAAAAATACCGATTCTTTTTCATTGTCCATTGTTGTTATATCCACCTTTTATGTATTATTATGATATCATCATCAGGCGGATTTTACCCTATTGTTTTCCCTTTATTCAGGATGTTTTATAGCTTTTTAATTTATGTGGAAATTTTTTTTGAAAAAAATTTAAAAATCGTGTTGACAATTACTTTGATAAGGATATATAATCGTACTTGCGTTGCGGGTCAGGTAATGAACAAAACGCTTCCAAACGGGGTGTGGCTTAGCTTGGTAGAGCGCCTGGTTTGGGACCAGGAGGTCGCAGGTTCGAATCCTGTCACCCCGATTTAAATTCAATATTGTACATGCGGGTGTAGTTCAATGGTAGAACACTAGCCTTCCAAGCTAGATACGTGGGTTCGATTCCCATCACCCGCTTAACAAAATAACCTAGGTCGTATGACCTAGGTTATTTTTGTTAAGGGAGCGGAGCCCTCGAACCCATGGTTCGGTCTCCGCTCCGCTCCGGTCGGCGCATAGCGCTCGTCCCCCGGACGAGCAGCGCCCCATCACCCGCTCTCCCCGATTTACTATTGTTCTTATCTCGCCTGCCGGCTCGGTCGGCGGCTAAGATGAGCGCCACTGGCGCTCAGCCGCCCCATCACCCGCTTCCGAATGATTTACGTATTCTTTTGTTAAGCGAGCGGAGCTCGTTTTTTCCTATAGATACAATAAATTAGCTTGATTTTTCCTGATTTATTGTACCTATTATTTTCGAGTACAAAAAATTCTCTTAATTCCTCTATATTTGTTGTATCTATTTTCTGCAAGAACAACAATTTTGCCTGTTTCCTCTCCGTTTATTGTATCCATTTTTCTCTGGCACAATAAATCCAACTAATTCTTATTTATTTGTTGTTTCTATTTTCTGTAAACACAACAAATCCGGATGCTTCTTCTTAGTTTGTTGCTATGCGTTTTTTCGCATACAATAATTCTGATGAATCCCTCTTGATTTGTTGTGAACATACTATGTCTAATGCAACAAATAAGCCCCTTTCTTTTTGATTTATTGTTTTCGCACCTAAAAGCTTTTGGGGACATACCTTGTGCGCATATTTGTTATCGTTTCAGATAAAAAATATGCCATTGAGCATTGTAAAGATCATTCAATTTCTATTACCTTCCATGATGAACGTTCCAAAACATGATCAAGAATCTTAGATTTCAGTTCTTTTTCAAAAGCATCTTTGTCGATTTCTTCATCATCAATTGTATATTCCGGGCATTTTCTTGTATCGTCCTCGAAATCAAGATGCTCCCGGATGAACAGGTTTTCTCTTTGTGATTCTTCCAAAACGCTCATATACCCACCCAGATATCTCAAATAGATCTCTTTTATGTTATCTCTGTTTTTTGAGAACTGCAGGCAACCATACCAAGAAATGCCACCGATACTACCGTAAATAACACAATTTTTCATGTATATCCTCCAATAATTCCTTCTAATATTTAGACAGTTATGGTAGCATTTCTGTTGCATAGAAGAGGAATTTTTTTACTCACTTGTTACTATTCACGGTCTAATGATTGACTAAAAATATATAAGTGCTGATTGATGCAAGAGGTCGTAAACTCAGATTATGTCTGGGGTTACGGCCTCTCTGCATTTTGCACTAATTTCTGATTGAAAGTTTGTGGAAAATAATGGTACTATATAACTAAATAATACCAATACACGTATTGACATAAATATTGGTATGATATATAATAAATAGTACCAAGTACAGTTAAGGAGGTTGGATGAAAGATGTCGATAGTGAAGTACACAAACAAAAAGACTGGAATGATTGCCGTTTACGAGTCTACATCTCATTATGATCCTGAGACAA
>NZ_FMYB01000011.1 GCF_900104155.1 Butyrivibrio sp. INlla16
CGTCTTTCTTCGTATGGCTGGTCATAAACCTTGCATCGCTTACCACATATAGGGCATTTCCATTGCTGCCCTTTGCGAGGATGAATCCTGGCTATAAGAACCTTTTCATCATAGTGGTTCTTTGAGACTTTGATATCATCAATAATCGTATCATTGACATTTAAGAGTTCCTTGAATAAAGTAGTAGCTGAAGTCATCTGGATCCTTTCCTTTTGTGTTTCTTAGTCAGCTACACTTTAAGGAAAGCCAGATGGCTTTTCAAGTATATATTGTTATGTTGTTAAGGTGCGTAGGCTTCCACACATATGCCAGAGGCCTCTAATTTCTATTTATACAAAAATACAAAAAATGATTTAGGAGATGAGAAGATGAACTATTCAGAAGAGTCACTGCGTCTGCACGGAGAGTGGAAGGGTAAGATTGAAGTTGTTTCCAGGGTAAAAGTTGAGAATAAAGAAGATCTTTCACTTGCTTATACTCCCGGAGTTGCCCAGCCCTGTCTTGAAATTCAGAAGGATTACGAAAAATCTTACACTCTTACAAGACGTCATAATCTTGTAGCTGTAATTACAGATGGTACAGCTGTTCTTGGTCTAGGCGATATCGGTCCTGAAGCAGGAATGCCTGTTATGGAGGGTAAATGTGCTCTTTTTAAGGAGTTTGCGGATGTTGATGCTTTTCCTATCTGTATCAGAAGCAAGGATGTCGATGAAATAGTTCGTACTGTTTATCTTATTTCAGGTTCTTTTGGCGGTATTAATCTCGAGGATATCGCAGCACCAAGATGTTTCGAAATTGAGAAGAAATTAAAGGAGCTCTGTGACATTCCCGTATTCCATGATGACCAGCATGGAACAGCAGTGGTTGTTGGTGCAGCGCTTATCAATGCACTGCGAGTCGTAGGTAAAGAAATCTCTGATGCAAAAGTGGTAATCAACGGCGCGGGTTCCGCAGGTATTGCTATTGGTAAGCACCTTCTTAATCTTGGCATAAAACACCTGAAAATGGTTGACAGAAACGGAATTCTCTGTGCAGGTGTCGAGATGAATTCAGCCCAGGCAGAGATGGCAGATATTACAAATCCCGAGAAATTCAGTGGAAAGCTTGCAGACGCAATGGAAGGTGCTGATGTATTTATCGGCGTCAGTGCTCCTCATATAGTCTCAAAGGATATGATTATGTCCATGAATGAAAAAGCTATTGTTTTTCCTATGGCAAATCCTGTTCCTGAGATTGAGCCTGTGGAAGCGCTTGAAGCCGGTGCAGCAGTTGTCGGCACAGGCAGAAGTGATCATCCCAATCAGATTAACAACGTTCTTTGTTTCCCCGGTCTTTTCCGCGGAGCACTGGATGTACGGGCAAAGGACATAACCGAAGAGATGAAACAGGCTGCATCCTATGCACTTGCTAATCTTGTATCATCTGATGAATTAAACGAAAAATACATTCTTCCGCTTGCTTTTGATAAGAGAGTGGGACCTGCTGTTGCTGAGGCTGTAGCAAAAGCTGCAAGAGAATGCGGAGTAGCAAGAATATAAAACCAAAAAATACAAAACGGCCCGAAGTATAATAAAACTTCGGGCCGTTTTTTTCTTAAAGTAAAAAATTATAAGTTATATAATTCTGTGTATTTTTCTTCCAGGTAATCCAGGAAATCATCAGCTGTAAGAGTTCTTCCTGTGATTTCTTTTATCCACTCAGAAGGTGAAAGACGATCTGCTTTCTTAAAGACATTTTCAGCCATCCAATTATTCAGTGTCCTAAAATCGCCTTTAGCAACAAGATTGCTTATGTCAATTTCATTTTTCATACGGTTGAAATACATAGCATTATACATATTACCGATTGCATAAGCAGGGAAATAACCAAAGCCAAAGGTCCAGTGAACATCCTGAAGTACGCCTTCCCTGTCGTTTTCAGGCTCAATTCCAAGATACCCTTTATATTTTTCATTCCATACCTTTGGAACATCATCTATAACAAGAGTACCTTCAAAGAGCGCCTTTTCAATTTCATAGCGAATTATTACATGAAATGTATAGGTGAGTTCATCTGCTTCGGTTCTGATAAGGGATGGCTCAACAATATTTAATGCTTCATATAATTCGTTTTCGGAAACATCCTTCATAACCTGAGGAAATACTTCACACACTTTAGGATAAATGAGACTTACAAATTCCTTTGAGCGACCGATTCTGTTCTCATATAGCCTGGATACAGACTCATGCATCCCCATTGTCTTACCATCATTTATAAAGTGTTCGTGATTTTCTTCCGGAACCAGCATCTCAAAAAGAGCATGACCACCCTCATGTATTATTGAATACATGCTTCCTATAAAGTAATTGGGGTAGTAGTGAGTAGTAACACGCACATCATCTTTGCCAAGGCCATTTGTGAAGGGATGCTCAGAAGTCGTAAATGCACCCCTTTCAAGATCAAAATCAATTGTTTCAAGGAGCCATTTAGCAATTTTCGCCTGTTGTTCGTCAGTAACCTCTATTTCAAGAAAATCTCTTCTGATATTCTTTTTGCTGTTCTTGATTTTATCAAGAAGAGGAAGCAGCCTTTCCTTGCACTTTCCAAAGCACTCATCCAAAACATCTGTTGTAATATCACGCTCATAATCATCAAGAAGCTGGTTATATACTGATCCGCCGGCATTGATATCCCTTAATTTGATTATTTCCTTATTCATCTCAAAGACATTTTTAAATGATTCTCTGAACATGGAAAAATCGGATGCTTCCCTTGCTTTTGACCAGTCGACAAAAGCTTTATTGTAAACCAATGAAATCTCCATATTCTTTTCGGGTGTTATGTTTTTTTCTTTAATATATGCTCTGTGAAGCTGATCAGCCAAAACAGTATCCCATTCATTAAGTTCATCCTTGTGCTCATAGAGATATTCCGCAGCTTCCGTGAATTTTGCATCTTTAGCTATTTTGAAAGCCTGGTTGCTGAGAAAAGCTGATACCTCCCCCTGAGTCTCCATCCCCTTAACAGGACAAATTGTCTCCTGATCATAGGACAAAATTCTGCATGCATGATTATACGTCTCAATTTCTTTAGACGCCTTAAGAATATAATTTAATTTTTCCTGTGTTTCCTTTGTCATATTCATTCTCTCTTTCTGAAAATAATATAATTATTGTATATCACCTTATGTTAACCTTCAATATAGATCACTTTTTCAAAAAGAATGAAAAATATTAGTCAAATCATGAAGGAATTAATCTCCGAATTGATATTTTTTATTGTTTTTTTTGAGTTTTCTCTATATAATTGCATTTATAAAGTTAACGCTTTAAAACTTCAAAGGAGGAAAGTGTATGAGAAAGTTAATTGGCGTTATGACCGCCACCGTTATGCTCTCCACAATGCTTATGGCTTGTGGTAATAGCGGCGCTGCTACTATCGAGACTGTAGAAGAGGATACTGCACAGACAGAGACCGCTGCAGATACTAATGAAGATGCGGCAACTGATGAGACAGCTGATGCTGAAACATCAGAGGAAGCTACAGAGGTGGCTTCAGGAGATTACCATATTGGTATTGTAACAGGATCTGTATCCCAGTCTGAGGATGACAGAAGAGGTGCTGAGGCATTTCAGGCAAAGTACGGAGAGGACAGAGTTATTCTTGCAACCTATCCCGACAACTTTACCGAAGAGCTTGAGACAACTATCCAGACAATCGTTAATCTTTCAGATGATGCCGATATGAAGGCTATCATCGTAAACCAGGCTATTCCCGGAACAACAGAAGCATTCCGTCAGATCAAGGAGAGAAGACCTGACATCATCTGTATTGCAGGTGAGTCACATGAGGATCTTCCTGAAATTGGAAGCGCAGCTGATCTTGTATGTAACAACGACTTTGTTGCTCGCGGATATCTTATCATCCGTACAGCGCACGAGCTTGGATGTGACACATTCGTTCACATTTCATTCCCTCGTCATCTGTCCTATGAGACAATGAGCCGTCGTGTTGCAATTATGAAGGCTGCTTGTGAAGAGTTCGGTATGGAATTCGTTATGGAGTCAGCTCCCGATCCGACAACAGACGTAGGTGTTCCCGGAGCACAGGCTTACATCGCTGAGCATGTTCCGGAGTGGGTTGAAAAGTATGGTCAGAACTCTGCTTACTTCTGTACAAATGATGCTCACACAGAGCCCCTTCTCAGAGGACTTCTTGAGAACGGTGGTTACTTCATCGAAGCAGACCTTCCTTCACCTCTTATGGGATATCCCGGAGCACTTGGTCTTGACCTCACAGAAGAGGCAGGTGACTTTGAGAAGATCCTTGCTAAGGTTGAGAGCGCAGTTGTAGAAAAAGGCGGCGCAGGAAGATTCGGAACATGGGCATACTCTTATGGCTACACTGTTTCAGCAGGTCTTGCACAGCATGCTATGAATGTAATCGATGGCAAGAGCGAACTCACAAATATCGATGATATTTCAAAGGCATACGAAGTATTTTCACCCGGTGCAGCATGGAACGGTTCCAACTACACCAACGCAGATACAGGAGTTAAGGCAGACAACACCTTCCTGATCTACCAGGATACATACATCATGGGTGATCCCGGAAAATACATGGGTTCAACCGAGGTTGAGGTTCCTGAAAAGTACTTCACAACAAAATAAGATTTACCTTATGTGGGGAGATGCTTTTTATCTCCCCATATTTTGAGGTATGGAAAGGTTTTAAATAATGGGTAAAGCACCACTACTTGAAATGAAAAGCATAAAAAAGGACTTCTTTGGTAATCAGGTCCTTACCGACATCAACCTTACCTTGAATGAGGGCGAGGTAATAGGTCTTTGCGGAGAAAACGGTGCCGGAAAATCCACGCTAATGAAAATTCTGTTTGGAGCAGATTCCATACGTGAAACAGGCGGATTTGGCGGAGATATTATTCTGAACGGTGAAAAGGTTTCATTTCAGTCCCCGTTTGATGCCATTGCCGCAGGTATCGGGATGGTACATCAGGAATTTTCACTTATTCCCGGATTTACGGCTACAGAAAACATTTTATTAAACAGAGAATCAAAGAAAAAAAGTGTTCTTTCACAGCTTTTCAGTGACCGTATGGATACACTGGATCGTAAGGATATGGATACACGCGCCGATGAAGCTATTCAGAAAATGGGCGTTAATATAGATAAAAACATGCTTACTTCAAACATGCCTGTAGGCCATAAGCAGTTTACAGAGATTGCAAGAGAGCTTTCAAAGGAGCAGTTAAAGCTTCTTATTCTTGACGAACCCACTGCGGTTTTGACAGAAAAAGAGGCAGAGGCTCTTCTTGATTCTATCCGAGGCATGTCTAAAAGAGGTATAGCTGTTATTTTCATAACACACAGACTTGGAGAAATTCTCTCGGTATGTGACAGAGTCATTACCATGCGTGATGGCTATGTAGTTAACGAATCCGCAACAAAGGATACAAGTGTTGCTGATATCACTAAATGGATGGTCGGCCGTGACGTAGCGGGTTCCGATGCCAATCATGTTACCGAAGATCTCGGAGCTGACAAAAAGATCGTTATGTCTATCAGAAAGCTTTGGGTTGATATGCCTGGTGAAACCGTGCGAAATGTCAATCTTGACGTCAGAGAGGGCGAAATTTTAGGTATCGGCGGTCTTGCAGGTCAGGGTAAGCTTGGTATTCCGAACGGAGTTATGGGACTATATCAGGCCGGAGGAACCGTTACTTTCGAAGGCAATGATATTCCCTTAAATAATCCGAGAAAATGTCTTGATTCATCATTTGCTTTTGTATCAGAGGATAGAAGAGGAGTCGGTCTTCTTTTAGACGAATCCCTAGAGTGGAATATTTCTTTCCCTGCAATGCAGATTCAGGACAAGTTTTTGAAAAAATATCTCGGAGGCATGATTAAATGGAGAGATGACTCCGCAATTAAAGCAGTCACCGACAAATATATTGATGAACTTAAAATTAAGTGCACAAGCTCAACTCAGAAAGCAAAAGAGCTTTCAGGTGGTAATCAACAGAAGGTATGTCTTGCAAAAGCCTTTGCTCTTGAACCTAAGCTGCTTTTTGTAAGCGAACCTACAAGAGGTATCGATGTAGGTGCTAAATCACTGGTGCTTGATGCTTTGAAAAAGTTCAATAAAGAAAAAGGCGTAACAATTGTCATGGTATCCTCCGAGTTGGAAGAGCTTAGAAGAACCTGTGACAGGATAGCGATCGTTTCAGGCGGAAAGGTTGCAGGTATACTCCCTGCAGGTGAACAGCTTGAAAAATTCGGCGAACTTATGCTGCAAAACTGTTAAGGAGTAATACGTGATGAGTGAACAGACAACTACGATCACATTTAAAGATAGGGCAAGAAGCATAGCCAAGGATTTCGGCCTTCCGAGACTTATTATTACCGGTTTCCTTGTACTTTTACTTGTTGTTTCGCCCTTTGTGGGAGCTGATCTACCCACACAGATTTCAAATATTATTAACCGCTTTAGCTGGAACGGAATTCTTGTACTGGCAATGGTACCTATGGTTCATTCCGGTTGCGGACTGAATTTCGGCCTTCCTCTTGGAATTATTTCCGGTCTTTTAGGTGCAACTCTTTCAATAGAGCTTGGTTTTACAGGAACTATGTCATTCTTCATGGCAATTCTTCTTGCAACACCCTTTGCTCTGGTATTCGGAAGTGTTTACGGTTGGCTACTTAACAAAATTAAGGGTGGAGAGATGATGATTGCAACATATGTTGGATTTTCATCAGTTTCTCTTATGTGTATGATGTGGCTTCTTCTTCCTTACCACAGTCCCAACATGGTATGGGGTATGGCAGGCAAAGGTCTCAGAACTACAATTTCCCTTGAAGGTTACTATACTCAGGCTCTTGCAAAGATTCTTCAGATCAATATAGGTAATCTTTCAATACCTACAGGAGCCCTTATTTTCTTTGCGCTTCTTGCTTTCCTTATGTGGGCTTTCCTTCATACAAAGACAGGAACCGCTATGACTGCAGTTGGTTCAAATCCTGAATTTGCCAGATCTGCAGGAATTAATGTAAACAAAATAAGACTTATTTCCGTTGTAATGTCCACATGGCTTGCAGCTATAGGCATTCTTGTTTATGAGCAGGGATTTGGCTTTATTCAGCTCTATATGGCACCTTTTTACATGGCGCTTCCTGCTGTATCCGCAATCCTTATAGGTGGAGCATCCGTTAATAAAGCTTCAATCATGAATGTTATTATAGGAACAATCCTTTTCCAGGGTATTGTAACAATGACACCTACAGTAATGAACAATATGATTCATCTTGATATGAGTGAGGTTATCAGAATAATTGTTTCCAACGGTATGATTCTGTATGCACTTACAAGAAAAACGGAGGGAGCAAAATGAGTAAAAATAGTTTAGGCGATTACCTCAGAAGGTTTTCAGTACCTCTTATGTTTCTTCTTATATGTGCGGTATGTGCGCCGATTTCAGGACTTTCTCCGAGCTATCTGGCAAATGAGATTGTTACAAGAATGGGAAGAAATGCATTTTTGATCCTTAGCCTTCTTATTCCGATTATGGCCGGAATGGGTCTTAACTTTTCAATGACTCTTGGAGCTATGGCAGGAGAGATTGGTCTTATACTTGTATGTGATTGGCAGATTGTCGGAATCCCCGGTATGGTACTTGCCATGATCATTTCAATACCGATTTCTGCACTGCTTGGTCTTTTCTGCGGAAAAGTGCTCAATATGGCTAAAGGGCGTGAGATGATCACGAGTTATATTATAAGTTTCTTTATCAACGGTATTTACCAGCTTGTTGTACTTTACCTTATGGGACCTGTTATTCCAATTAAGCACGGTACAATCAAGCTTCCCAGAGGCTATGGTGTCAGAAACACAGTATCACTTTTATCCATGAGACAAAAGCTTGATAACCTTATTCCTCTTACCATTGCAGGAGTAAAGATACCTGTCGCAACTTTCATTATCGTGTTCTTATTATGCCTTGTTATCATCTGGTTCAGAAAGACTAAGCTTGGTCAGGATATGAGAGCAGTCGGACAGGATATGGAAGTAGCTAGAGATGCCGGAATAGATGTTGAGCGTACCAGAATTATATCAATGGTTCTTTCTACAGTATTTGCAGGCATTGGTATGATCATCTATCTCCAGAATATGGGTAATATTGCAACCTACAGCTCACATTCACAGATTGGTATGTTCTGTATTGCAGCACTCCTTGTCGGAGGTGCTTCTGTAGATAAAGCATCTATCGGAAATGTGTTCCTTGGAATAATACTTTTCCACACAATGTTTATCGTTGCTCCTAAGGCTGGAACTGTTATTACCGGCGATTCCATGATAGGAGAGTATTTCCGCGTATTTGTTTCCTATGCGGTTATTACAGTTGCACTTATAATGTATGAGACAAATAAGAGAAAGAATAAATCAAAAGAGAGCCAGCAGCTTGCTTTGTCTCAGGAGGAGGAAGTAAATGGATAAATCAAAGAAAAAAGTCCTGATATATCGCATTATAGCTCTTGTAGTCCTCGTCCTGATTGCAACAGCCATGTTTATAATCGGCAGAGGACATACAGTATATTTTGATAATAAACCACTTGAATACGGTGGAAAAACAATAGACGAAGTTCCTTATAAGATAGATGTCCTCGTAAACGGCGAAAAGGTAGCATCTATTAAAGAGGGCGAACGTGGTATGGTTGATACCATGGGTCAGAACTTCAATATGCAGCTTCTTGTAACCAAAGAAAAAGATGGTAAAACCTCTAAAATTCAGGTAGGACTTCCGTTGCCATATAATATGGACGGAATTATATTAAACCTTCCGGCAATGCTTGCAGGATTACCGCAGGATGCATATATTTCAGAATTTATTCCGACACCATCAGCTGCAGAACTTGAAGATGAAGAAGTTGTAACTGATGAAACCGAAGGACTTATGGATTTCGGTGAATAAATCCCAATAACATAATTAAATCAAAAGAGACAAGATCAAAATGATTTTGTCTCTTTTATAATGCATGTGTTTTTCACGATAGTAGTTGTAATATGTGCATTTTTTAGTGTGTAGATATAAAATAATATCATTGCAGAAAATTCCGGTTTAATGTAATCCCTTATCCCCAAATTCGCTTTGGAGCTGCATTAGTTCGTTTATTATAGGATTCTCATTATCAAAGTATTTTACATATCCATGCAAGGATTTTGCCTTTTGCTTTAATGTTTTGGAATGGCTCCAAATAAATATTACGGATTTACCTTTCCCGTTTTTAGCTTCCTGAATCAAATTGGCGGCAGCGCTGTTTCCGTCAAAGGCAACTACCATGGAGGGTCTTCGTTCAAATATCTCGTAATTGAAGCTTTTATATATCCCCATTCCTTCAGCTTCAGGGGAAACACGTACATACACACCAGCATCCTTTAATTTATCACGTTCACTCTTTGTGATTAGCATAGGAACTACGGCATAAATTCTAAATCCTTTTGAATTGTGATCAATTAAATATTTTTCATATCCTGAAAGCTTATGGCCTATTATAAAACAAACTTCATCGGGATTCATGAATCTTAGTAAAGCATCAAGTTGTTTTTTTCCGTCCGGGGTGATATTTGTCGCACGTTTTTCGGTATTAAAACTGCCACCCAAAAGAACAACAGGAAAACGATCCCAGGTAATTTCACTAATTTCATCCATAAGCTCTTTATTTGCATCAAATCTTTTTACTTTTCTTGAAGAAGACTTTGTTATTCTTACAGTCTTCATCTTTTCAAGCAAAAATTCCTCCATATCACGATTTTTCAGCATTGAAATAAAAGCAGCCTTTTTATCGGAATAAGCTATCTGCCCCTCTTCTATTATGCCTGTTTCCGCGTCTTTCATGAGTTTTAGCTCATCATCCGTGAGTTCAAGCATTTTCTTTAAAGAAAGCTGTTCATCAATCGAACTGGTACCGTACAGAGCCGCCCCGTCTGTACCCTGTACGCATCTGATTCCCTGTTTTAAATAATACTTAAGCGGATGATCTTTGAGCGAGTTCAGATTATTTAGACGAACATTACTTGTAAGCTGGAATTCCAGAACTATATTATTCTCTTTTAGCTGTTTTATTACTTCACGTCCTTTTTTAGACCGTGGTGAGTAGGTATAAAGGCCGTGTCCAAGCCTCATTCTGGGCATAGACTGCCCCGGAAGAAGGCAATCCTTAACACAATTAATGCTATGTGAAATATTATCCTTCAAGCTGTCATTTTCTCCTGCATGAACCCTTATAACAAAAGACGGATCGATAGCGGCAAATTTTACAAGCTCTCTAAATACAGGCTTAAGGGTGATAATATCGTTTATTTCTTCCCCGACAAAGTCGCAGCCTGCAACATAGGGATCAAGGAATGTGCCTCTGAGGACCTCCAGATTTTGTTCAAGATAATCGGCAGGAGTTATCGCGTCTTTTACAATTGTAAGCGGAATTCTTCTCATAGCAGCAAGAAATCTTATCATTACGCCTGTTTCCTGATAAATCTTAGGCATCACATCATGGACTTCCTTGAGCATTTCCACGGATTCATATTTCTTAACAAGTGTCGTATCGCTTATTTCAGCATAACAAACACCTTGTTTTTTATAGTTTCTTGCAATCCAAAGCAGCTTATCCTGAAAAATAGTATTTGATGCATAATCAGGATTTTCCTTGTCCTTTAGCATCTGCTTCACATGAACCTTTACATCCTCATCAGGAATCTGGTCTATATTGCCCAATCTGATCTTATCTTCACTTTCTTTTGCTTTACAAAAAACATATCTGTAAAGATAAACCTTCTCAAGATTAGTAAAAACGGCCTGTCCATCCTTTATAACCGCAAGAGAACCGCGTATCTTTACTATATTCATTTCTGCATTATCAAGGTTATTTAAAATAAGATCAGCAAAATTAATAAAAGTATTATCATTAATTCTTCTGTCCAAGTACTTTCCTTCAAGTCCCGAAGATATAAACTGCCTTGCAACCTTACTTCTTTGTGCATTTAACTTATCCCATTGTTCATTGGTAAGTTTTAAATCAAGCTTTTTTACATAATACAAAGGGTATCTTATCTGATGGTAAATTCCCAGTGCAATTAAGATATCCCCGGGCAGATTGCCATTCATATGTGTGTGAAGATCAGCCCTGAATTTAAGTTCTTTATTTACATAGGTTTTGAAAATTGTTTTAGAAAGATCAATCTGGTAGTTTTTTGTCTGACTCATGAGAGTCTTGGCTATAGCCGGAATTGTAGCCTTTAGATCAACACGGCCATCAGGGAAAATATCGGCAATTTCAATGTCTCCAAGGCTGAAAATATAAGACTCACAGTTATCTGCATCTACAAAGCACGGAACTTCACCCTCAATGACAAATAAACCTTCCTCATTTTGAGTAAGAGGCAATTTGCATATTGATGCAAGATTCCTGATCAGGTTCCCTGTATGATGATTCGGAGTGGACAATACATAATAAAGTCTGTCCAAGTCCTTATAGAGACTTACAATTATATCCTTTTCCGCATCAAGAAAAAAACAGGTGAAATAAGTCATTAAACATCCCTCATATTAAGATAAGACAAGTATATTGATGAATATTATACAATTATGAAAGCTCATCAAGCGTTTTACCATAAGGCTCGAGGAAATCATCCATGAAGTCCAAGACCTCCGGTAATTCTCTTTTTAATTTATTCAGAGATTTCAGTGTGCTCTTTTCAGCCGTCCTAAATTCACTGTTACCCGCATTCTTTTCCTCAATACATTTAATAAATGCAGATAGTTTATCTGCGGCTTTTACAAGCTTTCTCATATAAAGCTCATCTTCGCCTTCCTGAGTTTTAAATATCTTCTCAAATGATGGCTGGAGGTCTTCAGGAAGCTTATGTAAGAGCTGCACATCAGCAATTGCTTCTACCTGTTTATATGCGGTCTTAAGCTCTTCATTGTAATATTTTACCGGAGTCGGCATATCACCGGTAATAATCTCCGAAGCATCATGATAAAGCCCTATCAGAGCCGCCTTCTCCGCATTTAGATTTCTTCCATATCTTACATTTCCAATAACGCAAAGAGCATGCGCAATCATAGCAACTTCAAGGGAGTGTTCGCATAGATTCTCCTGCCTTGAGTTACGCATAAGCGCCCATCTTTCGATATATTTCATCCTAGAGATAATAGCGAAAAAATTGTAAGCCATATTTTGATATCAAAAAGGAGCAAACAGCAAAAAGTCTGCTCCTTTAATCCTTTCTTAAGTCTGTAAAATAAGATTAAACCGGTTAGTCTCTGTTTTCAAAATCCTCAACAAACTGACAAATGAGATCAACTGTGCCATCTATACCCAGAACGCTGCTGTTTATTGTAAGATCATAAGTATCGGATCTTCCCCATTTCTTTGAGGAATAATAATTATAGTAACTCTGTCTCTGTTTATCTTTTTTAAGCATCATCTCGAGTGCTTTATCTTTATTGGTAACATCCGGATATCGCTCCATCAGACGGGCAATCTTATCATCCTCATCACCGTGTATAAAGATATTTAAAACGTTTTTATACTCCGAAAGCGCATAATCGGCACATCTTCCAACAATTACGCAAGGACCTTCGTCAGCAAT
The DNA here is from genome assembly GCF_900104155.1 of Butyrivibrio sp. INlla16. Lineage (GTDB taxonomy): Bacteria > Bacillota > Clostridia > Lachnospirales > Lachnospiraceae > Butyrivibrio. The sequence goes on from NZ_FMYB01000011.1 coordinate 12,646, forward strand.
TTTCTTGATGGTATCAAATTGTGCAAGAAAAATCTTATGGCTGATAGGCATGTCAACAAAACTGGAAGAATTATATCCAAATGAATACGTATCCATGACAAGATTATATAGGAATGATGTGGTCGGCCTCTCATCGTGATCCTGAATCATTTCCTGCGCAAAGCCACTCTCAGATGCCGCTCTGGTCAAAAGTTCTTTATCATAACACTTAATACCGAAGCGTTCAGCTACCTTTATACCAATTTCACGTCCGCCTGAACCAAATTGTCTGCCTATTGTTATGATTGTATTCATAATAAAACCTCCATTTAAAAGATTTCATATATTTGAATACATTATACCATAATTGTATGCCGGTAATTAAGAAAAAAGTGGGAAATTCAGCTTAATATTTCAAGCAGATGCTGAAAATAATCCGGCAATGGCGCATCGGTTTCAATATAATCTCCGGACACAGGATGCTTGAATCCAAGTGTTTTAGCATGAAGACATTGTCCCTGAAGCTTGAATTTGCTTTTAAAGGATGGCCCATATACAGTATCTCCCAATAAAGGGTGTCCTATATGCGCCATATGAACCCTTATCTGATGAGTTCTTCCTGTTTCAAGATGACATTCAACATATGTCATTTTGTCCTTTTCAAAACGCTTTAAAACTTTATAATGAGTAACTGCTGTTTTTCCCTGTCCCTCATGTACTATACTCATCTTTTTTCGGTCAGATACAGATCTTCCTATATTACCTGTGATTGTCCCCTCATCATCTTTAATAATCCCGTGACACAAAGCATGATATACACGATTGATACTGTGTTCTTTTAATTGATCAGCAATAGCCCTGTGCGCAATATCATTTTTGCATATTATTACAGATCCCGTAGTATCCTTATCTATTCTGTGAACAATACCGGGTCTCATCACGCCGTTAATTCCGGAAAGATCATCTCCAAGGTAATACATAAGTGCATTAACAAGAGTCCCTGTATAGTGTCCGGCCGCAGGATGAACAACCATATCTTTCGGTTTATTTACAACAAGAACATCCTTGTCCTCATATATTATTTCAAGCGGTATATTTTCCGGCTCAATATCGGGAATAATAGACTTTGGAATCTCCATTTCAAGTATATCGCCCTCAGATACAGAAAAACTTGCTTTCACAGGTTTTCCGTTGACAAAAACTTTCTGATCCTTTATGAGTTTTTGGATATAACTTCTGGACATAGAATCAGAGAGAGAGCTCATAACCTTATCAACTCTCTCTCCGTCATTATCATCTCCGGCCATGTATTTTACTCTGTTTTCTTTATCAAAAGTATCCGTCATTTTAACTCCCTGTACTTTTTCTGCTGTTTAAAGCTAAGAAAATCAAAGTCCTTCTCCTTATAATAAAACAGGAAAAGAATAATAAATAAAATAGTGGAAACAGTGACATATATATCAGCCACATTAAAAATAGGGAAATTAATGATCACAAACGAAATAAAATCAACAACATACTCATTTCTAATTCTGTCAATCATATTCCCGGCAGCGCCACTTGCAATCATTACCAGTATTATCTGTAGTATAGTATATTTCTTTTCAAGGGGAAGCTGAAAAAGAACATATCCTATAACCAAAATTATCATTACCGCAATCATAACAAAAAATATTTTTTGGTTCTGAAGAATTCCGAAAGCGGCACCATGATTCTTCAAAAATGTAAGTTCAAGTATCCCCTTTATAATTACAAAAGATTCCTTCCCTTGCAACTTTTCGACCGCAAGAAATTTCGTAAACTGGTCAAGTGCAACAAGAAGAATCATTGATATCAAATCAACAATAAGGTATATTTTTTTTCTTGTAGTAATCTTATTCATAAAATGCTCCAAATATTATTCAAAGTCGTCCGTCCAGGTAATTTCCTTTAATGCTTCTCTAACCTCATCATCTGTAACAGATGAATCAATGACAGCTTTTCCAACTTTTTTCAAAAGGATAAATTTAATTGTATTTCCATCTGCTTTTTTGTCAGAATGCATGAGTTCAATAACTTTTTCAGCATCAATATCCGTTACTGAAATGGGGAGACCAAACGGAACAAACATGTCTCTTATCTCATAATACTCTTCCATCGAAAGCATCTGCCTCTTCCAGGAAATAAAAGCTGCAGCCACACAGCCTAGTGCTACGCATTCTCCATGAAAAAATGTAAAGTTCTTATATTTTTCTATAGCATGGCCAATTGTATGTCCAAAATTAAGAAGTGCTCTATCACCTTTTTCAGTAGGGTCTTTTTCAACCACAGCTCTCTTAATTGAACAGCTCTTTTTGATCATAGACATGAGCGTTTCAGGATCTTTTTCCTCTATCTCATACATGTTATCTATTAACCACATGTAGAAATCGGCGTCTTTTATCAGACCATGCTTCATGACCTCTGCAAATCCCGAAGCAAACTGCTCACCGGGTAAAGAATTAAGAACACTGACGTTCATATATACAAGTTTTGGCATATAGAAAGCGCCCACCATATTTTTATAGCCTTTAAAATCAACTCCTGTCTTACCGCCTATGCTACTGTCCGTCTGAGCAAGAAGTGTTGTAGGAATCTGGATAAACGCAATACCCCTGAGATACGTTGCAGCAGTGTATCCGGCCATATCGCCTACAACACCGCCTCCAAGGGCAACTATAAGATCATGCCTGTCAAAATGGTTATCAATAAGTACCTGATATATTTTTTCAATCTCTGAAAGATTTTTGTTCTCTTCACCTGCCGGAATGGCATATACAATTGTTGCCAAAGAAACTGTCTCCAGGCACTCCTTTATCTGTTCTGCATATAGCTTCTCAACATTTGTATCCGTTAATATAGCAATCTTTCTTCCGGAAAAACCAAGCCCTGATATACGTTCAGCCAATCCTTCAAAGCTGTCATCCAAAACTATGTCATAACATGGTTCATTATTATATTGTACATTCAAAACTTCTGACATACTTAAGTCCTCACAAAAAGGCAGAAGCAAAAAGCTTCTGCCTCAAAAAACATTTATAAAATTACATCTGCTGAGGTCCGATGCTACCAAGTGAGCCCTCATAAGCTCCACCTAATATATCCTGAAAATCACCTGATATATCTACACTTGCAGGTGTAACAATAAATATATATCTGGAAATCTTCTGAAGATTACCGTTTATTGCAAAACAGGAACCTGAAGTAAAATCAATAATTCTCTGCGCAAGTTCAACATCTATTCCCTCAAGGTTAAGTACAACAGTACGATTATTAAGGAGGGTCTCTGTAATCTCACGTGCATCCTCTATAGAGGTGGGTTTAACAACACATACCTCCATGCCGCCAACACCTCTGCTTCTTGATGGAACAGGTCTTGGTGCAGCAACAGGTTTCTTTGTAAGTCTCTCCTCATTTATCTCGATTGAAGGATCATCTTTACCTAAAGAGCTTGCTTTATGTATAGGCTCTATCGGGCTATCATAATAAGCATCATCATCCTGATCGTAGTAACCACTTTCATCATCCCCATTCAGCTTCATAGCTGACAAAAACTTATCCATTACACTCATGTGATATACTCCTAATCCCCAAATAATTCTATGTAACTAATTTGGTATAATTATCACCTATTAATAGATACATATATACAACTATTATATTATGCTAGTTTTCGCTCGAAGTGTCAAGGTTCTTAACGTCTCCTTTAACTGTCGAGGCATCCAGAACAATATAATCATAAACGTTTAATCCATAATTTGTATTTGATTTTACGATAGCATATTCCTCATTTTGATAAAGTATACTTATCTGTCTGAAATCAGCATAACCTTTATTGATATTATATACACCGACAAGCGTGTCCTTTGTACTGATAGTAAACTTCTCCTGAGAATCCGACTTAATGAGTAAATCTCCGGCTCTAAGTACATCGTCATCAACATAATAAGCTTCATCATTCTCATTATAGAGTTCAATCTCTATAACTTCAGGCGATTCCTTACCGTTTTCATCATACTTATCTCTCAGTACAGTCGAAGTATTATTAACACCTTTGGATACATATTCCTTCGGTATAACAAAAAAGCTTTTTTCTGCTATTGATGAATTTGGAATTTTAAGTCCTTTTTCCTCTTCCGTAATGAGCTCAACATTAAGGAATCTGTCTTTTGAAAAAGTAATCATCGAGTTTGTGAATGAAAGTCCGACAAAAGTGTCACCTGCATCATTTGTTACATAGGATACCTTCCCCCACACTTCATCCTGATTTTTTAAAAATCTGACCTTAACATATTCTCTTTCCGCGAGAGCCTTTACCTTATCCAGGTCATTCTCATTGATAGCTATCATCCAGTCTTCATTTGTCGAAAGCTTAAAAGCAGGATCCCCAACACCGACAAGAGAATTACTTATTAGCTGCTTTCTCTCATATTTCGTGCTATCCATAAGGTCCTTACTTAGATCTGCAAGCCCAATATTTTCATAGCCATCAATATAATACTGAACTATTCCGGTATCCGATGAATAGCAGTAATTAATACTATTCAAGGCCGATGCATTTCCGCTAAGTGATTCAATACTTTGAAGAACACTGGCACTAGCCAGCTTTTGAACGGTACCATCAAGGCTACTCTTAAAATCATACACAGTGGAAAACGATCTTGGATCAAAGTCCTCACTATAGCTGACTATCTGAGAACGAAGTTCACTTAAATCATCATCGGAAAGTGCTGCCTGCTCAGTACCCTGAGTTTTAAGGTACTCAAGAAGGTCGCCCGATTCATCAACTGTGTATACAAGATTTCCAACTGCAACCCTTTGACCCTCTGTAGCAAAATAATTTACATAACCTGCATTCGATGCTTCAACAACCTTTTCCTGCCGAAGTGCTACAGCTTCGTAGATATTATTTGAGGAAAGAGAGCCTTCTCTTACTTCATATCCGACAATATGCTTTTTACTGAAATAACTGAAAACACAGATAACAACATATACCATCATAAATGCAAAGAATATAATCCCGACATTTATATGCAGAAAAGAAGGATATCGTGTTATCTTGTTCTTCTTCTTTTTTACCATATTTTAAACTAAAGATAAGTCGCGACAATGCCGCGACTTATCGATATCCTATTCTAAATTTATAATCAGAGCGCCATTGCAACCTTTGATTTTACACTTTCAGGAAGCTCAGATTCATCCATTGAAACACTGAGTACGAAATCAACATTGAATTTCTCACTCAAACGCTCGAGCTTTTCAATTGTAGGGGTGATATCTTTTCCTTCAAGACAAGCAATGTTGAGGAAACCATCAAAATACATTTGCTGAAGATCGTGATCCTGTGAAATCACGCCGCTGACGAAACCGATAAATTCGTCTGAATTCTCAATCATAAATTCCGGAACTACAATAAGGCGAACTTTGTTGTTAAGTTCAAACATGTGCTTTGTATTTCTGTCAAGAAATACAACATTACCTAAAATGTTCTTAACCTCGGTATTGACCTTGTTCAACAGGCATTTTGTCTTGCCCTTTCCCTTATTCCCAACAATTAATTGAACCATATCCATACCCTCCAGTGTGTGTTATTTTTTTTGAGATAAGGCTCGGAAATGTTCGATTTTACCGCTTTAGGTATTATCTAAAACGCTTATCTCTTTTAATAATAATATTATAATTTACGCACCCGTTATCTGCAATAACAAATCAGACATTTCACGATAAAGTGTTTCGGTGTCCTCTGCACGCATAATTACAGCAATATAATTATTTCCGGAGGTATCCGAAGCAAGCTGAATCAGGCAGTGACCCGCGGCATTTGTAGTTCCTGTCTTTCCCCCAAGAACAGTAATTCCGGCAGGCATCTCATAATTACCGTTTATATAGCCGTTCGTGTTTTTTACCTCAATATCCCTGAGATCACCGGAAGCCTGATTGTACTGCGTAGAATATGCCGACATTCTGATAATTTCATTAAATTTGTCGTACTTTAATGCTTCATTGAACATAAGATACATGTCATATACACATGTATAATGATCATCGGCAGTTAATCCGTTGGGATTCATAAAATGAGTATGAGTTGCACCGATTGCCTTAGCCTCGGCATTCATCTGTTCAACAAAAGCATCCACGCTGCCGGAGATATTCTTTGCAATGAGCATCGCTATATCATTTGCCGAATAAATAAGAAGTAAATGAAGAGCCTGCTCCAAAGTCATGGAATCACCTTCTTTAAGGTTAACCTTTTGAGCGCCATCCTCAGTTACATATACATCAGAATCAGCAATTAAAAGCTGATCAAGAGAACCGTTTTTAAGAGCAACTATCGCAGTCATCACCTTTGTCAGTGATGCAGGATCAATCTGAAGCTGTGCATTTTTGCAATACAAAGTCTTTTTATTGTTCAAATCAAAAAGACCGCAGCAGGTATTATCGCTTAATGTAAGCGAATCACCAATATCTCCGTTTGCGACACAGAGATCAGCGGCAAAGCTCTTCATGACAACAACTCCGAATTCATTATACTCAGTTGATGCAATTTTATATGGAAAAGCATACTCTTTGTCAGCACAACCGCATAAAAAAACAGAAAAAACAAGCGCAAGACAAAGCATGCTAAAATGTCTCTTCAATTTATTTATACATCTCACGCCACTCAAGATCTCCTCTATCCAAAGATTTGATTAATAATTCAGCTGTAGCAAGGTTTGTTGCAATCGGAATATTATGCATATCACATAATCTCATTACATTATTTACATCAGGCTCATGAACCTTCTGTGTAAGAGGATCACGAAGGAAAACAACAAGATCTATCTCGTTTGCTTCAATTGCAGCGCCAATCTGCTGAGATCCGCCAAGATGGCCTGCCAGATATTTGTGTATATTCAGATTTGTAACCTCTTCAATAAGTCTTCCCGTAGTTCCAGTCGCATAAAGATCATGCTTGGATAAAATACCTCTGTAAGCAATACAGAAGTTCTGCATTAATTTCTTTTTTGCATCATGAGCTATAAAAGCAATATTCATTGGTAATCCCCTTCCCCAACTTAAAAGTATTTTTTGCCTTGCAGTCGTACATTAAGTACAAACCCCATACCCACAAAGCAGCTGACAATAGATGTTAGTCCTGCGCTGACAAAGGGCAGTGGAATTCCTGTATTCGGTAGTGCTCCTGTAGCAACACCAATATTAAGAAATCCCTGAAATCCTATCCAGGCCCCCATACCTGTAGCTATAAGCTGCCCTGTTAGATCCTTTGCTCTACCGGCTATAACCATGCATTCAAGAGCAATAAGAAGAATCAAAACAATAACCGCACATCCACCTATAAACCCGAATTCTTCTCCAACTACAGTAAAAATAAAGTCCGTCTGAGACTCGGAAACGAAGCCGCCGTTCAAAACAGAACTAATCTCGTTTGTGTTGTAACCTTTTCCTAATAGCTGACCGGAGCCTATAGCCATAATAGAATTAAGGGTCTGATAAGCGTCCGATGAAGCAAAATCTTCCGGATGAAGCCACGCCAAAACACGCCTTTGCTGATAATCACGCAAAATCACACTCTTATCCGCAAGCGCATCAAAAATAACAAGTAAGGCTGTCGGTATTGAAATAGCAAGAACCGTTATCACAAATTTTATATTTATGCCGGCTGAGAACAATATGCAACAAATAATAACTGTTAACATAATTGTCGTGGAAAGATCAGGCTGTAGTACAATCATGATAAGCGGCGGTGCCAAAAGCCCAAGACAAATAAAAATAAAGTATATCTTTTTGATTTTATCCTTATGTTTCATTATGAACGCTGAAAAAAATAAAATCAATAATATTTTTGATGCTTCAGAGGGCTGAAACTGTACTCCTAGTACAGTAATCCATCTTGTAGCACCTTTTACTGAATGGCTCAAAGGTGTAAACACCAGTGATAAAACAACCAGATTCAGGATATAGTAAATTGCATAAAACTTACAAATAAAAATATAATCAAGCAGGGATACGAAAATCATCATAAATACCCCCAAAACTATACCCACAATCTGCTTCTTTTTATAAGATGGATCCGCACTTCCCACAGCCATTACGCCTATGCAGGAAAGTGCTATAAGCATCATAACAAGCTTAAAATCATAATCAAATATATGATAGCTTTTTAGTTTTTCCAAAAATGTCTCAGTCCGCATTTGCTTCTCCACCTTGCAATTCTTGCGCTGTTCCGCTCTGCACCTCTTCCGGCTGTGCAAGCCCGAAGTAATATGCAAGAGCCTTCTTGGTTATCTGAGCGGCATAACTTGAAGAATATCCGAAAGCTATTCTGGTAGCTATGGATATTTCAGGCTTCTCATAAGGAGCATAGCATACAAAAAGTGCATGGTTTGCTCGTTTCTTTGATTCCTCGGCAGTACCCGTCTTACCTGCAACATTTACTGCCAGATCATCAAAATAAGGCTTGTCCTCTACAACCTGACGCATACCCATGTGTATGGCATTCCAGAAAGAAGAATCCATATCTATATGATTTCTTACAGTCGCTCCATGCTCTTCAAGAAGATTTCCGTTTGAATCAGAAGTCTTCTTAACCAGAGTAAGGTTATAACATGTACCGCTATTGGCAACAGCGGTTATATATCTTGCAAGACCTACTGTTGTAAATGAGTTGGTACCCTGACCGATTGCGGAACGAGTCGAGTCAATGTCGGAAACAATCGGATCATATTCAGTAATCTCAATGCCGGTAGTCTCACTTAAACCATAGAGATCTGCATATTTAGCAAGCTTTTCAAGACCCACTTCGGATTTATAGTTTTCGCCCACAAGACTAAGTCTGTAGCCGACCTCAAAAAAGAAAGCGTTACAGGAATTTCTTATTCCGCCAGTAACATCGAGTGACCCGTGTGATGCAGGATAAATCCAGCAGTGTGCGGGATTTGTATTATCAAGCTTATCAAATACACCGGTACAGGTGATTGTGGAGCCTAAATCTATGACTCCCTCCATCAGACCTGCCGTTGCCGATACCATCTTAAAGGTAGAACCGGGCGCGGTTCTTTGCATCGTTGCATAATTAAGAAGCGGTGAAGACTGATCGCTTCTAAGCTTTGCGTAATACTCTGAATCAACGCCGTTAGCCATTTTATTATTATCATATCCGGGATATGACACAAGAGCCAAAACATCTCCGTTATTAACATCCGTAACAACCATTGATCCGGTACAGGGATCAAGTGCCAGCTGTGCGGGAGTAATATCCAGGTTTGATATTCTGTTTACCATAAAAGTATACGGAGATTCTGAGCCCGCAAGCCACTGCGAAAGCTCTTCTTCAGGTAGCTCTACTACTCCCTGCTCAAGCAGTATATTGCAAACAGCATTTCCGCTTATCAGATCATCCTGAAGAAGATACTTGTAAAGCTTTTTATTAAACTCATCATCCTCAGAAATATCATTGAAAATATATTCTACAATAGTGTTAAATATCTCCTGCGAATCCACATACTGGCTCTCAAGATCAAGAACCGTTACATCGATCCAGTTTGCTGAAATGCAGTATCTGATATAATCCGAAAGCGAAATTGTTTCTTCTGTAGTCCATGCTACATAAGTTTTATCTTCCTTATCGACCTTTTCGGAATCAATAACCCCATTATTATATAGCTTATTTGCTATATAACTCATGTAAACCTGATACTCCTTCGTAAGCTGATTATACGGAGTGTTCAGTTCCGTAAACTCACTTCTTAGGCCTTCGTTTACCTGCTTTTTTTTGGTCAAAAAGCTCTCATGAACTAACATCTCTGAAGGCCCTGCTTCAGAGCTTTCCATATGCTTTAAATTTATTACATGGTTATCAAAAAGCGCAAAATATACATCATATATCGGTATCTGTATTTCACTGGCCTTTTGATTTTCACCCATAGTAAAGAATTTGATATTTTGAATCTTGGAAATCAAAATGCCGGCAAGCGATTGCTCGATTATGTTGTAGCATGCTTCCTGCAGATCTTTATCAATGGTCAGATATACATCACTTCCTGCAGTCGAATCTATATAACTACTGGTTTCTATAACCTTACCTGTGTTATCTACATATACTGTCTCACTACCCTTTGTACCCTGCAGTACATGTTCCATTGACTGCTCAATTCCTGATTTACCGACTGTGTCATTTGAATTATAAGACGGATTTACAGCCTGTAATTCAGCAAGTTCGGTGTCGGAAACCTTTCCGGTATAACCGATAATCTGAGAAAAATACTCGGAATCAACATATACACGGGCTGTATTTTCTTCAATGGATACACCCTCAAGGATATTTGCATTCTCCATGATATCCGCAACTGTCTTATCGCTGACACTCGTTGCAATGGTCGTATTAATATACTTCTGATAGCTATTAGAGTACATCTTATATCTTACGACTATAACCTTGAGCATCCTGTCTTTGGTATAACCCATTCCGGGAACAAAACTCTTCTTATTTCCAGGTTCAGAATAATCACCTATACCGAATTTAGTACAAAGATCGTCCACTACCTCACTTGCTGTCTTGGACCTTTCTTCGTATTTTAAATCATTTGTGCTTGTTCTGCCGTACACATCAGCAAGAAAACGTAGCAGAGCCTTATCTTCTACAGTAAACTCAAAATTATTTGAACTGCTCAGTTGAATATTGAAATCAGTATCAACGGTATCACCGTCTTTTTCGACGATATCGATTGTCTTATTTATCGTCTCATTGATTGCAGCGTTTTTACCTGAACCCGATTCATATACATCCTCGATCATAACAGAATTTGAAAGCTGATTATATGCAAGAAGATTGCCGTTTCGGTCGTAGATATTACCTCTGGCCGCAGAAATAGACTTTTCTTTCATAATCTTTAACTGAAATGAATCCTGGTAGGTTTCACCTTTTACGATCTGCAAAAAGAAAAGTCTGTAAATAAGCCCTGCAGACGCAAGTATCATCAGGGCCGATATCATGACAAGACGTGACGTTATGAAATTGACAAAAACTTCCTTTATCTTACTAAACAAATTTCTTTGCGCTCCTTTGTTCAATATCTTCCAGATAGGAATTTATCTTGATAAGAACAGGATAAATAAATACTGCCACCAAAGCTGTATATACAACCTCGGGCAAAATCACGTTTATTGTGTAATATGTAATATTGAATTTGTTTCTGAACATAAACAGAAGCACATAACAGATAAATCCGAACAAAAAGTCCGAAGAAACTATTAGTGCCAAAGGAAGGAGAATATTTTCGGGGAAAAATATCTTATTGAACTTCCCGATAATAAAACCTATATACATATAGATAAGAGCATAAAAGCCCAGATAGGTACCAAAGAAAATATCCACCAACAATCCACAGAACATACCAACAACCATTCCACTCTTATCCCCACGCATGAAAGCATAAGAGGAAGTCAGGATGATCATCAGATTAGGTACAATTCCGCTGAAATCCAACACCCTGAATACGGTTGTCTGCATTATGAAGCTTATTAAAATAGATAAAAAAATAAATAATAATCTTCGCATAAAAACAATATTATTCCCCGGTATTTTTCAGTTCCATGACAACAAGAACTTCATTCATGTATTCAAATTGAACTACCGGCGTAATCTTACCGGATTTTGTCAGATTATTTGAATCTTCTTCTATTGTAGAGATATATCCGACCAAAACTCCGGGCAGGTATTTATCACTGATATTTGAAGTAACTACCTTATCACCGACACTGACTTTGTCAGCCTCGTCAACAAGCTTGGAAAAAGCAATCTGACCTTCGTTATATAACTCAAGGTCTCCTGTAGCGATAAGATTTTCAGATGCCGAAAGAACCGTACAACTGACAGAAGAATTATCAGCGATAATGGTCTGAACCTTAGCCCAGTCAGGACCAACATCGGTAACTCTACCGACTAGACCGCCGCCGGCAATTACATTCATGTCAACTTCAACGCCTACATCAGATCCCTTATCAATAACAAAGGAATGATACCAGTTGCCGGCATCCTTAGCTATTATTCTTGCTCCGATTTTTTTATAATCGGAATACTGTGCATCAAGTTCATACAATTCGCGCAGCTTTATCAGTTCATATTTATCCTGCTCAAGATGGGTATTCTCAATTGTAAGCTGCTCGATCTGGGATTTCAGATCCTGGTTTTCCTTCTGAAGAGCTCGTATACTTTCAAGATTGTCAGCAGTACTCTTCATCCAGACGCCTACAGTAGTAATACCTTTTTGAAAAGGAATAACAGCTGTTCCGGCAAAGGAGTTAACTGAACGATTAAAAACATTGGTATTGAACGTAATTATGATAAGTCCAACACATAAAATTGTTAAAATAAAGAGGAGATATTTACTTGGAAGTGTAAATTTATCTCCCCCTCTTTTAATGATAGGACTCATTTATACATCCTCTTCAACTGAGTAAGCAAGAGCCTTATACTGATCATCCTTAATAATCTTACCGAGACCTATGGCAACGGAACTGAGCGGATTCTCCGCAAGGTTTACATTAAGTCCGACACCGTTTGACAGTCTCTGTGCAAGGTGGCATACCTGTGAAGCACCACCTGTAAGATATAAGCCGTTCTTGAAGATATCTGCGGCAAGCTCCGGAGGAGTGCGCTCAAGTGTAGCCTTAATATTGTCAAGAATCTGATCAAAGCTCTCAATCAGTGACTGATCTATAAGATCTGTAGGAATTGATCTCTCAACCGGAAGGCCTGTTACGATATCTCTTCCGTAAACTACTGCATCTTCACCTGCCTTCTCAAGATCCTTAAGTGACATCTTTATATTTTCTGAAGTCTTCTCACCAATAATAAGTGAGAACTCCTTACGGATTACATTTCTGATGGCATCGTCAAATTTCTTACCGCCAACCTTGATCAGCTTACTGATAACAATGCCCTTAAGTGAAAGGATGGAAATCTCGGTTGTATCATAGCCTACATTAACTACAAGTACACCCTGTGAATTCATGACATCAACACCCATTCCGAGTCCGTCTGCCACAGGCTTTTTAACCATCATGATCTTCTTGGCTTTTACACCTGACTCTCTTATAAGGTCATGAAAAGCACGTCTTTCTACTTCTGTTACATCCTTAGGAACAGCTATATAAACATCTACAGGCTTAAGTGCACCCTTCATCTGATCAGTGATAAAGAGCTTTACAAGAGTCTTCATGTGTTCAATGTCAGCAATAACACCGTTACTTAAAGGATAAGAAATCTTAATATTGCTCGGTGCCTTCTCATACATATCATATGCAGAATCACCGTAAGCAAGAAGTGATGTCTTATTCTCAACTGCAATAAGATTCTTCTCTACAGTTACAGCATCTGTTGCCTTATTGTAGATTTTGATATTGCTTGTTCCAAGATCGATACCAAAAGTATTGTTGCCCAAAATATAAGCCTCCTAAATTACATAACATTATTTTCTGTAAAACTGAAATACGTGTGATCACCGATAATAATATGATCCAAAAGCTTAATATCCAAAAGGATACCTGCTTCTTTTAACTCTTCCGTAAGCTTAATATCCGAATATGAAGGAGTCGGATCCCCTCCCGGATGATTATGCAAAAGAATAATCTTAACCGCATTATTTTTGATTGCGTATATAAAGACTTCTCTTGGTGACAGCGGCGCGGAATTAACCGTACCAACCGAGAGTTCAAACTCACAAATGAGTTCATTCTGGTTATTGAGACAGGCTACTACTGAATGTTCACGTCTGAAGTTACACATTTTTTCCATGTAGTAACCGGCCACGGTTCCCGGATCATTAAAATCAAGGCGCATCTTCGCCTTGCTCCTGGCAATTCTGTTTGAAATTTCAGCAATACACATCAGCTTTACAGCTTTAACATGACCTATTCCCGGTATCTGCAAGAGATCCTTCATAGTCAGATATCTTATTCCCGAAATCCCTTTTCCGTACTTCTCACACATTGAGAGCACATAATTGCCAAGTTCCATGGGTGTTCGCTGAGAAGTGCCGGTTCTGATAATAATCGCCAAAAGCTCCGCATCCGTAAGTGATTCCGGACCTTTTTCCAGAAATCTCTCATAGGGAAGCATACTTTTGATACCGTCATCTTCATTCAGCATTTTACTTATTGATTTTTTATTATCCATTATTTCATACCAATGCTTCTTCGGGCACATTAATATGAAAAATAATCAGACCTCAAATGATTATACCACAATTTGAGAAGTGAGCAACAACGTTGCTTCTATAAAATGTGGCATTTTTCAGATTTTGACAAGTCCCTTCTCATACATGACCGCCAAAGTCTTCATAATGCCGTATTTGACATGCTGCCAGGTAAGGCCACCCTGAAAATATACACTGTAGGGATCGCGAAGCGGTCCATCAGCCGATAACTCAATTGAACTGCCGGAAACAAAAGCTCCTGCAGCCATTATTACCTGTGAATCATAACCGGGCATATCCCAGGGTTCCGGTGTAACATATGAATCTACCGGTGCTGCAGCCTGTATTCCCTCACAGAAAGAGGTAAGCAGTTCGGGTTTTCCAAATGTAATTGCCTGAATAATGTCATAACGTTCTTCAGTACTGTCAGGGAGAACTGAAAAACCAAGCTTTTCATAAATGTTTGCCGCAAAAATAGCACCCATAAGAGCATTTGCAGTAACATTCGGTGCAAGGAACAATCCCTGGTAGAACTGTGGAAGTATGCCAAGAGAAGCTCCAACCTCCTTGCCAAGGCCCGGAGAAGTAAGTCTGTATGCGGCATTTTCAACGCATTCGCTCTTTCCTGCTATATAGCCTCCTATCGGAGCAAGTCCGCCGCCCGGATTCTTAATAAGTGATCCGACAATCATATCTGCACCTACATCCGTTGGCTCAATCGTTTCCACAAATTCACCATAGCAATTATCAACCATGCATATAACATCTTTTTTTATGTCTTTTATGAAGCTAATAAGCTCACCGATTCTTTCAACAGAAAGTGTCGGTCTTGTCTGATATCCCTTACTTCTCTGAATAGTTACAAGCTTAGTTTTTTCATTAATGGCTTTTTTTATCCCATCAAAATCGAATGATCCATCAGGCAAAAGGTCAACCTGGCTGTAACTTACTCCATATTCTGCAAGAGATCCTTTTGACGGTCGTATGCCTATAACCTCTTCCAGAGTATCATAGGGCTTTCCGACAGGTGACAAAAGCTCATCACCGGGACGAAGATTGCTCATTAGTGCAAGTGCAAGCGCATGGGTTCCGCACGTAATCTGCGGTCTTACCAGCGCATCCTCTGTATGGAAAACCGATGCATATACAGCTTCAAGCTTATCTCTTCCAATGTCATTATAGCCGTAACCTGTCGTTCCGAGGAGACAGGCTTCCGAAACCTTATTATCCTGCATGGCTTTCAAAACCTTTGCTTGATTATAATCAGATACTTCTCTGATTTTAGCAAAGCGAGGTTTTAAATCATTCCAGATCTTATCGCAAAAATCATAGACATCCGAAGGGATGCCCATGCTCTCATACATACTTTTTAAATTTATTTGTTCCATCTTTCTTTAATCCTTCTAACTAATTCACTGGCAATTTCCATATCATCGCGCCTAAACTCGGATTTGTCAACCCAGGTTACATCCTTTTCACGTCTGAACCAGGTCAACTGTCTCTTTGCAAAATGTCTAGTATTTCGCTTTAATAGTTCAACCGCACGTTCTTTAATAACCTCATTGTCAAGATAAGAAAGAATTTCTCTATAACCAAGTGCCTGCATAGATGTGGCTTTTCTGTCTATATTTCTCTCCTTAAGCGCTCTTACCTCATCTATAAGACCTTCTTCCATCATCTTATCGATTCTCTTTTCAATTCTGTCATAGAGAATCTCCCTATCGTCAGTAAGAACAAAGTAGAAAAAATCATAAGGTGATGATTTGGCTCTTTGATCTTCGTTATGTTCGGAGATTTTCATACCTGTTTCCTTATTAAAACAGAGAGCTCTCATTACGCGTTTCACATTGTTCTCATGAAGATCTTTGGCGTATTCAGGATCTGTTTCCTTTAACATTTCGTAGAGTTTATGAACTCCTTCCGGAGTCCCGGCCAATTGGGACAACTCCTGCTTAAACGCCTTTAACTCATCACTCTCATGATTATCTGAAAAATCGATATCATAAAGAACAGACTGAATATAAAACCCCGTACCACCGACAATTATCGGAAGCTTTCCTCTGTTTGTGATATCCTCTATAGCTTCTTTTGCAAGCTTCTGGAATTCAAAAACATTGAAATCCTCTGCAGGATCAAGAAAATCTATAAGATGATGAGGAATACCCTGCATTGCCTCTTTTGATATCTTATCCGTACCGATGTTCATATCCTTATAAACCTGCATGGAATCCGCGGATATGATCTCGCCACCCAGCTGTTTGGCAAGCTCTAAAGATATTTTTGTTTTGCCGACAGCTGTCGGACCTGTCAGTATTACAAGTCTTTTCATCAATCAACTACTCTCTTAAACTTCTTTTCAATCTCATACTTGCTCATAGAAATAATCGTCGGTCTTCCATGCGGACAGTTATAAGGGTTATCAAGTGTTAAAAGCTCATCAATAAGCTTTTCCATCTCCATACGGGAGATTTTCATATTTCCTTTTACAGAAGCTTTACATGCCATACTCGCAATCTTGTAATTAATTACGTCCGGTGTTCTGTCAAGGTTATTATCCGTTGCCAGCTCATCAAGAATCTCGGTAAACATCTCCTTTTCGTTCTCGCAGCCATATATATCCACAGGCACCTCACGGATCGCATAATCATGCCCACCAAAGGGCTCTATATTAAATCCGAGTTTTTCAAAAGAAGAATGATACTTTTCAAAAACATCTATCTCCTGCGTTGTGAGTGATACTATGATAGGCGGCTGTACAAGCTGAGAAACTGTCTCTTTCTTCTCATATCTCTTGATCATGCGCTCATAGTTAACCTTCTCATGAGCTGCATGCTGATCGACAATAAACATTTTATCCTTGAATGCAATTATCCAGTATGTATCAAAAATCTGACCGAGTATCGTATACTCATTCCTGTTGTCTTTGGTCAGTATCTTCTCATCAAAAAGATCAAGCTGTATGCCTTTTTCAACAATTACTGCATCCGAGCTCTTTATAATGGGGCCTGCTGCTTTTGAGTCTTCTTCAGATTTGGGCGGAGTATGATCGCCAAAAACCCTGGTCCATACAGGCGATTTCATATTATCTTCGATAACAACGGGTTCGGGAGATATCCCCTCTGCAAAAACGGGCTCATCCTCCTTGAGCTTTTTATCCTCAGACAACCTGCTTTGTTCAAACGGCTCCGGAACTTTTTCTTCAACAGCTTTCTTTTCGGAAATATTTTTATCCGGAACCGGTGCTGCTGCAGCTTTTGCTTCAGAAGCTTTTTCTTCCCTTTCATCACGTAAAACTTCGGGAATCATCTCATGCTCATGAAGAGTTACCGCCACGCTTTTTCTTATAAACTCATATACTGCCGGCTGATTGCTGAATCTCACTTCCATTTTTGAAGGATGGACATTCACATCAACAAGTTCAGAGCGCATACGAATATGAACCACGCAGAAAGGAAACTTATGCTGCATAAGATATTCCTTATAGCCCTCCTCAAGAGCTTTGGAAATAATCTTATCCTTAATATATCTACCGTTTACAAAAAAGTTTTCAAAATTTCTGTTGGATCTGTTAAGAGCCGGCTCCCCCAGATACCCTTCAATGGTATAATCACCTTCTGTTACGGAAATAGGCACCAGACACATTGCCACATCACGTCCGAATATTCTGTAAATAATTTCCTTGAGGTCGCCGTTTCCCGAGGTGGTAAATCTATCATCTCTGTTATTTATAAAATGAAATGAAATCGAGGGATTGTCCATAGCGAGATGTTCCATTAGATCTCCCACATAGGATCCTTCGGTCTGATTGGTTTTAAGGAATTTTTTTCTGGCAGGCGTATTAAAAAACAAATCCCTTACAATAATAGTAGTACCTGTCGGAGCTCCGATCTCTTCAATAGATTCTTCATTGCCCCCGCTGACGCAATACCTTGTACCTATCAACTCATTTTCAGTTTTTGTGATGAGCTCTGTCTGTGAAACAGCAGCTATACTTGAGAGAGCTTCACCACGAAATCCCAATGATTTCAGCCTGTAAATATCATCAATGCTCATGAGTTTACTGGTTGCATGTCTCTTAAAAGCATTTCTTATTTCACTTTTGTCTATACCACAGCCGTTGTCAGTAACCCTTATCATCTTGGTTCCGCCGTCATGTATTTCAACTGTAATAGACGTAGCACCTGAATCGATAGCATTTTCAACAAGCTCTTTTACTACGCTTGAAGGTCTCTCAACAACTTCTCCTGCTGCAATCTGGTCTATGGTATTCTGATCCAGCTCAAAAATTTTAGCCATTTGTCACGTCACCTGCAAAGCCTTTCCATCTGTTTTTAAGTTCGTTTTGAAGCTTATATAACGTATTTAAGGCATCCATAGGCGTAAGATTTGAAATATCAATCTCCTGTAATTCTTTTATAACATCTTCATCTTTAACAGTATCAAAAAGTGACATCTGAGAAAGGTCAACAGAATCATAATGTTTTACCGTATTTCTTCTGTCATTTTTTTGATTAATTTCAATCCCCTGAACCTTATCCGTTATATCATTGTCGGAAAGTTCTTCTGCAATAGCCTTTGCCCTGTCTATTACCATATCGGGGATGCCTGCCAGGCGGGCAACCTGAATACCATAGCTCTTATCAGCGCCACCTTTTATAATCTTGTGAAGGAAAACAATGTCATCGCCCTTTTCTTTTACTGCGATGCAGTAATTGTTTACATTGCCGATTTTTCCTTCAAGTTCTGTGAGCTCGTGATAATGTGTTGCAAATAAGGTTCTGGCTCCAAGCAATTTCCTGTTACTTATGTGCTCTATGACAGCCCAGGCAATGGACAAGCCATCATAGGTCGAAGTACCTCTTCCTATCTCATCCAGGATAAGAAGTGACTTTGAAGTGGCATTTCTAAGTATATTAGCAACTTCATTCATCTCTACCATGAAGGTACTCTGACCGCTTCCAAGATCATCGGATGCACCGACTCTTGTAAAAATACGATCCACGACACCTATCTGCGCAGACTCAGCAGGAACGAAGCTTCCAATCTGAGCCATCAGTACGATGAGAGCAGTCTGTCTCATAAATGTTGATTTACCTGCCATATTGGGGCCGGTAATTATCGCAACAGCGTGCTTTTTATCATCGAGAAATGTATCGTTTGAAATAAACAGATCGCTTCTGTCAAGCATCTGCTCGATTACAGGATGTCTTCCTCCCGTAATCTTCAATGTTCCTTTATCATTTAGCTCCGGCTTGACATAATGATTTCTTTCAGCCACATAAGCCAGGGAACAATATACATCAAGAAGAGCTATTCCCTTTGCTGTACTTTGTATTCTCTCTATTTCAAGCGATATTGAATCTCTTATCTTACAAAACATCTCATACTCAAGATTATTGAGTTTATCCTGAGCATTTAAAATTGTGTCCTCAAGCTCTTTCAGCTCAGGCGTTGTATATCTCTCACAATTTGTAAGTGTCTGCTTTCTTATAAAATAATCCGGTACCTTGTCTTTAAAGGAATTAGTGACCTCAAAGGAATACCCGAAAACATTGCTGTATTTTATTCTGAGATTTTTAATATCAAGTTTTTCGCGTTCTTTTGCCTCAAGATCAGAAAGCCACTGCTTACCTTCTGTACTTGCTTTTCTGAAATGATCAATATCGCTGTCAAAACCGTCTTTTATTATGCCACCTTCTTTTATTGCAAGAGGTGGTTCTTCAATTATTGCTTTATCTATAAGCTCATATATGTCCTGCAGATCATCTATCTGATCGTAAACTTCGGCAAGAGAAGCCGTGTCTTTCAATTCCTCAAGAACAATCCTGATCGCGGGTAGCATTTTAAGAGAATTTCTAAACGCCAAAAGATCTCTGGGATTTGCGGTATGGTAATTAATCTTCGCCATCAGACGTTCCATATCATATATAGGGCCCAGATATTCTCTAAGCTCATCCCTTGAAATCGTATTTTTAAGCAGAGCATCGACTGCATTCTGTCTTCCGATAATATCTTCAACATCTATCAGAGGCTGCTCTATAAAGCTGCGCAGCATTCTGGCACCCATAGCAGTCTTGGTCTTATCAAGAACCCAAAGGAGCGTTCCTCTCTTCTGCTTATCTCTCATTGTTTCAATAAGCTCAAGATTTCTTCTTGTAGAAGAATCAAGAAGCATGTATTTACTCGTAAGATAAGGATAAATATGAATTATATTTGAAAGATCATCCTTTTGAAGCTCTGTCAGATATTTCAAAATTGCCCCTGCGGATAATATGCCGCTGGGAAAGTCCGTAATTCCGAGTCCTGAAAGAGAACCCACCTTAAAGTGCTTCATAAGGACCTGCTTATCCGTTTCCTCATCAAAATATCTGGGATCTAGAGGATTGATTACCAGATTACTTCTGTCCTTCAGGTTCTCTATATCAACCCCGCTTACAAGAAAGGCATCATTACAGATAAGCTCTGAGGGTTGATACTTCTGAATTTCATCAAGGATGTCCTTAAGCTGATCCACTTCGGTAAGATAAAAATCTCCTGTAGTAACATCGGCAAAAGCAATACCACTTTTATCATCCGAATAAAAAACACACATCAGATAGTTATTCTTTGATTCGTCAAGAGCCTGCATATTAAGATTGGTACCGGGAGTAACAACCCTTGTTACATCTCTTTTCACGATACCCTTTGCTTCCTTCGGATCCTCGAGCTGCTCGCATATCGCAACCTTATATCCTCTGTTTACAAGCTTACTCAAATAGCTGTCTACAGCATGATGAGGAACTCCGCACATGGGAGCTCTCTCCTCAAGTCCGCAGGCTTTTCCCGTAAGTGTGAGTTCAAGCTCTTTGGAGGCAACTTTTGCATCCTCAAAGAACATCTCATAAAAATCCCCAAGTCTGTAAAATAAGATACAGTCTTTATATTCATCCTTGGTGCGAATATAATTCTGCATCATAGGACTCAATTTCTCAAAATCAATTTTCAACTTTCTCTCCCGTATACTTCAAAGCTCGCTTTATGCATGAACTTTTCCTGTGTAATAAAAGCCATGGCATTCTTCAAGATCCACATCCAGAAATTCACCTATCATTGATTCATCTCCGGGGAAATGAACCAGCGTATTATTTGACATTCGTCCTGTGACAAGAGAAGAATCCTGTTCGTTGATCTCTTCAACAAGAACCCTATGCGTCTGACCTGTAAAACGTGATGCTCGCTCTTTGGCAGTCTCCTGAACCACCTTGAGCAGTCTGTCAAAATTGGGCTTGCTTACCGATTCCGGTACCTGCTCCCATCCAGCAGCGGGAGTACCAGTTCTTTTTGAATAAATAAATGTAAAAGCATTATCAAAAGCCGCTTTTTTTACTACATCAATAGTTTCATCCACATCCTTGTCAGTTTCTCCGGGAAAACCGACAATAATATCTGTTGTGATTGAAACATCGGGTATAGCTGCCTTGATCTTATCAACAAGAGAAAGGAAGCTCTCCTTTGTATAGTGCCTGTTCATCTTTTTTAATATTTCATCCGATCCGGATTGAAGCGGCAGATGTATATGTCTTGCCACCTTCTCATTTTCAGCAATAACCTTGATAAGATCATCGGAAAGGTCCTTTGGATGTGATGTCATAAAGCGAACTCTCTCTATACCGTCAACCTTACATACCTCCGAAAGAAGCTCTGCAAAGCTGATCTGCTCACCTTCGGGAAGGCCTTTTCCGTAAGAATTTACATTTTGTCCAAGAAGCATTATCTCCTTTACGCCGTCAGAAGCAAGATATTCGATCTCCCTTATAATATCTCTGGGATTTCTTGATCTCTCCCTGCCGCGAACATAAGGAACTATGCAGTATGTACAAAAATTATTGCAGCCAAACATGATATTGATTCCGGATTTGAATTTGTACTTACGTACAATGGGAAGATCCTCAACTATCTGATCTGTATCCTTCCAGATATCGATTACCATTCTGTCGGACTCAAACATAGTATTGAGGAGCTCTGCAAACTTAAAAATATTATGAGTACCGAAAATCAGATCAACATGTCTGTAGCTCTTTTGAATCTTCTCAATCGCTCCCTGCTCCTGCATCATACAGCCACAAAGCGCAATCTTCATCCAGGGCTTTTTCTTCTTTATTCCGCCGACATATCCAAGTCTTCCGAACACTCTCTGGTCTGCATTATCACGAACGGTACAGGTGTTATAGATAACAAAATCAGCGTCTTCTGATTCCACCTGTTCGTAGCCGATTTTGGTGAGCACTCCGATAAGCTTCTCGGAATCTCTTGCGTTCATCTGACATCCAAAGGTCACAACACAAGCCGTAGGCTTTCTCCCAAGTTCCTTTGAAAGCTCTTCAACCTTCTGCTTTACCTTTTCCATAAATTCAAACTGTCTTTTTGTTTCTTCACCGGCATTTTCGGCAGCTTCTGAATGAAGTAATGTATTATCGTTTTTCAAATCTTAAAATCTCCATATATTCCGCATATCTCAAGGATTATATCCACGGTTTTTCTCATTTCACTTACTACTGCAAACTCATAACGGCCATGGTAATTATACCCACCTGTACAAAGATTAGGACACGGCAAACCTTTATAAGAAAGCATTGCGCCGTCGGTACCTCCTCTTATAGGCACCTCTACCGGAACAACTCCCAGAGCTTCCATAGCTGCCTTGGCATTTTTCACCAAATGCATATGAGGCTTAATCTTCTCAATCATATTATAATATGAATCTTCCATGGTAAGCTCTACAGTGCCTTCTCCATATTTATTATTGAGAAAATCCACAATACTTTTTACAAGTTCCTTCTTTTTTGTGAATTTCTCCATGTCATGGTCACGTACAATGTAATAAACAACTGCTTTTTCGCAGGTTCCTTTCATCATTGTCAGATGGAAAAAGCCTTCCCTTCCCTCTGTGTACATGGGATTTTGTGATACCGGAAGCATCGACTGGAATTCATATGCAATTAATGTAGCATTGAGCATACGATTCTTGGCATCACCGGGGTGTACACTTCTTCCGTTTATAATTAGTTCAACCTCTGCCGCATTAAAATTCTCATACTCCAAAGTTCCAAGGTCGCCCCCGTCTACCGTATAAGCAAACTGAGCCCCAAACCTGTCAAGATCAAAATTGTCGGTTCCTTCACCTATTTCCTCATCCGGAGTAAATGCTACTTTTATTTCTCCGTGAGGTATCTCGGGATTTTTAAGAAGAGTCTCGACCATTGTCATAATTTCGGCAATGCCGGCCTTATCGTCAGCTCCAAGAAGTGTACTTCCATCAGTTACAATCAGATCCTCACCTTTTTTTGATGTCAATACCGGGAAATCCTTCGGAGAAAGAATATATTTTCCATCATCGGAAAGCTTTATGTCATCACCATCATATCCTTTTACAATTTGAGCCTTTACATCTTTGCCGCTTACAGCATCAGAAGTATCCATATGAGCAATAAATCCGATAATCGGAGATTCATCCTTTTTACCGTTTGTAGCAGGAATTGTTGCATAAACATAGCAATACTTCTGATCGTAATAAACGTCAGAAGCACCTAATTCAGTAAGCTCATTATATAAAAGCTTTGCAAGATCGTGTTGCCCCGGTGTTGATGGATGTACATTTGTATGTTCATCAGACTGGGTATCAATTTTTGTATAACGGATGAATCTTTCTATCAGATCCTCAGGTTTATTTTTTATAAGTTCATATATATTGTTCAATTCAAACTCTCCTCTAATTCTCTTTCCCAGCGGCCTTTGTCCTTTCCGGTAAGGAATATTTCCTTTATGTATTTAAAAGTCGCTGCTTCTCCCTGATTTCCCAACATATCCAGGAAGAATTCAAGCTTATTGAGCGTATCCGGATGTACAAGCTTTTTCAGTACCGGTTTCTCTTTTTTATAATATTTCCAAGCATCCCACGAATCATACTCTGCGCCTCTGTATGTCATGCATGCCGCAACTCTGTCGGCAATCATCTCAGCAACATACTTATTGGGCATGGGACACGGAACTATTCCGTCGCTATCCGGACCGCCCATTTTAAAAAAATCGATCCAGTACTCAAAATGATGCTTATTCCTGCCCTTGTGATGAAGCCAGGTTCTTGAGTATCCAAACAGTTCGCGCTCTCTAGTATTTGGAGAACGAGTTCCCTGATAATATCTTGCACCATTCCAGAACTCAGAGGGAGAATACTTCGATAAATCATGAGTAAGTCCCTGAAAATAAAGCCCCATTTTAAAACAGTTACGCCTAACGATATGTCTGTGTTTAGTTATGGTTTTAAAGTGCATTAATGCACCGCGAAATGTAATTCTATCGTTATTTTCCATTTTTATTTTGTTTTACCGGCCTTTTTTACTGTCTTTTTAATCGGTTTTCCAACACCAATAAGAATTTTTACTGATCTTTCGGCGCATGCAATCTTAGTTTGATCCTTAACAGAATGCATTTTCAGATTGTCAGCAGCTGCATCGGTATCACCAAGCACATGCCAGGTCATGCCGTCCGGAAGCTTTGGAAGAGCAAATGTTACCGGGTTCCAATGCATATTGTAAGCAACATAAAAGAAATCCTGCTCTTTATCGGCTTTTTCATAAAGTCCGCAATAAAGCATTCCTATACTGTGGCTGTAATTGGAAAGATCAGGTCTCCAGGCTTCTATCCCATGATATGAAAGATCAGGATATCCGCAGGCTTTATAATCCATAAGCTTAAATGCTTTGGATTCATGCAATATCTTATATTTGAATCTAAGTTTTACAAGAGCTTTCAGATATTCTGTAATCCCCGGGTTGAAACCCTTTTCTGCCTGACTCCAGTCAACCCAGCCTGTAGCATTATCCTGGCAATAAGGATTATTATTACCATCCTGGGAGTTTCCGAATTCATCACCACCGAAAATCATCGGGGTACCTTGTGAAAACATGAGCATTGTAAGAGCGTTCCGTATCTGCTTTGCTCTTAGCTCCAATATTGCCGTTTTTCTGGTTTTGCCTTCTATACCGCAGTTCCAGCTGAGATTATTATCAGTTCCGTCACCATTGTTTTCTCCGTTGGTCTCATTTCGTTTATGTTCATAAGACACAAGATCTGCAAGACGAAGTCCTTCATAGTCACAAATATAATTAATGCAGCCGGATTCTGCGTTATTATTAAGCATTGCTTTTATGAAGTCGCCCAGTGAATTATCATCACCCTTTAGAAATCTTCGGGATGCATACATGAAATCCGGTTTAAACTCACCAAGTATACGAACAGCCGGTGCTTTACCGCCATACATTCTGCCGTAATCAAAACCGTAGTACCATATTTTTATATCAGATAAAGCGGGATCTGCACATACCATTCCGGGAGCCGTATAACTTCCCTTCAGATGAACACCATCGATATGATAATTAAATACCCAGTGTCTTATCGCTCCGCATACAAGATCTTCCGATGCATTGTCATTAAAATAAAACTGCATAATAACTTCTATGCCGTTTTTATGCATCATCCTGACCATATCCTTGAATTCAAGATCTGCATTCTGTGAATCCATGGCATAGGCAGTTCTCGGAGCAAAATAATAGCCTTCTTTGTATCCCCAGAAATTAATCTTCTGACGAACAGAATTGCCTTTTTGTATTAAACCGTTATCTGAAACAACAATCTTTCCGCTGGTTCTGTTATCGTTAAGAAATGATCCCTCCGGCATATTGCCGCTGTTTGAGCCGTTACCGAGCTTTGGAATATCAAGAACATTCATCTCGTAAGTCGGCATAAGTTCAACTGCCGTTACCCCAAGACTCTTAATATACGGAATCTTCTCAATAAGCCCCTTGTATGTTCCGCGCTTCTTAAGCTCAAGACCACTTGAAGGCGCTTTGGTATAACCTCTTACATGGAGCGTATAAACAAAGGAATCCTCGTATTTTGTAAGTGGCGGTTTATCCTGGCCCCAATCATACTCAGTCTCATCCAACCTGCAGCGAAGATTTTCAGGCTCTACATTTTTCCCCCATCTATCGAGTCCGTCAATATAAAAAGCATACGGATCAACAAATAGATCTCCGTTCTCATAGAGCATATATCCAGTAAACTCATCCGTTTCGCCTACTATTTCAGAGCAAAAGACCTTACCGTATCTGCTGTTTTCCGAAAAAAGAATTCTGGTACCCTTTTTATCACTATTTCTGAAAAGGACAATACCGCAATCCTTTTTCCCCTTATATGCTGCGCAAACACGTATTCCTTTTGAAGTTCTGCTTACTCCCATTGGATAAGGCCGGGAGGCTGCCTGTTTCAGATTGTTTTTCATCATTCTTCCTTTTCAACTATACGACTCTATATTGTACCACAATTTGTGCCTGTTATGTAGGAAAGTAAATTGTATTACGTCTCAATATCAAAAAAGAGGCAGTATGGATAAACCATACTGCCTCGTATTTTATAACAATCTCGTATTATGATCTTCTCAGTCCTCAGGATCAGCCTCTATAAGCTCATCAAACTCTACATCATCGAGGTACTCGTCAAATGCGTCAGCCACAGCTTCGTACTCATCGTCATCCTCAATATAACCAAGCTCAGGCTCAGCATCCTTCGATGCTTGTTTAAATTCATAAAACCATACATTACCGTCATTATTCTGTCCGTGTTCATCAAGCGGAAGAAGAACTATATAATCCTTTTTATTTACGGTAAGTACGATCAGAACCGCGCAGGTAACTGTTTTGCCCTCATCAAGTTCAAGGTCAACCGTAATCTGCTCATCATTCTGAATTTTAGTGTTCATTTCTGTAGCGATCTCTGAAAAGATCATGTGCACCTCCGTTTAGACCGTAAAGTCAATCTTGTTGCCAAAGCCCTTGATGGGTGTAGCTTCAATCTGGCTCCAGTCTACATTTTTAATTTTCTCAAGAAGCTCGTCTACAGAGTCAGCATATATTGTAGTAACCTTCTCATAAGGAGCTTCCTTCTTTCCGTAAGTTTTGGTCCCTTGTCCCTCACGAAGCTTGTCCATCGCTTCATCCCGTTCCTTACGTTTTGCTTCCTTTGCTTCCTCAGCCTTTGCTGCTTCCTTGTCTGCGGCAACCTGCTTCTGATACTTCTCATTCTGCTCTCTGATCTTCGCAAAGAACTTTACTGTACCTTCAGCATCGATCTTCATACCAATGGAATCAATTTCCTGGCCGGACTCCTTAAGCTGCTCCTTCATCTCATCGAGCTTACCTGTCGACTCATCTATGATGCCCATATATTTATTCTTGACATCCTCATCTGCCGCCATCTGCTCTAAGATTTCAGGCTCAATCAGTACGCTGTACTCTTTTGTTCCGCGAGACATAATACTCTCGGCTTCCTCATCTGAAGAATAGTTTGACACAAAAAAGTCCATATTGCCATACTTTTCTTTGAGTTCGTCCAAAAGTTTTTTGGCGCCTTCGGATAATTCAACCCCTTCCTGGATATGTGTCTCCGAAGCAGCCTTATTTTTTTGCACGCCAATTTGAGAATCCGGTTTTTTTGCATTTTCCGTCTTCTCTGTCCCATGTTTTTTAGGCTGATAAGCACTTAGCTGGTTCACAATATTGGAACCAAGGCCATTAACCATACTCATATGAAACCCTCCTTTGCTCTTTGAATCCGTGACTTCCGTGTCACCTAGATGGATATTCTACTCCAATATTTTTATCGGAAGATTTACTTAATAACTTAACAGGTAAATATAAATTTTTTTAATTTAATCTGAAATAATTGTCTATCTTTGCATGCAGGGAAACTTTATCAATTGTCTTTAAAATATAATCCGCAGGTTTTAATGCCAGCACACGGACAATACTGGCCTTATCTCCCTTTGCCGTAAGGAACATTACCGGAATATCCTTAATGCTCATATCGCTTTTAAACATCTCCAGAACCTTAGGTCCGGGTGTAACAGGCATCTCATAATCGAGCAGAATAAGATCGGCTTTGTTCTTTGCAAGCCATGTTATTGCCTGAATTCCGGAGTTCGCCATTGAAACACGGTAGGAGTCCTTAAGCCAGTCTCTTATGGTTCTCATATAAGTTACATCATCATCAACAATCAATATGCTCTTCTTATGAGATTCCATCATCTCATCCATAAAGAACTTATTCATGGTCTCTATGAATTCATCCATCTGAAGCGGTCTTTCGAAAAAGTTCTGAACATGAGACTCCGGCAGATACTGTAAAGCTTCTTCATATTCCAATGGATTGCTGATGAAAATCACCTGCCTATGCGTTTCAAGGCATAAATCCTTCAAATAAATAAGGGATTTAGGCACAATCTCATCAAGATAATATATAAAAATATTAGCTGATTCCTCATTTTTTTTAAGATCCTCAACCTTATCAGAAGAAAAAGTAGCTTCAATACCTACATCTTTAAGCTTCATGATAAGCCCTTTTACCATAAATGTTTCATTTGAACTTATGATAGTCACGTTCTTTGCCATAGCATTCTCCGAATCTCAAAAACTTATTTTTCGTTTAAAAGCTTCTTCATATCTTCCCAGTTAAGACCAGTTAGTAATTTTTCCATCTCAGCAAATATCTTCTCATCTTTATCCGGTAATTTAAAATCTTTCATAGATTTTATAACCATGTCAGCAAGATCAAAATCCATTGCATCAATAAATTCTGCCAGAGCTGCATAAGCATCATTTAAAGCAGACTCGTCAACCGGAGGCTTTTCTTCATCAGTGTCTGTTGACAGAAATGCCAATTTATCTTTAAACGATCTGTAGTCAGAAAGAAGTTTTTCAGTATCATTTTTAATCTTTTCAATGTTATTGTTATTTCCCGCTTCTTCAAGATCCTTCGCATCCGACCACAGCGCAAGTGCACCGACTATATTTGCTGAACTTTTTAGAGCATGAACCTTTATAGTGTAGTTTTTATAATCTTCATTTTTGTAATAGTTCTCAATTTCTTCGGATTTGACATCAATAGAATTATAAAAAATCCCAACTGCGGTAAAATATCCCTCCTCTGAACCACAAAGTGATATTCCCTTTTTATAATCTATTTCAGGAATCTGTGATATTGCCTTTATAAAGTCGCTTGTACCTGAATTATCTTCCTTCTTGGGGGCAGCTTCCGGCTTTTCATCTTTCTTGGAGTTCGCCGGAAGTTTCAAATCATTTCTTATTGCATCAGGCAAATACATTATTAGCACTGCCATAAGCTGTTTAAAATCAACAGGCTTATCAAGATAATTTGAAAATCCTGCTTCCAGGCACATTTTTCCTTCTTCTGGATCATCCGGTGAGACAAGCGCTACTGTTGGTGTCGATTCATTTCTGTTGTCAATACCGCCATGAATCTGAGAAAGCGTCTGTATTCCGTTCATCGTAGGCATAAGGTAATCCATCAGAATGAGGGCATACTCATTGTTTCGAACAGCTTTTAGGCATTCTCGCCCGCCATCGGCTTCTTCCGAATCAACGCCCAGATATTCAAGGAGTTTTCGTATAAAAAATCTATCAAGTTCAGAATCATCAACTATTAAAACTTTCGCGTCCACCAGAACCTCCAAACTCTACTTTTGTATGTTTGCACGCTCCATCATAATACCGATCGCCTCATAGAGCTCTTTATCATCAAAATAATCTTCTCGCAGTTCTTCGATATTTGTTATCTTTGACTCGCCTCTTTCTCCGGTCTTCGAGTATTTTTGAGGTTTCTTCTTTTTCTTTAAATCGTTGTCATTCTTATAAACCTTGTCTTCCGGCAGGTAATTTATCAGCATTTTTTCAAGAGCATCTCCGATAATCGGTTTTGAAAGATAATCCTGGAATCCTGATTTCCTATAAACATCCCTGGCTCCGGAAAAAGCATTTGCAGTAAGTGCTATGCTGGGAGTGTCTCTGTTGATATTCTTCTCATCACTCTTTAGCCTCCACAGCATCTCCATTCCGTCCATTTCGGGCATTCTATGATCAATTAGCATAAGATCATATTTCTTTTTTGCTGTCATCAAAAGTGCTTCCTTACCGCTTGAAGCAGTTTCTATATTGATCATCGTGTCTTTCAGAAGGTTTCTCGTAACCACGAGATTGATCTCATTATCATCTACAACAAGAATATCCGCATCGGGAGCAGTAAATAATTCTCTGTAATTACTGTCATCCTCAATGATCTTATCGTATGCTACCTTGAAATCCCCTATTGGCTCAAAGCTTCTTATTTGCTGTTCTACTACAAAGGAAAAGGTTGACCCTTTTCCATATTCACTTTTTACATATAGTTCCGAATTCATAAGTTTAAGGAATTTCTGAACTATACTCATTCCAAGACCTGATCCTTCAATATTTCTGTTTCTTGTTTCTTCAAGTCTTTCAAAAGGGTCATAAAGCCTTTGCATATCCTCTTCCCTAATACCAATACCGGTATCGGAAACAGATATTTTCAGTCCTATTGAACTGTCTTTATCCAAATGCCCGCCATCAATATAGTCGACAGCGAATTCAATTGACCCATGCTCGGTGTACTTTACTGCATTAGTCAGTATATTCAAAATAACCTGTTTAAGTCTGACATTATCTCCATACAAAAGATGCGGAATCTGACTGTTTACAATAGTGTTAAATTCCAGCCCTTTATTCTTTGCTCTTTCTTCAACCATATTTACAAGTTCCGAAATCATGTCAGCCAGATCATATTCCACATTATAAAGCTCCATTTTACCGGCTTCGATTTTGGAAAAATCAAGAACATCATTTATAAGTGTAAGCAGTGTATTACTGGCTGATTTAATATTATGAGCATACTTTTTCAGCTGATTATCATCATATTCTCGTAAAATTAGCTCATCCATACCGATTATGGCATTTATGGGTGTTCTGATTTCATGAGACATCTGCGATAAAAACTGAGTTTTCGCTCCATTGGCAGCAATCGCATTAGCTTCAGCTTCCGCTGCCTTGAATCTGAGTTCCTCAAGCCTTGCGTTATTCAAAGCTTCTTTCATACGCAGATTTACCAATATAAGCGTACATATAGCCGTAACAAACAAAGAGGCTATTATCGCAAATATATCTCTGGAAAAGTACAATCTGCTCTTCCAGAAATAGCAAAAAACAGCAAAGCCAATGCACAAACTCAGATCAAAAGCAAAGTAAACTCTTAGCTTGTCTATATATATAGTTGAAAACATTATCAGAAAAAAAGGGAAAAGTCCTGCCGGCTGCTCCTTATAGGGAAGAATGTCAATTACTATAAGCATCACATATAAAAGCCCATAAAAAAATATCGATTCAAGCCTGCACAACCTTAGACTTAATGCCCTGTTTTTTAGTTGCTGGTTTGATACAAAAAACAAAAAGAGAATAATGAATAAAATATAATAGGTTACATGTAGTCTGAAACCCTGCAGAAGCGCTTTTGCTACTATAAGCATGATTAAATAGATGCCTACAAGTGCGATAGACATCTTTCTTTGCACCGTCATGTTTATTTTCACTATATTTTTTTCGCAGATTTCAAAATATTTTTCTTCATCATTTCTGAAATCCGCTATGGTCTCTCTGAGCATTTGAAAGACATCTCCGTATTATGCGCAGGTTACATACTACCACCAATAACTACTTTTTTTCATCATAACATTAGCGTTATTCAATAACAATAATATGAGTTATTAAAAAAGTATAAGAAAAAAATGCCCTTGGAATTTATAATTTCCAAGGGCATTTCATAAATATTAATTCATTTCTTTATTTATTTGTCAGATTCATTATTGTCTGTATTTTCAGAAGTTTTATCTGTTTTGTCGGTAGTATTATTATCTGCCTGCTCGGGCTTTGGTCCGTAGGTATATGCTCCCATACCCGGTAGCGCAGTCCTCTCTGCCGGCGTCATCTTTGAAAGTCTTTCTTTTCTCTTCTTTTCAGACTTTCTGATAAGAATGATAATTATCACTATTATAATAGCCAAAATTATTATAGTGATCAGATGCGTAATAATAAGCAGGGCCAGTTCCTTAAAGAAATCAGCAACATCATAGCAGTTTTCGATAAATCCGTCCCTTGCTCTCTCAAAGAAAGTAGGATTTTTAACGGGTTCAGGAGTATAGTCAATAACCTCTCTGACTGTCACCCTTAGAGTACTGTAGCTAATCTGATTATCATAGGTTCTGAGCTGTGATTCCATAGACTCAAGCTGATAACGAACATCCGTAAGCTTATCCTGGATAGACATTATATCTTCTATTGTATCAGCTCTCTCCATTAATGTTAAAAGCTGTTCCTCTTCAGCTCTGAGCGCATTTCTGTGGCTTTCAAGATCTGCGTAGGTCAGCGTAACATCCGTTACGTTCATATCCTGAGAGACTATATTACTCTCCTTTGCAACCTCATTAACAAATCCGGAGAGCTTTTCTTCAGGAATACGAAGCGTCATATTGGCTGTTCTTTCGTCCGAATAATTGCTCTTTGAAGTGCTGAAGCTTTCAACATAACCACCAAGCTCATCGGTTCTGTTCTTCAGAAAATCGATGGTTTTATCAAATTCCTTGGTCTCTGTTGTCATACTCATATTTGTTATGAGTTTTCTGTTGCTCTTCTTTGAAGCCTTCTCCTCCGTAACGGTTTCGGCATTGCTACTTCCCGATTCTTCCATAGCTTCCGCGACTTCCATATCGTAATCAGCCTCATAAAGAGCTCCGTCTGCAGCTTCTTCCATAGCATAATTGCCTGCAGATTCTGAGGATTTTGAAGCATAATTTGATGAAGAACCGCAACCGGTAACAGCAAAGCTCAAAATGACAGCACCTGTAAGAAATCTGATTTTATAAAAGGATTTTCTTTTCATGATAAATGTCCCCCTCTTAGTCTAAATTTCACTTTATTTTATCAAAATATCGTCAATATTGCCATCCCGGAATAAATCTCTTATAGGCCTTAAAAACCCGGACATTCTCATGGGATTTTCTTTTGAACCTTTTACATAGCTAAGATGCAACTCTTCTTTTGCCCTAGTCATTGCAACATAAAGCATTCTTCGTTCCTCTTCTATTTCACTGCTTGTAATACTTTTTCGTGATGGAACAATTCCCTCATTTAGGTCAGGAAGATATACTCTTTTAAATTCAAGCCCCTTTGAAGCATGCATAGTCATAACCCTTACGCCCTTTTTATCACAAACCTTAACATTCCTCATAACTTCCAAAGTTTTGTCAAGTTCTTCAATATATTCTTTTAAATCCTGATAATCTCTGAAATTTTCACATAGCTTTTCAAACTCATCAAGATCAGACATATGTCCCTCCAATACCTTTGCACTTGCGCAGAATTTATCCTTGAGATATTTATCATATCCCATAAATCCTCTTATGAAATGGACAGCGCCTTTAGGACTAAGCTTAGACATAAGCTTAAGATCTCTAAAAAGCTTTTGAACCGTAGTTGTCATATTGATTTTTGACTGCCTTGCATAAAATAGAAGCAAGTCCTTTTCCTCTATCTTTTCTTTTCCTTCGAGAGCCGCTCTTGAAATATATCTGACAGGCTTATTCATTATTCTTAAAAAATCACTTCTTTTTTGACCGTCATGAATAAATGACAGATAGGAAATCATATCCTTTACAGCTGCCTTCTCGTGAAACGCTACAACTTTTTCTTTGTAAGAGCATGGTATTCCTGCTTCACCAAGCATACCTGCAAAAGCTGTCGCCTCAACATTTGTTCTGACAATGATAGAAAAATCTGACAGCGTTACATCCTCTTTGGATGCCATTTTTGCATTAGCTTCAAAGGACTTTATTTCTTTAATAATACTTTTATATTGCTCTTTTTTATCGGAAAAACTTTTTCCTGTTATTATCCCTAAATCTCCTTTTTTACCTGCCTTAATATCCTTTTTGAATCTTATCTTATTTTCATCTATGATGCTTTTCGATGCTTCAAGTATTTTCGGCGCACACCTGTAATTTGTATCAAGTATAATCTCCTTGGCATCCTCAAAATGATCCTTAAAACCCAGCATAAGTTCAGGATCAGATCCTCTGAATCCATATATTGACTGGTCATCATCTCCAACCACAAAAAGATTCCGGTCTTTTCCAAGTAAAAGCTTTATAACCTCAAACTGCATCATATTTATGTCCTGATATTCATCTATCTGGATATATGCGAGTCTCTCCTGCCACTTTTTTCTCACATCATCTCTTCGAAGGAGATAATCCCTACATAAAAGAACCATGTCGTCAAAATCTATCAAACCTTGTTCTTTCAGAATAATCAAATATTCCTCATATATTTTCGGAAAATCCTCATAAAAAGGGACAGCTTTATCCCGTTCTTCCGGGCAAAGTCCAGAATTTTTAAGTCTTGATATTTCTGAAAGCATAAGTCTTATCATCTCACTATCATAATCACGCCCATGCAAAATATGACTAAGCACTTTATACTTGTCTGTTTCTTTGATAATAGTGAGTTTATCGCTATTTAGTATATGGTAAAAAATGGAATGGAATGTTCCGAAGAGAACCTCCGGATACACGGAATTTGTTTCTTTAATAAATCTTTGCTGCATCTCTATTGCAGCAGCTTTGGTAAATGTAATCGTAAGTATCGATCCGGGGTTAACTCCCATCCGGGTAAGACTTATTATTCTTTGAATTATTACAAAGGTTTTACCGCTCCCGGGACCTGCTATTACACAAGCAGGTCCCTTATCATGCATAATTGCACGCTTTTGAGCGGGATTACAATGTAAATTCATATCAGGCTTCAAGTTTTGCAATTGAATCCTTTAATCTTTTAAGAGTCTCATCTTTTCCGATGACCTCCATAGCTTCCGTAGCGCCGCAGGGAGTCATGGCTTTTCCGGAAACAGCTATACGAATCGGCCAAAGTACATAGCCGTTCTTATATTCCTTCTCCTTGATATACTCCTGAAGTCTCGCATAGAGGGCATCATTGCTGTAATCCTCCTGAGCTTCAAGTATGGGAAGAAGATCTTTTAAAACAGAAAGCGAAGAAGCTTCATCAGTCTTCATCTTCTTATGCTTATAAATTGAAACGTCATAATCAGGCATTTCCTCGAAGAAATCGATCATCTCGGCAATATCGGGCCATATCTCGATTCTGGTCTTTATCATAGACGCAATCTTATGAAGGTCAAGATCCTTCTTTATGATCTCTTTCATATAAGGCTCTGCAAGCTCATAGAACTTGTCATCATCCATGGCTTTCAGATACTCACCGTTCATCCACTTAAGCTTTGTATAATCGAAAACCGCAGGTGATTTGTTTATTCGTCTGTAATCAAACTTTTCAACAAGCTCCTTGAGACTCATGATCTCGGTATTATCATCCGGTGACCAACCAAGAAGTGCTACAAAGTTAACAACAGTCTCGGCAAGGAAGCCCTGTTCAACAAGATCCTCGAAAGAAGAATGTCCGCTTCTCTTACTGAGCTTATGATGCTCCTCATCAGTAATAAGAGGACAATGAATATACTTCGGAACTTCCCAGCCAAAGGCATCATAGAGTCTGTTGTATTTGGGAGATGAAGAGATATATTCATTTCCTCTGACAACATGAGTTATACCCATAAGGTGGTCATCTACAACATTCGCAAAGTTATAGGTCGGATATCCGTCAGATTTGATAAGAACCATATCATCAAGTTCCTTATTCTCAACGGAAACATCACCATAAAGCTCATCGTGGAAAGTTGTTGTACCTTCTGTGGGATTGTTCTGTCTTATAACGAACGGCTTACCCTCAGCGAGGTTCTTCTCAACTTCCTCTTTTGAAAGGTGAAGACAGTGCTTATCGTATACACTTATTTCCTTTTTGCCGCCATTACCGTCATCTATTTCCTGTACAAGAGTTGCAAGTCTTGCCTCATCGCAGAAGCAATAGTATGCTTCACCCTTATCAATAAGCTGCTTTGCATACTCCATATAAATTCCGGCTTTCTGTCTCTCACTCTGAACATAAGGACCTACACCTCCATCCTTATCAGGACCTTCATCATGAATAAGTCCTGTCTTCTCCAGAGTTCTGTAGATAATCTCTGTTGCGCCTTCAACATAGCGCTCCTGATCAGTATCCTCAATTCTGAGTATGAAATCACCGCCATCATGCTTTGCAATAAGATAAGCATATAATGCGGTTCTCAAATTTCCTACATGCATTCTTCCTGTAGGACTCGGTGCATAACGCGTTCTTATTTTCTGTGCCATAGTACTCCTCAAATCCTGCTGTTATATCAGCTTTTTTACATTACCTCCGGATATTCCTTTTTCTCAAATTCAACAATAATACCGGAAGCAACATTGCGACAAAGAGCTATCTGCTTCTTTTCAACCTGAATGATTACTCCGCCGCGTTCTTTTTTATTAATTACTTTAATGTGAGACCCACCAGTGACGCCAATGGATTTAAGTCTCTTAGAATAGATAGACTGTTCGACATTTAACTCTTTTACAAGGTAAATGCCGTTCTTCTCCCCATCAGTAAGTGTCATAAATTACCTCAAAAACCTTTTCTACATATAGTATTTCGTGCCAAATGCAAATGCCGTGACGCATTTAGTTTTACACTATCAGGCACAAAAGATTTTAAAATTATATAACACCTTTTTCCAAATGAAAAGAGCACCACTTTAATGTGCTAAAGTCATTCAACAATCTCCCTGTAGCACTCAGGCCTTCTGTCGCGGAATAATCCCCATGACAAACGATTTTGCCTGATCTCATTGAAATCATATACCGCCATGATGATTTCTTCCGAAGAATCACCTGCCTGCCTTAAAATATCGCCGGTTTCATCAGTCATAAAACTGTGTCCATAGAACTTAAGAGATGAAAGCTGTCCTCCGTTTTCTTCTGAAGGAACAACATTCTCCGTACCGATACGATTAGCAGCTACAACAGGGATTATATTGGCAGCTGCATGCCCCTGCATGGTTCTCTGCCAGTGCCCTGAACTGTCTACATTAAGAATAGGCTCGGATCCGATAGCAGTCGGATACAGAATTATATCTGCCCCCTGCAAAGCAAGACATCTTGCAGTTTCAGGGAACCACTGATCCCAACAAATTCCTACACCTACTCGTCCATACGCCGTTTCAAATACGGAAAATCCGGTATCACCTGGTGTAAAATAGAACTTTTCCTGGTAGAAATGATCATCCGGAATATGCGTTTTTCTGTACACACCGAGAATATCGCCATCGGAATCGATCATAGCTACGGAATTGTACATCACATTGCCTTCACGCTCATAAAAACTTATTGGCATTACTATCGAAAGCTCTCTGCATATCTGCCTGAAATGAGCAACAGCCCGGTTTTGATCTACGGGAGTAGCAAAATCATAATAATCATATCTTCTTTCCTGGCAAAAATACTGTCTTTCAAAGAGCTCTGAAAGAAGAATTATCTGCGCTCCCTGCGAGGCTGCTTTTCTAACAAGTTTTTCTGCCTTTTTTATATTCAGTCTAACCAGTTCTTCATCTGATATTTCTGTATTGTTATAGCTTTCTCTGCCACATGCAAACTGTATTGCGGCAACTGTAGTAGAGGTGCTGTTTTTATAGGTCATCTTCTGACTCCTTATTCAAAATTTATTACCTTTCTTTTCATATTGGTTATGCTTGCCGGAATCTGCTGAGTAATACAGTGAATATTACCACCGCCAAGCAGAATATCTCTTGCCGGTATTGAAACCACATTTCGATTTCTGCAGATTTTACGCATTATTTCTACTGCTCTCATATCGCTTTGTTTATTTTCGCCTCCAAAGCTGGGAATAAGCACTTCTGTATTTGTAAAATAGAAATTAACGTAACTTGCAGCCATTCTCTCGCCTACTTCCCTTTCGGCTTCACCTTCTTCGAATTCGTAATTGTAAATGTCATGTCTGCTTAAAGTAATCGGAACATCGGGAATCGGAAGCTTGTGAATCTTAAGTTTTCTTCCCCGTGCATCAGTCTCAGTCTGAAGATACTCATAATCAGACAATGAATTTGAATATTGAGGATCAAGAAAATCATCAGTCCACGCAAGCACAACTTCACCGGGCGCTGTAAACGCGCAGACATTATCTACATGTTCATTAGTTTCGTCATTATATATACCGGAAGGCAGCCATAAAACTTTTTCAGCTCCGAGATAATTCCTTAGCATTTTTTCTATCTCATATTGAGACATATCGGGATTTCTACCCTTGCTCAAAAGGCAGTTCGAGGTAACCATAACTGTTCCCTCTCCATCAGAATGAATCGCACCTCCTTCAAGGACAAAAGGATGAGCATCATAAACATCTTTTCCCAGATAATTACAAAACTCTGAAGCAACATTATCATCCTTATCCCAGTGCGCATAAAGGCCGTCAACATTACCGCCCCAGGCATTAAAGGCCCAGTCAATACCTCTGATTTCTCCCTCTTCGTTTCTTACAAAGGTAGGTCCGACATCCCTTGCCCAGGCATCATCGGAATCCATTTCAATCAGGATTATCGTTCCGATATCTCTTTCGCCTACGGAAACAGGATGCATATTATCACTTGTAATATTGAAGATTCGTTTTATATTTGTCGTATTCTTTTTAATAAAATAATGAGCTTCGTTATAGTTCCTGTGATCGCAAAGAACATATAGTTTTTCTGATTTGAGAATGTGTGAAAAAATTCTGCAAAATGCCTTTTTGGCTTCAGTTGAATCCTTCCCCCAGCTTCCTGGTCTTGTCGGCCATATCATCACTGTCGCATCGTGAATATCATATTCAGCCGGCATATAAAAACCGTCTTCTCTTGGAGTAGATTTAATAATTGTAGACATAATCATTCACCCTCATCATTTTTGAAAATAAGACATAAACAATTTGCTTTATTGTTTCGTAAATAGAACGGTTAAAAATGCTTTTATTAGAAAATTATATAAAAAAATAGACCGTGTGCAAAGTATATATTCTTTGACACACGATCATATTTTAATGAATTATTTTGTACCGAAAATTCTGTCTCCGGCATCGCCAAGGCCGGGTACAATATATTTGTTATCGTTAAGCTGGTCATCAATATGTGCACAGATGATCGGAACGTCCGGATGCTCTGATGTAACCTTCTCAAGTCCTTCGGGAGCAGCGATCAGACATATAAATCTCATCTTTTTTACACCCTTTTCTTTGAAGAGTTCAATGGCATCACATGCGGAACCACCTGTTGCAAGCATGGGATCAAGAATAATAACTTCTCTGTCTCCGATATCCTCTGGAGCTTTAAAGAAATAGTTTACAGGCTCAAAGGTTGTCTCATCTCTATACATACCGACATGAGCAATTTTCGCATTAGGAATAACCTTAAGGACACCGTCAAGCATTCCCATTCCGGCTCTCATAATAGGGGCAAATGCATAATTATCTTCATTTAGTCTGCCCATTTTTATAGTCTTTATAGGTGTTTCAACTACAGTCTCCACAAGCGGAACGTCGCGCATAGCCTCATAAATAAGGTAGGCTCCTATCTCACTTACAAGCTCTCTGAAAAGCTTTGTTCCTGTATGCTTATCTCTTAAAATTGAAAGTTTATGCTCGATGAGCGGATGTTCCAACGCTGTAACATTTTTCATATCATTCTACCTCCGAAAAATTAACTGTAAGAATAATAACACAATATCATTTATAATAATACCCCAAGACTTAGGAATCTTGAGGTATTACTTCTTACAATTTACAAACTGTACATTTTACAGGCGCATCTTAAAATCGTCATATCCAAAATGTTTTACAACCTCGGTGCTTCCATCCTCATGGAGTATGGCTATATCTGGCAGTGGCATACCGTTGAAGGTATTGTTCTTAACCATACTGTAAATAGCCATATCTTCAAAAGTAAGACGGTCACCGATTTTCATTTCATGATCAAAGCTGTAATCCCCGATAACATCACCGGCGAGGCAGGTTCGTGACGAAAGCCGATACCCGAAAGATTTATCCCCGATTTCTCCACTATCTCTAAGCGGTGGTCTATAGGGCATCTCAAGGACATCAGGCATATGACAAGCAGCGGATGTATCAAGGATTAGCACCGGAAGTTTTTCTGTTTCTACAATGTCCATAACTGTGGTAACAAGGTATCCTGCATTCAATGCAATGGCTTCACCCGGTTCCAGATATACATCAATTTTGTAAGTATCCTTTATGTATTTGAGGAGTTTTACCAGTCCCTCTCTGTTATAGTCATCTCTGGTGATATGATGACCGCCTCCAAGATTGAGCCATTTTATTTGACTTAGATACTTTCCGAATTTGCTTTCAAACTCCTCAAAGGTATCTTTAAGAGGCTCAAAGCCCTGCTCACATAATGTATGAAAATGCAGGCCTTCCACACCGGTTGGCAGTTCTGACGGCAAATCACATAGTCTGATTCCAAGTCTTGAGCCCGGAGCACAGGGATCATATATCTCATGATCTTCCTGAGTAGAAAACTCAGGGTTGATGCGTAGTCCCGCAGATAAGCCTCTGTCATTACATGCTTTCTCCCAGGTTTTTCTGTGATGCTCAAGCTGATTTAAGGAATTAAATACAATATGATCAGCGAAGCTGCAGATCTCTTCCATCTCATCATCATGAAAAGCCGGTTCAAAGACGTGAATCTCAGGAAAATCGCCGTCTTTTTTAGTATATCCATCAGCTATTTTTTGTTTCTGCGCTTTGGTATAAAATTCCTCATTTGCGAGCTTTGCTTCGAAAAGTCCCGAAGATGTTGTCCCTGAGAGATATTCCGCTATAAGAGGATATGTAGAATATGCAGAAAAAGCTTTTTGAGCAAGCAATATTTTTGCTCCGGACTTATCCTGTACATCCCTTAGAATTTTGCAATTTTCTTTGAGTTTCTTCTCATCTATCACATAGACAGGAGTCTTTAAATTGTTCATTTATCTTAATCCTTTAAAATTATTTTGAGATAATATCCTTCACAACCTCGCTCGCAATAACAAGTCCGCAGGCAGCAGGTGTAAACGCAGTGCTACCCGGTGTACTTCTTCTTGAAGAGCCCGAAGCCTTAAGACCTTCCATATCAGTTTCTCTAACCTCTGGTTTTAGCGGTTCTTCCTCGGAATATACCACCTTGAGGTTCTTTACGTTTCTCTTTTTGAGTTCTTTTCTCATCACCTTGCAAAGAGGACAAACCTTTGTTTTGTAAATATCTGCTACTTTAAACGCAGAAGGATCAAGCTTATTTCCTGCTCCCATGGCACTGATAACAGGAACTCCGACCTCTTTTGCGCGTAAAATAATGTCAACTTTCGCAGTAACAGTATCAACCGCGTCAACAACATAATCATAAGAGCTAAAATCGAAATCCCCTGCATTTTCAGGAAGATAAAAGCATTTATAAACATTCACCTTCACATCGGGATTTATATCAAGCATCCTGTCCTTCATAACATCTACCTTATACTTGTCTACAGTGCTATGAAGTGCAATAATCTGGCGGTTCAAATTGCTTGCATCAACGGTATCACTGTCTATCAAGTCAAATTCTCCGATTCCGCTCCTTACAAGAGCCTCGCAGACATAGCCTCCGACACCTCCGACACCAAATATCGCTACACGAGAGCCCTTCAGTTTTTCAACGTTGTTCTCACCTATGAGAAGCTCTGTTCTTGAAAATTGTTCATCCATAAGTATGCATTCTTTCCTGATTAATTGATTTTATTTTTTATTTATAGAATTGTAAGTCTTTTTTATTGGATATTGCTGAAAATAATTGTCATAATAATTATGGGTAAGATATTTTAAAAAATCAAATCCAAATTAGCAAAGCATTTTTATGCGGGGGTTAATATGCGTAAAAGAATCCTAATAGCAGATGACACAACTTTCATGAGAGAAATGTTGAAATCAGCACTGGACAAAGAACAATATGAAATTGTCGGTGAAGCGACAACCGGACAGCAGGCCGTAGACCAGTTTAAGCAAAAAAAGCCCGATCTTTTAATTCTGGACATTAATATGCCTGTAATGAATGGAATAGATGCCCTTACCGAGGTAATGGAATTTGACCCCAAGGCCAATGTAATCATGTGCTCAGACCAAAAGCAGGAGCCAATGATCGTCCTTGCCCTGAAAAAGGGAGCAAAAGATTTTGTCGTTAAGCCCTTCATGGCCAGCGATGTTGTTCGCGCATTAAACAAAGTTTTTAAAGAATAATTTGTTAAACACCATAATTATAGACAATCTTGAGGGGACGACTTCAATTCTGAAGCCGCCCCCTCTTTCTTTATTTTTATATTCTTTTTTATTTATCAGTCGATAAGTGTGGGATTTTCCTCAACCACCCAAGGAAGACCATACTCGTTAAGCATCTCCATGTACGGATCGGGATCAAACTCGTCTGTAGTAAATACTCCTGGTTTCTTCCACTGTCCGGTAACTACGAGAGCTGTTCCGATCATTGCAGGTACACCGGTTGTATAACTTATTGCCTGGCTTCCGAGTTCCTTGTAGCACTCCTGATGATCACACACATTATAAATATAAATTGTGCGTTCCTTTCCATCCTTGATACCTCTGAAGATACAGCCGATATTTGTTTTTCCGACTGTTCTGGGGCCAAGACTTGCAGGATCGGGAAGCAGTGCTTTCAAAAATTGAATAGGAACAATTTCTCTGCCCTCGAACATAACAGGACTTGTAGAAAGCATTCCAACATCCTCAAGACATCTCATATGGTCGAGATAGCTCTGTCCAAAGGTCATGAAGAATCTGATTCTCTTTACCTCAGGGAAATTTCTTCCGAGCGCTTCGATCTCCTCGTGGTGAAGAAGATACATATCTTTCTTACCTACCTGGGCGAAATCATATTCTCTTTTTATCTCCATGGGCTTTGTCTCAACCCAATGGCCATCCTCCCAATAGCTTCCATTTGCGGAAACCTCTCGAAGATTTATCTCCGGATTAAAATTTGTAGCAAATGCATAACCGTGGTCACCGCCATTGCAATCCATGATATCAATGTAATGGATTTCATCAAAATAATGCTTTTTAGCATAAGCTGTGAAGACCGAAGTTACACCGGGATCAAAGCCTGTTCCAAGCAGAGCTGTAAGACCTGCTTCCTTAAATCTGTCGAAATAAGCCCACTGCCAACTGTAGTCGAAATAAGCTGTAAAGCCCTTCTCCTTGCAGCGTTTTTCATAGATTTTTCTCCACTCAGGATCATCGGTATCTTCCGGCTCATAGTTAGCTGTATCGATATAATCTACTTTACATTCAAGGCAGGCATCCATTATTGTGAGATCCTGATAAGGAAGGGCAACATTAAGCACAGCGTCGGGCTTGTAGTTGTTTATGACCCTCTTAATATCCTCTACATCGTCTGCATTAACAGTTTCTGTTGTGATTTTTACGGGTGTTCCTGCCTTCTCGAGTTTTTCCTTCAGAGCATCACATTTGCTTACTGTTCTTGATGCTATACACATTTCAGTAAATACCTTGCTGTTCTGGGCGCACTTCTGAATTGCTACCTGAGCTACGCCACCGCAACCAATAACCAATAATCTACTCATATTTTCCTCCTTATGGCAGTTTACCTTGACATTGCCTCTTCTTCCTGCAAAAGAT
This sequence comes from Butyrivibrio sp. INlla16, assembly GCF_900104155.1. Classification (GTDB taxonomy): domain Bacteria; phylum Bacillota; class Clostridia; order Lachnospirales; family Lachnospiraceae; genus Butyrivibrio. Next base: position 56,447 of record NZ_FMYB01000011.1, read on the forward strand.
CCTCTACATACTTTGGAAGCATGAAGGCTCCCTTATGAAGATGCGTTGTGTAGTACCATGTTTTTATATTTCTTTCATCCCATCTGTCAGGATTAAAATCCTTAAGCGGATGATATTTCTTGCTGGCAAATCCAAAAAGCCAGTAGCCAGCAGGGCATGTGGGAATGTGCGCCTGATAGACCCTGTTTATAGGGAAAACTCTGTAGGCTTTTCTGTGCATAGCTCTACAGCTCTCCTCATCCTCATCATAGAAAGGACTTCCATGCTGATAAACCATTATTCCGTCATCATGAAGAGCCTTGTAGCAGCTACCGTAAAACTCTTTTGTAAAAAGTCCGGCCTCATGTCCCAAAGGTTCCGTAACATCATTTATTATTAGGTCATACATATCCTCACATTTTCGAAGATATTTAAGGCCGTCCTGATAATAGATATGAACTCTGTCATCATCAAGTCCGCAGGCATTATCGGGAAAATACTGCTTGCATACTTCAACAAACATGTTATCAGGCTCAACTACATCAATAACCTTTATTTCATCATAGTGGCTCAGCTCTCTGGCAACACCGCCATCGCCTCCGCCAAGTACAAGAACTCTCTGAACCTTAGGATGAACAGCCATAGGAACATGTACGATCATCTCGTCATAAGTGAATTCATCCTTTTCGGAAAAAATAATATTACCGTCGGAAGTAAGAAATTTTCCGAATTCCGGTGAATCAAACACATCAATTCTCTGAAACTCGCTCGATCCCGAAAATAATTGTTTTGCAAGACGAATGCTTATTTTTACATTCTTCGTATGCATGTCACTAAACCAATAATCCATTTGCGGCATCTTTTTTCTCCTGTCAAATATAATCAGATATCTTATTTTAAAACCTGAAGCTCAGAAATATCCTCACTCTCAGGTCCCTGCATGGAGCATCCCTTTTCCTTCGCAGTCTGAATATAATCAAGTATCTCTTCTGTCACTACCTCTCCGGGTGAAATGATCGGAATTCCAGGAGGATAACACATAACAGATTCTGCTGAAATCCGCCCAACCGTCTCTTTTATCGGAAGCGATTCCTTTTCAGCATAGAATGCTTCCTGCGGCGTAGCCTTCACAATAGGAGTAACATACTCTGCCGAGAAAAAGCTCTGTTCCGGCTTAGCGTATAGTCTTCTGATATCCGCCAAAGCTCCCGCCAGTCTCTCAATATCCTGCAGTCTGTCTCCAATAGAAATGTACGCCATAACGTTTGATAAATCACCAAATTCCATCTGGATATCATACTCATCGCGAAGAAGATCGTATACCTCAATTCCGGTAAGGCCCACACCTCTTGTATTTACAACAAGTTTAGTCTCATCGAAGTCATAAATGCTACCACCATTTATAAGCTCATGTCCGTAGGCATAATATCCCGGAATCTCGTTTATCTCTTCCCTCGCATACTTAGCCATTCCTGTTACTTTTTCGAAACTGTCCCGGCCATGAAGCGCCAGATTCCTTCTTGAAATATCAAGGCTTGCAATCAAAAGATAGCTTGCACTGGTAGTCTGAGTCAGATTAACAATTCTGCTTATATATCCTATATTAGCATTTTTTCCACAGAGAAGTATCGAACTTTGCGTAAGACTTCCTCCGGATTTATGCATACTTATTGCTGCCATATCCGCGCCTGCCTTCATGCCGCACAGAGGGAGATTTGGTCCAAAATACAGATGTGTTCCGTGAGCCTCATCCACAAGGGCCTTCATCCCTTTTGCATGCGCAAGGTCAACTATTGCCTGCAAATTAGAACAAATACCATAATACGAAGGATTATTTATTAAAATCGCTTTCGCATCAGGATTATCCCTTACTGCAGCCTCAACATCTGCAAGTTCCATGCCGAGCGGAATTCCAAGCTTGGTATCAACCTTGGGATCAATATATACAGGAACTGCGCCACACAAAATAAGTGCATTTATGGCACTCTTATGCACATTTCTTGGCATAATGATCTTCTCACCATGCTTAACTGAAGACAAAACCATAGCCTGAACAGCACTTGTGGTTCCATTTACCATCAAAAATGCATGTTCGGCTCCAAATGCATCCGCAGTAAGTTCCTCCGCATCCTTTATTACGGAAACAGGATGGCACAAATTATCGAGAGGCTTCATGGAATTAACGTCAATGCCCACGCATTGCTCACCAAGAAAACGCACGAGTTCTGCGTTTCCACGACCTCTCTTATGTCCGGGCACGTCAAAGGGTACCACTCTCTGCTTTCTAAATCTCTCAAGTGCCTCATAAACAGGCGCTTTTCTCTGACGATCCAGATCCAACTTTTCATCCTCCAAATCAACTATATCATGAGAAAAAAAGAGCGGTATGTCTTTTTGACATACAGCCCTCTTTTAAATTGCATTATTCAGGCAAAATCATCTTAACATTAATGAAATCAAAGTCAAGGAATTACCTATATAATTAAGCAACTTTTAAGTTTTATATCGCATGTATAAACAAACCGCTAAGCAGCTTTGGTTCAAACCAGGTTGATTTAGGCGGCATAAGGCGTCCTGCATCTGCTACAGCAAACAACTCATGAATATCTGTAGGATACATGGAAAAAGCAAGAACGCAGTCGTTTTTGCATCTCTTCTCAAGCTCGGATAGTCCTCTGATTCCACCAACAAAATCAATTCTTGGATCATTCTTAGGGTCACTGATATCAAGAAGAGGCGTCAGTACCTGATTTTGAAGCACACTGACATCCAGCCCGTCAACAGCATCAGAGCTCTTTATTTCATCATGAGTATAAAGTCTGTACCACTTTCCTCCAAGAAGCATGCCAACTTCATATTTCCTTGAAGGTTTAACAGCTTCAGCCTCTTCCTTTACATCAAATTTTTCCGATATTTTGGAAAGGAACTCACTCTCGCTCATACCGTTTAAGTCTTTTATTACTCTGTTGTAATCCATGATCATGAGCTCGCTGTCAGGGAAAAGAACCGATAAAAAGAAATCATATTCTTTATTGCCTGTGGGATTCGGATCTGCTTCTCTTCTTTTTTTAGCGACTTTTACCGCGGAAGCACATCTGTGGTGACCGTCAGCAATATATATGCTGTCCATTCCCTCAAAGGCTGTCTTTATGGTGTCTATCTCATTTTCATTATCCACGATAAAGACTCTGCTTTTTATTCCATCAGCGGTAACAAAATCATATACAGGCTTATCTTCTCCTTTTACTCTGTTAATGACACCTCTGATTGCTTCGTTTTCCCTGTAGCACAAAAAGATTGGTCCGGTCTGAGCATCACAGGTATCCACATGGTGAATTCTGTCGGCTTCCTTTTTTGCAAGAGTATTCTCATGCTTTTTAATTATATTATTGTCGTAGTCTCTTACTGAGCTGCAGGCAACAATCCCAGTCTGAACCCTTCCGTTCATAGTCTGCTCGTAGAGGTAATAGCATGGTTTACTCTCGTGAACAAAAGTGCCGTCCTCGATTTCCCCCCACAGCATATCATGAGCCTTCCTGTATACTTCCTCAGAATACATATCGTAATCTTCGGGAAACTGAGTCTCAGGTCTGTCTATCGCAAGAAATGACATGGGCTCCCTGACAACCTCTGCTCTTGCTTCTTCTCTGTTGTACACATCATAGGGAAGAGCCGCAACCCTGTCAGCTATATCTTCTCTTGGTCTGTAAGCCGCAAATGCTCTAATATCTGCCATTTAAATAAAGGTCCTTTCGATTATGTTTCAGACATCTTTTCTGACAACACGAACTCTGATAACGCCTTCGATATTCTTGAGTTTATCAGTAATTTCATCAGAAATGGTGCTCTCTACATCGATGATGGTATAAGCGTAATCACCACGGGATTTATTGGTCATATTTGAAATATTGAATCCATCATTACCAAGAACCTGTGTAAATTTACCGATCATACCTGCAACATTCTTATGAATGATTGCAAATCTGGGACTTGTGCAGATACCCTGCTCACAGCGAGGCATATTTACTGAATTTACAATGTTACCGTTCTCTAGGTAATCTTTCATCTGAAGAACAGCTTTCACTGCGCAGTTATCCTCTGATTCCTCTGTTGAAGCGCCAAGGTGAGGAATAACAATACAGCCATCATGACCTGCGGTAACAGTATTCGGGAAGTCAGTAACATACTTTCTGATTTTTCCTGAATTGATTCCTGAAAGAACATCTGTCTCGTTGCAAAGAATATCTCTTGCGAGGTTGATGAGGATAACACCCTTCTTCATCTTAGCTATAGCTTCGGCGTTAACCATGCCTTTTGTATTTTCAAGTGCAGGAACATGAATTGTTATAATATCGCACTTTGAATAAATATCATCGACGTTAGTAACATGCTTAACATCAGAGGAAAGGCTCCATGCAGCATCAACAGAAAGATACGGATCATAACCATAAACATCCATACCTAAATTTCTGGCAGCATTTGCCACTCTTACACCAATAGCTCCGAGGCCTATAATTCCGAGCTTCTTACCGGCAATCTCAGTACCTGCAAACTTTTTCTTTGTCTTCTCTGTAAGTTTTGCTATTTCAGGGTCACCCGCATTTGCACTTACCCACTGAACTCCACCGATGATATCACGGGAAGCGATGAGCATAGCTGCAATTACCATTTCCTTTACACCGTTAGCATTTGCTCCGGGTGTATTGAATACAACAATGCCTTCCTCAGCGCAGCGATCTACGGGAATATTGTTGACTCCGGCACCTGCTCTTGCGATAGCAAGGAGATTCTCGGAAAACTCCATCTCGTTCATATTGGCACTTCTTACAAGTACACCATCTGCATCATCGATATTATCTACTACTTCATACTGATCTGTGAAATTGTTTAATCCAACCTTTGCAATAGGATTAAGGCACTTATATTTAAACATTTTATTCTCCTTTATCTATGATCCGATCAACCATTATTTTTCTCAAATGCTTCCATGAAGTCTACTAGCTTCTGTACGCCTTCCTTTGGCATAGCATTGTAGATACTTGCGCGCATTCCGCCTACGCTTCTGTGTCCCTTAAGACTTACAAGGCCGTTAGCTGTAGCCTCTGCGATGAATTTTGCATTGAGATCATCAGAATCTGTAACGAAAGGAACATTCATAAGTGATCTGTCTTCAGGCCTTACAGTACCCTTGAACATCTTGCTGTTATCAAGGAAATCATAGAGAATTGCAGCCTTCTCCTCATTTCTCTTCTTCATCTCTACAAGGCCGCCCTGAGACTTAAGCCACTTGAATACCAGTCCGCACATATAAATTGCCCAGCAGTTGGGAGTATTGTAAAGAGAACCGTTGTCTGCCTGTGTCTTCCACTTAAGCATCGTAGGAACGAAATCAGGAACATCATCTCTAATGAGGTCTTCTCTGATAATACTAATTACAAGACCGGCAGGACCTACATTCTTTTGAACACCGCCATAGATAACCCCGTAATCATTTACATTTACAGGCTCAGAAAGGAAGCATGAAGATACATCCGAAACAAGGATATGTCCCTTAGTATTGGGAAGCTTCTTAAACTTTGTGCCGTAAATTGTGTTATTTTCACAGATATATACATAATCTGCATCTTCTGGAATATCCAGATCGGAGCAATCCGGAATGTATGAGAAAGTCTTGTCTGCACTTGATGCAACCTCTACAGCATCGCCGTACTTTTTAGCCTCAGCAAGGGCCTTCTTAGCCCACTGACCAGTAACAATATATGCCGCCTTTTTGTTCTGCATAAGGTTCATCGGAACAGCTGCAAACTGCTGGCTAGCACCTCCCTGGAGGAATAAAACCTTATAGTTGTCCGGAATATTCATAAGATCTCTGATATCCTGTTCAGCTGTCTGAATAACCTGATCAAACGTTTTTGATCTGTGACTCATCTCATTGATGGACATACCGCAACCGTTATAATCAAGCATTTCTGCCGCTGCCTGCTTCAAAACCTCTTCCGGAAGTACTGCCGGACCTGCACTAAAATTGTAAACTCGTGACACTGTTTCTTTCCTCCTGTTTTTTCCAAAAATACAAAAATTTTTTTCACACTTTTACACTTTACTTTTTCAAAGTGTTAATACTATTCTATATAGAAATATTTTTTTGTCAACTATATATTCAATAATTAATGTTATTTAATAATTCTAAAATAAAAAATGATGTCACACGGACATCATTTTTATCTCTTAAAAACAAATCTTCTATTAAACTGATAAGCAATAAAAAAGCGGAATATCTTCGCTGCTTCTTTGCGAATTATTATAAGCTTTAATTCTTTATCAATAATATAAAAGGACCGGCACACCAACATCTACGAGCTCATAAAGTCTTTCCATGAGATCCAGAGGAGAATTGATACATCCGTGTGAGCCTGAATGTTTATATATCTCACCGCCGAATTCGCTTCTCCAGGTAGCATCATGAATTCCAATTCCTTTATTAACTCCAAGCCAATAATTCACGTAGGACGCATAATCCACTCCGCGAAGAATCGTATGATATCTTTTATTATATATATGAAAAAGCCCTACCGGGGTACCACGCCCAAGCGCAGTATTACCGGTAACTATATCATATTGAATGGTTAGTTTTCCGTTCTTATAATATCTTAATCTCTGATTGCCCATATCAACTAGAATATATTCATCCCCGAGCTCTTTTGCATCTATTGCAAAGGATTTGTTCGGAAATGTTATTTCGGTTTCAGCAGGCCCCATGCCCTCCACAGAGTTTACAAAATCCTCGAATTCCTGCTTTTCATCATAAAGTTTTCCGTTCTTGTTACCACTTACATAAATAGTACTTTTCTGGCCTTTCTGGTATCTTTCTATACAATTGTTGGTGTCATATTTCCTTAGCCCCTCGCAAACAAAATCATAGATTTTTGAGCAGCTAAGAAGAAGATTTCCTTCCTTATCGGTTATGAATTCCTCTTCTACCTTGTAGTCCTCATCCGGGAATTCAATCATCTTATCGCCGGCAAGGAAGAATCCTTTTCCGGGATTTTCCTCATCAAAATCTTCGTCCCGGGCCTCTTCAAGTTCATCAATTTTAACAATCCAGTCCGCTAAATCGGATGAATCTGCCTTCATCAAATTTTCGCCGATTTTGATTGAAGCTTTAATATTCTGAACGCTCTCGATCTTATCATAAAGTGCCTTTAATTCTTTATCATTTTCGGTTATTGTTCTTACATCGTACAACTCTTTATTACTACTAAGATCCAATTCATAGACTTTATTGTAAAATCCCTCTTTTACACTTTCGTAGAACTTGTCGAAATTAGGTGTCTTCTGATCACACACTTCAAGATAGAAACCTTCATCATTGCTTTTTAATTCGTAAGAATCCGATCTTTCCACATCAAAAATAGCCCAGGTAGACAATAAGTCCATAAGTTTATTCTCATCAAACGTCGGATTTCCCGGTATTTTTTTACTTCTGGAAGTTAACAGATTGATTCCCCACGCAAAAGGATTCTGGTCATCTAGCATTTTTTTGAGTTCATCGTAATAATCAACCTTGAAATCAATTGCATTTGCATCAATAAAGAATTTCTCACCCTCAGCGGAAGATATAATCATTCCGCTGTAGTATGAGTTATTTATAAGATCGGTATTGGCTTCTTCCGCTGTTTTTCCGGTGCAATAAATATTATTTATCCATGTTCCGTATGCGTAGGTGTCATTATAGTAGAACCCAAGCATCAGATAGACCGCTATCAGCGATAACACGGAAAAAGCCAATAATGTGTATAAGATTCCCCGCTTATTCATACCTTACCCTGAACAGAATTATGCTCTGTCCTTATCCTCTAAGTCTTTCTCATCAAAAGCTTCACTGATAGAACCGCCAGGTGAAACCATAGGAAATACCTTCTCATCAGGGTCAACCGCTATATCGATGAGAACAGGTCCCTTCGCTGCAAGAGCTTTTTTAAGAGCAGCTTCAACTTCATCCTTCTTCTTTACTCTTATAGCCATGCACCCAAGGCCTTCTGCAACCTTACAGTAATCAACCTTATCTGTAAGAACAGTATTTGAATAATGCTGATTGTAATAAAGATTCTGCCATTGTCTTACCATACCAAGAACCTGATTGTTTATAACAACTTCTATTACATGAATATCATATCTGCTTGCTGTCGCAAGTTCGTTCATATTCATTCGAAAACATCCGTCACCGGCTATATTAACAACAGTCTTGTCAGGCATTCCGACCTTAGCACCTATAGCCGCTCCCAGTCCGTAACCCATAGTTCCAAGGCCGCCTGAGGTAAGGAAGGTTCTCGGATGCTTAAACTTGTAAAACTGGGCAGTCCACATCTGGTGCTGACCTACATCGGTTGAAACGATTGCTTCACCATCAGTAAGTTTATCAAGAGTTTCTATAACATAAGGACATGTAAGTCCCTTCTTGTCATAACGAAGAGGAAACTGCTTTTCGTACTCTTTTATATGCGATATCCATTCAGCATGATTTTGCTGAGTAAGCTTATCATTAATTTTACTGAGTACCTCTTTTAAATCACCAACGATGGAGAAGTCTGTCCTGATGTTCTTGTTTATTTCTGCAGCATCAATATCAATCTGAAGTATCTTAGCCTTTTTGGCGAAGGTCTTTGCATTACCGATTACTCTGTCAGAGAATCTTGCTCCCAGGGTAATGAGGAGATCACATTCACTTACACCAAAATTTGAGGTTTTGGTCCCATGCATACCTATCATACCCGTATAAAGGCTATTATGTCCGCTAAAAGCACCTTTTCCCATAAGGGTATCACATACCGGTGCCTGAATCCTTTCAGCCAGAGTAAGAAGCTCTTTATCAGCTCCGGAGATAACCGCACCGCCGCCCACATATATAAAAGGCTTCTTGGCGTGCTCAATCATCTTTACAGCCGTTTTAATATCATCTTCGGTATATTTAAGAGGTTTTTCTTTATGAACAGGCTTTTGGGGCTTATAATCGCATTTATTTGCGGTTACATCCTTTGTAATGTCCACAATAACAGGGCCGGGTCTGCCGCTTCTTGCGATATCAAAAGCCTTTCTTATGGTTTCTGCAAGCTTTTTAACATCTTTTACAATATATCCGTGCTTTGTTATGGGCATTGTAATCCCGGTAATATCAACCTCCTGGAAAGTATCCTTTCCAAGCAGCGGAAGATTTACATTACAGGTAATAGCAACCATTGGAACAGAATCCATGTAAGCGGTAGCAATACCGGTAACAAGATTTGTTGAACCGGGGCCACTGGTTGCAAGACAAACACCGACTTTTCCCGTTGACCTTGCATAACCGTCGGCAGCATGTGATGCTCCCTGCTCATGAGAAGTCAGAATATGTTTTATCTTATCCTGCTGTTTGTAAAGCTCATCATATACATTAAGAATTGTTCCGCCCGGATAGCCGAAAACAGTATCTACTCCCTGTTCCTTAAGGCATTCCAGGACAATTTGTGCTCCCGTAAGCTGCATTATACTTATGCTCCTTTTACTTTATTTCTAAGATAGCGCCTCTGTTACCACTGGTAACCATCTTTTCATAGCGTGAAAGATATCCTGTTGTTACCTTGGGCTGTCTCGGCTTCCACTGTGCCTTTCTCTTTGCAAGTTCCTCATCGGATATTTTAACATCGAGCTTATTATTATTAATATCAATGGAAATAATATCGCCTTCCTGAACAAGCGCTATAGGTCCTCCGACAGCTGCCTCCGGTGAAACATGTCCAATGGAAGCGCCTCTGCTTGCTCCTGAGAATCTTCCATCTGTTATAAGGGCAACGGAAGAGCCAAGTCCCATACCTGCAATTGCGGATGTAGGATTAAGCATTTCTCTCATTCCGGGGCCACCCTTAGGTCCTTCATATCTGATAACAACTACATCTCCAGCTACAATCTTACCACCAAGAATAGCAGCAATTGCATCTTCTTCGCAGTCAAATACTCTTGCAGGTCCTTCATGAGCCATCATCTCCGGAACTACAGCAGATCTCTTTACGATACCGGTATCAGGCGCAAGATTTCCTTTAAGGACTGCTATTCCACCATTTGGCATATAGGGATTCTCAATAGGTCTGATAACCTCCGGATCAAGATTTCTTACATTGGCAATATTTTCTCCTACAGTCTTTCCTGTGCAGGTAATAAGATCGGTGTGAAGAAGGTTCTTCTTGTTAAGCTCAGCCATAACAGCATAAATACCGCCTGCCTCGTTAAGATCCTCCATATATGTAGGACCTGCAGGTGCAAGGTGACAAAGATTGGGAGTGCGATCTGAAATCTCGTTCGCCATCTCCATATCAATATCAATTCCTGCTTCATGCGCAATTGCGGGAATATGAAGCATGGTGTTCGTAGAGCATCCAAGAGCCATATCCATAGCAAGTGCATTTTCAAAAGCTTCCTTGGTCATAATATCTCTTGGACGGATATTGTTTTTAACAAGCTCCATTATCTGGTAGCCTGCCTTCTTAGCAAGTCTGATACGTGCCGAATATACAGCAGGAATTGTTCCATTACCACGAAGCCCCATTCCGATTGCTTCGGTAAGACAATTCATGGAGTTTGCGGTGTACATTCCTGAACAAGATCCGCAGGTAGGGCAAACCTTTTCTTCAAATTCGGAAAGCTCGTCTTCTGTCATATTACCGGCAGAATAGGTTCCGACTGCCTCGAACATGGAACTTAAGGATCTCTTTTTTCCTCCTACCCTTCCTGCCATCATCGGTCCGCCGGAACAGAAAATAGTAGGTATATTCACTCTTGCAGCAGCCATAAGAAGTCCGGGAACGTTCTTGTCACAGTTGGGTATCATTACCATACCATCAAAAGCGTGTGCCATAGCAAGGCACTCGGTGCTGTCCGCAACAAGATCTCTTGTAACAAGTGAGTATTTCATTCCGATATGTCCCATTGCAATACCGTCACATACTGCTATTGCAGGTACAATAACAGGCATTCCGCCGGCTTCCGCAACGCCAAGCTTTACCGCCTGGGCAATTCGGTCAAGTTCCATATGTCCGGGAATAATATCACTCTGAGAACTGACAATACCGATAAGAGGCTTTTTCCTCTCCTCAGCAGTAAAACCAAGTGCATTAAACAGACTTCTGTGAGGTGCCTGTTGAAGTCCTTCCATTACGCGATCACTGTTCATAATAACCTCCTATCTTTTGTAAAGAACAAAGTCTTCATTTTCATAAAAAATAAAATAATTGGCATTTATATAGTCCCAGGGTAAAGATTCATAATTCGCATAAAACTTCCAGCTATCCTCCCCAGTATACCCTTCTGTCATCATATCTCTGTCAACAAGAATATAATCACAGTCTGTAACATCTGAATTTTCACATTCAATATTCCAACCAAACTTAAGCAAGTATTGCTGATCACAATCAAGGACGCAGATATTCTTTTTTTGAGACGGATGAGCTATATACAAAGCATTATAACAATTCGTCTCACGAATGCCATATTGGCTGTGATATTCCGGTTTCAGCATAAGAACCACGCAGAAAACTATCATAGCTATTACCGGCACCCATTTGATCATAGCTCTTAGAGACCCGGCATTCTCGTTTTTTCTTAAAAAATATCTCAGCATTGTGCTCTGATGTTCAAGTACAAACGCATATGCAATTGCAGTAAGAACACCCACATAGGAAAACACCCTGTAATAAGGGAGTTTAGCCTGAATGATCAGTATAATGGGATAGCCCATTATATTAAAAATCATCAAAAGATTAAATATAGTTCTGCTGTTTTCAAAATGTCTGACACACTCGGCAATCAGTATTATCAGTGCACATATTGAAATCAAAAGAGTCACTATGCCGAATCCCGGAAACATAAGTCCGCTTAAGGATTTAGTCCAGCTGGCAAAACTGGTGAAGTATCCGGTTCTGCTCACACTCTGAATATATGGCTGAGAAAGCATATAATTAAGGCCTTCCCGCACCGTAGCAAAAGGATGTGACAATATAAGCTTAGTATGAGACATCCCAAAGAATTGCCCCGCTTCATCCTTTACCAGAAGATTTGAACCGACAGCAAGCCATATTATCAGGTACAGACAAAATACAATTACAGCTGAAATAAGGCCTGTAATAATACAGTTTTTCAGTCTTTTAAAGTATCTTGTCTTCCATATAGAATCACGATAATCATAAGTCCTGTATCCATTTACCAAAAGAAATATTCCGGCAGCAAGGCAGGATGGTATCACCCAGTAAATACTACTCGGTAATGTATATAAACCAAGTATTAATGCAAAACCAAAGACAATGTAATCGGGAAGTTTAAATTCCTCCGATCTGCATATAATCGTAAGTTGTCGCAGAGTAATCAAAAAGCATGTACAGGCCAGAGTATACCCTCTCCCCTGTATTGACAGGTCATTAACCAGCATGCAGGAAAAGAAAAGAAGCATTGCGCCATACGCATAGCAATCTTCCAAAAACCTTCTGCTCAGTCTGTATACAAGATACGGATTAAAAACAGCGCAAAGAAATGATATTCCCCTCAGCCCTATATATGAGTTGCCAAATGTATTGAGCAGTGATGACAGAACAGAATATCCAACATGATTGTTGGGAAGTGGCCAGTGGATAGCGGAATATACCGGCCCTCTGCTTATAAAATAATAATATGTATAGAGCTCATCATACCAGGGGGTTAGATAAGTGGCCCTCCAAATATAGTAAAAAGCCATTGCTATTATAGAGAGAACCACAACCATATCTATCGGTTCCTGGGGCAGATAATCGTATAAAGTTTTATCTTCAGGTTCAGTTGATTCTCGAAGCAATTATATCTCCCATCTTCCTGCATCCGCACTTTTTATCTTCACTTATATTTTCGCCGGCGCGAATAAGATCAGAAGTACGATAGCCCTCTTCAAGAGCTTTTTTTACAGCATTTTCGATGCTGTCCGCTTCTTTCTCAAGTTTAAATGTATATCTAAGCATCATGGCAGCTGAAAGAATGGTTGCAATAGGATTTGCAATATCCATTCCGGCAATATCAGGTGCACTTCCATGACTTGGCTCATATAATCCAAAGCTCGTCTCATTAAGTGAAGCACTTGGTAACATTCCTATGGATCCGGTAACCATGCTGGCTTCATCAGAAAGAATATCTCCAAACATATTCTCTGTAAGTACAACATCAAATTGAGAAGGATCCTTAACCAGCTGCATAGCACAGTTGTCTACAAGCATATGTGAGAGTTCCACTTCCGGATAATCCTTCGCAACCTCCTCGACAACCTTTCTCCAAAGCCTCGAGGAATCAAGAACATTAGCCTTATCAACACTGATTACCTTTTTGGAGCGCAGCATCGCAACATCAAAGGCTTTAATAGCTATTCTTCTAATCTCGCTCTCAGTGTAAACGAGAGTATCGGTTGCAACCATCTCACCATCTACTTCCTTTGTGTATCTTTCACCAAAATACAGTCCGCCAGTAAGTTCGCGCATTATTAAAAGATCAAAGCCTTTTTCAGAAGTCTCTGATTTAAGAGGACATGCATCCTTTAACTCTGGATACAAGAAAGCAGGTCTTAAATTTGCAAAAAGATTCAAGGATTTACGAAGCCTAAGAAGTCCGGCTTCAGGTCTGAGAGATGGCTCAAGCTTATACCAGGGTGAAGTGGAAGTATTTCCACCGATTGAACCCATGAGAACAGCATCAGCCTGTTTACAAGTTTCGATAGTTTCATCTGTAAGTGGTGATCCGTATGCATCAATCGATGCTCCGCCCATCAGAACGTCCGTAAAAACAAACTCATGTCCATAAGCTTCAGCGACTTTATTAAGTACTTTCTTGGCTTCTGCTACGATTTCCGGACCGATTCCGTCACCAGGAATACATGTTATCCCCATTTTCATAATCATTTCTCCCCATATTATAATGATAGCCGGCAAAAATTTTTGTTCCGCCGGCTGCCACTTTATAATGCAGACTTAAAAACAAGTCTTCTTTTTACTTGGATTTTTCTTCTTTTGAATTATCCTTTACAGCATCCTCAGGCTTTTCAACCTCTACAATAGCATCTTTAACCATGGGAATGCGGCAATTCTTGTTGTTACCAAACTCAACGATAACTGTTGATGACTCATCATCAATATCGATAACAGTTCCGATAAATCCTCCTGTAGTACGTACGCTGTCTCCTACAGCGAGCTGTGAAAGGAGCTGTGCTTTCTGCTTCTGTTCCTTTCTCTGAGGACGGTACATAATAAAATACAGAACCGCAAAAATAGCAACATAAACAAGTATGATCAACATACCGCCGGCTCCGCCTGCTGCACCGGTACTTTCGAGAGCCATAGTGTTAACAAAACTCATATCAACCTCCAAATATCCTTTTTACTAGCTTTGTAAGCATATGAATAATCTTACAATTAATACCACTTTAAAACAAGTATACTTTTTAACCCTTTTTCCAACCTTTTGCTATATCATACCTTTCTATTGGTTCATCCTTATCGAATTCCTTCATGGCATCAAGGGTTTCTTCTTTAAACTTTTTATATCTTCCCTCATCAAGGGCACTTCTGATATCCTCCATAAGATGATTATAGAAATACAGATTATGAAGAACACACAGTCTCATTCCCAGCATCTCGCCGGATTTAAGAAGGTGTCTTATATAACTTCTTGAATATCTTCTGCAGGCAGGACAATTACATCCCTCTTCAATCGGTCTGTCATCCAATTCATATTGAGCATTAAGAAGATTAATATGGCCTCTCTTTGTGTAAAGATGTCCATGTCTTCCGTTTCGACTGGGATAAACACAGTCAAAGAAATCAATTCCTCTGTCAACTGCCTCCAGGATATTGGCCGGAGTACCGACTCCCATAAGATATGTAGGCTTATTCTTAGGTAAATGATCTGTTACAATATCAAGAACATGGTACATCTCCTCATGCGTCTCACCTACCGCAAGGCCACCTACAGCATAACCATCGAGCTCCATCTCTGAGATTCTCTTAGCATGTTCAATTCTGAGGTCATCAAATATGGCACCCTGATTTATTCCGAACAAAAGCTGATCCTTATTTATTGTATCCGGAAGAGAATTAAGTCTCTTCATCTCATTCTGACAACGCTTAAGCCATCTGGTGGTTCTGTCCACGGAAAACTTTACATAGTCATGATCAGCACGTGCTGAGGGACACTCATCAAACGCCATCGCAATAGTAGAAGCTATATGTGACTGTATCCTCATACTCTCTTCCGGTCCCATAAAAAGCTTATGTCCGTCAATATGCGATCTGAAGTATACTCCCTCTTCCTTAATTCTTCTGTTCTCAGAAAGAGAAAAAACCTGAAATCCTCCTGAATCGGTCAAGATAGGCTTATTGCAGCTCATAAATTTATGCAGTCCACCCATCTTATAGATAACATCATCACCCGGACGCAGATGAAGATGATAGGTGTTGGACAAAACTACCTGTGTATCAATCTGCTCAAGATCTTCTGTGGATACTGCTCCTTTAATGGCAGCAACGGTCGCAACGTTCATAAAAACCGGCGTTTCGATTTTGCCGTGAACTGTTTCGAAGCTGGCTCTCTTAGCCATTCCTTCCTGTTTTAAAATCTTATACATTCATTACCCTTCCGCTTCATGAAATAACATCTTTTTATATAAAAATGGAAGCTGTTGCATTATATTGCAACAGCCCCAAAAAATCAATCATACAAATACATATCCCAAAATTCTTCCAGACAAAGGTCCTGCTCATGCATTATCGTAGCAGCATCGACACCAACATATCTGAAATGCCATGGCTCGTATTCGATACCTGTAATGTTTTCCTTGCCTTTAAGATATCTTACGATAAAGCCATACTTATAACTGTTATCCGCAAGCCATTTACCTGCAGCAGTATCGCCAAATCCTTCATCCAGACTGTAGTAAGTCCCACAAACAATGTCAAATGCAAGCCCTATCTGGTGCTCAGAGGCTCCGGGTACGGTAACTGCCTGCGATGTTACATTATAAGCATCCTTGTATGAAAGCCCTGCCTCAAGGTAATTATTTATTTTCCTGGAAAACAGCCCCTCCTGACGATCATTGTCTCTGAAAGGAGAACAAATTGCCAGGTTTATTCCTGTATTTGCAGCATCTTTAATCATCGCCATAAGGGGTGAAATAACCCTCTTATCACAATGCATTGATTCATTTATATCACCAAAGGGGAATTCGTAACCCTCCGGTATAGGATGCTGTTTATTTACAAGAATCAATTTCCAGTCTGTTTTGTCAAACGATACTTCCGAAGAATCCTCTGTCTCTTTAAAATCATCCTCAGAATCATCTAAATCATCTATCTGATTAGCAAGTACAAATCCCTGTGCAAGCTCCTGATCCTCGGAGAGTCCGTTATCCTCTTCCTCAATGATCTTATCCTTATCAACAGGCGTATTCGAAGCAAGCTCTGCTTCTGATTCTGAAGAAACAGCCTCGAGTGAATCCAAAGTATAATACTCTTTCTGCTCCGCCTCTTTATCAAAATCCGAAATAAAGCTGACGTTAAGACTAATTGCATCCGGATAAGTAAAACTACTGCTGGCGATAAAGAAAAACAAAATGCTTGCAAGGCATGTATACCTTTTAACATTGTGGCAAAAATGAAGCCCAATGTTATAAAAAAGTAATACTACCATCGCGTAAAACATCCCAAAAAATTTTAATTTCTTGTGCTTTCGGTTAAACGAGCGAACCTGTTCCATTAACTTATCCCGGAACGTCGGTCCCATCTGTAAACTATTTGCACGCATTACATACCAACCTCATAAAAAAATATTCATTTCTATTTTAGCACTTTTGCATAATATTTAAACAAAAAGTTAAGAATATTTTAAGAAATACCACATTTTCATCATAAAATCAAGGTTTTTTGTTTGTTTTGTTTCAAAATATGTGTAAAATAAAGAAAAATAATTTCAAAAAAAGAGAAGAAGGACATAATTTATGAGCGGATCTACATTCGGTAAAAACATTTCAATGACAACCTGGGGGGAATCTCACGGAGCCGCACTGGGTGTCGTTTTAGACGGTTTTCCTGCCGGTCTTGAACTTTCCGAAAGCGATATACAGTCATTTCTTGACAGAAGGAAGCCCGGATCTTCGAAAGTCACTACCCCAAGAAAAGAAAATGATTCAGTAAAAATCCTTTCAGGAATATTTGAAGGAAAAACCACCGGAACACCGATTTCTTTGATGGTTGAGAATACATCACAGATATCTGCGGATTATTCCGAGATTGCCGGATACTACAGACCGGGTCACGCAGATTATGGTTTTGATAAAAAATATGGTTTCAGAGACTACAGAGGTGGCGGCAGAAGTTCGGGACGTGAAACTATCGGCCGTGTTGCTGCAGGGGCAATATGTCATAAGCTACTTTCGCAGTTGGGAATAGATGTATATGCTTATACCAGATCCATCGGTAATGTTGCTATCGATGATTCTAAATTCGACCGAGCTCAAATTTTAAATTCCATAACAGCTATGCCTGATGCCGAAGCTGATAAAAAAGCGACCGATCTTATTGTTAACTGTCGGGAAAAAGGTGATTCCGTAGGCGGAGTAATTGAATGCAAAATCACAGGGATGCCGGCCGGTATCGGTGAGCCCGTCTTTGATAAGCTTGATGCTCTCCTTTCTCAGGCTGTTATGAGCATAGGCGCTGTAAAAGCTGTCGAAATCGGAGATGGTGTACTTGTATCCTCAGCTTTCGGTTCCGGTAATAATGATGTCTTTTGCATGAATGGGGATAAGGTCTCAAAAAAAACTAACCATTCCGGCGGAATACTTGGCGGAATGAGCGATGGGACAGATATTCTCCTCCGTGCACATATAAAACCCACACCCAGTATTTCTTCTACTCAGCAAACTATAAATAAAGAAAATGAAGAAATAGAAATTAATATAAAAGGTCGCCATGACCCTGTTATTGTCCCCCGTGCGGTTGTAGTGGTTGAATGCATGTGTGCCTTTACCATCCTGGATCTTCTCATGTCCAACATGCACTCAAGAGTTTCCTACCTGACCGACTTTTACACGCGCTAAAAAACAGCCGGTATACTATGTATACCGGCTGCTTTTGGATTACAAATAATTAATTATCCCTAACCTTTACTCTCTCCCCAAGTTTATGGAAAACAATACAGTTGGGACGGTCAACTTTCATTTCGGGACCGTTCATAACAAGTGTATTCTTATCAAAATTTATATTGAAGAAAGTCATTGTACTTGATTCCTGATTAAGTGATACCAAATGCTTGTTATCAGGGAACAGACATGCATCCTTTGGATACTCTCCGGAAATAGGAAGTTCGATCTTCTTTGTTAATAGACCGGTTTCCTTATCAACCTTATAAACAATTACATTGTTTTCGCCCGCAACAGAGCTTACAAGATAATTGTAATCATCGGAGAATTTAAGAGCACTGCTGGCAACACCGATTGTATCCTGTTCTTCCGAATTCTGTACTGACTGAATCTCTTCAAAGGAAGGAAGTCCCTTCTCCTCTGTGTACTGATAAACATTGATGCTGCACTGCTGCTCAAATACGACGTAAAGGAATTTACCATCCTGTGAAAACTGCATATGTCTGGGTGATGATTCCTGATCGCAGTGAATAACATCGATATCGGAAATCTTACCGTTTTCAGTATCGAATCTGTATACATTGACACGGTCCATACCAAGATCAGCAGCAAGAAGATATTTATTATCCTTGGTCACTTTTATGCATTGAACATGTGGTGTATGGTTTCTACCTGCTATTGTGCCAAGCCCCTTATGGAATTTCTCATCGGTAATCTTCCCGATACTTCCATCTTCCTTAAGCTCCAGAATAGTAACCTTACCATCATGGTATCCTGCGCATACAAGAAACTTATCATGCTGATCCATATTGATATAACAGCCACGCATACCATTAATTGATGCCTTGTTGAGAATTGTAAGGCTACCGTCATCCTCAATGTGATAAGCCTCAACACCGGCATCTGTAATCGAATATAGTGTCTCTCTGCTGTGTGACAGAACAATGTAAGAAGAATTGGTGATTTTTACCTTCTCCTTCTCTGTCAATCTTCCGTTCTTCATATCTACATCATAGATACGAATACCGTAGTTTTCCTTAGAACCTGAAGTATAACTCGCAACGTAAGCTACGTACGAATCTTTTTTTGTTTCCTTCGCCATAACCTGTCACCTCATAAATTTTTTTGTATATAAATATAATACATGCTATTTTACTGAATTTGCAAGAATACTATAATTCTTTATATAGTTTCTGTTCATCTTTTTACAGTCGAATAAAGATATAAATCTTCCCTCTCCGAATCTTGTTGCACTAATATGAGCAAGGCATCCTTTATCAAGCACAAGAGCCGCAGATTTCGCGTTTTCTTCGGTATCTCCGAGACAATAAGCTCCGTCATTATATGCAAAAACGGCATTAATATTTTTCTTAACCACAAGGGGAGCACCCTCTGCAGTCGGAATTCGGACACTTATTCCAATTATCTGAGCGAAGTCATCAAGAAGGGGTCTCATGTGATTTACTCTTCTTGATATTGTCATAACAGCTTCGGACTTGTTATGGAAAACGTAGTGTACATCAGGCCTTTTGGAATATATTGTCTGATGAATCAGTTTAATTCTCTCAGGAGTATCATTCCTTAGGTAAACTATTTTACCGTCTTCCAGTTTACTGCTAAATCCTTCAATTATTTCATTTGGAATTTCAGTTTTACATATACTGTATATATATTTTTTTGATGCCATTTCAAGCTTTATTGCTTCATTGACAGCGTCTCTGGCGTTATGTCCGAAACATACGGCGCCGTGATTAGCCATTATAATGCTTCTGGTTTCATTATTTTTGATTGCTGCATCCTTAACGTTATCCGCCAGAGTTTTAGTTCCGGGAAGTGCATATTCGGCAACAGGAAAAACAATTTTGCGTTCCTTATGTTCTGCCTTAAGCCTCTTTTTCCCAAGAGCCCCGACACAGGTTGCATATACCTGATGCGTATGAACAATAAATTCCGCATCATTCCTTGAACTGTATATTGCAGTATGTACCAGATATTCACTTGAGGGTTTGTATTCTCCTTCATAAGAACCATCCTCAATTGAAACAACAGGCAGCATCTGCGGTTCCAAATCCTCATATCTTATACCGCTTGGCGTTATGAGATAATGTTTTTCATCAATCCTGGCGCTTATATTTCCCCAGGTTCTTACAATAAGTCCCTGTTCAAGGAGAGAAAGAGACACATCGATTATCTCTTCTCTCAATCTCTGAATTTCTTCTTTTGTCTTCATCCTGCTTTTTCTTTCTGCTTTTATTCTCTGATCTGGCCATCACCTGTAATGGCGTATTTGTAGGAGGTAAGTTCCTTAAGCCCCATAGGCCCTCTGGCATGGAGCTTTTGTGTACTTATTCCGATTTCGGCGCCAAAGCCAAACTGAAATCCGTCGGTAAACCTTGTTGAAGCATTTACATACACACAAGCCGCATCAACACCGTTCAAAAACAACTCGGCGCTTTCCTTATCTTCAGTAATTATGCTCTCGGAATGACCTGTATTATATTTATTTATATGCTCTATGGCTTCCTTGGTACTCTTAACAGTTTTTACGGATAAAATATAATCAAGATACTCAGTGGCAAAATCTTCCTCAGTAGCTTTTTTAGCTCCAGGCAAAAGCTGAATCGAAGCATCATCAGCTCTGAATTCAACATTATGCTCCTGCATAGCGGCATTCAGCCTCGGCAGCAGGTCATTCTTAATATCCTCGTGAACCACAAGTGATTCGGCCGCATTACAAACACCTATTCTCTGAGTTTTAGCATTTATTATTATCGGAATAGCTTTATCAATATCTGCTGTTTTATCAATGTATATATGACAGTTACCGCTGCCGGTTTCTATCACAGGAATCTTACTGTTCTCACACACCATCTTTATCAGGCCTGCACTTCCTCTCGGAATAACGACATCTATATATTCTCTAAGAGAAAGCATTTCACCCACCGCACTCCTATCAGTAAAAGGAATAAGCTGTATGAAATCAGGATTATAACCTTTTGCTTCAATAGCTTTCCTGATGATATCGGTAATTATCATATTGGAGTTTATCGCATCAGATCCCCCCTTTAAAATAACAGCATTTCCTGCTTTAAAAGTAAGACTGAATGCATCAGCGGTTACATTTGGTCTTGATTCATATATAATACCGATAACACCTAGCGGAACACTTACTTTTTTAATCTTCAGTCCATTCTCGAGTTCCCAGCTGTCTATAATATTACCGATAGGATCAGGAAGCTCGGCTACCTGCCTGATTCCCTCGGCCATATCCTCAATTCTGCTTTCAGTTAGGCGAAGTCTGTCAAGGAGTCCCTGATGCATTCCTTTCTCCTCACCGTTTTTTATATCAATACCATTCGCCTTAAGAATATCTTCGGTACTGTCTGTCAGAGCATTTGCTACGCTTAAAAGCACCTCGTTTTTTTCGCTCTCCGTGAGATTTTGAAGCTCAAATTTCGCACTATGAGCCTTTTGTCCCATTGTCTTTATAGTCTCGCTAATGTTATCTTTTTGGATACTCATATACTTATCTTCTCCTTATCGGTGATTACCATTGATGTCTTGAAATCGAAACTACCCATATATTCTGTAAGATCATCAGATACAAGCTGAAAATTATATCCAATTGCTATAGGTTTCATAGTATCATCACTGATCACATTTTTAAAGCGCATTATATATTTGTCGTAGAATCCGCCTCCGTAGCCTATTCTGTTTCCTTTTCTGTCAAATAATAATCCCGGCAGAATAATAAGTGTCTTGCCTTCATGTCCTTTATACAAAACGGAATCATTGTTTATCTGAGGCTCGTTTATTCCAAATTTCCCGGGTATTAAATCACTAAGGGCTTCTATTCTCACAAATTCCATAGCTCTGCCTTTATTATCTGTTATCACGGGGCAGAAAACATTTTTATTATCACTTAAAGCTCTGCAAATTATGCTATGAGTATCAGCTTCACTCCCCATACTGCAATAAACCAGAATGTTATCCGCATCTGTATACTCTTTTGAATCTATTAGTTTCCTGAATATGCTGCTATCTAGCTCAGCTTTTTCTTTTTCAGAAAGCAAATTACGCTTATCGGACATCTGCTTTCTAAGTTCTGCCTTCGGGCTTCTATAATGAATTGCAATCTGCTCTGCAACTCTTATTCCATCCATAGCAGCAGACGTTATTCCGCCGGCATAGCCTGCACCTTCTCCGCAAGGATAAAGCCCTTTGATTCCCAGTGCTTCAAGATTATCATCCCTATTAATTCTGACAGGAGAAGAAGTCCTTGATTCAACACCCGATAAAATTGCATCATCGGAATCAAAGCCTTTTATCATCTTGCCAAATTGTTCCATGCCTTCAGTAATCGAAACATTGATATTATGCGGTAATATCTCATGTACCGGAGCAAATTTCCATAGACCTTTTATTCTTGGGTGGTTTCTTTCAGATTTATGTTCGAATTTTATATCTTCATTATCTAAAACAGCCTTCTTGAAATCATCGAAATACTCTGCCGGAACCTTTCCCTCTCCGATACTAAATGCCTTCTCTTCAAGTCTTCTTTGAAATTCCATACCGGACAGAACATCACTGCCTCCAAAGTCCTTCGGCTCCACAGTTACTACTATTGCGCTGTTCGCATTATCTCCGTCGCGTCCGGAATAACTCATACCATTAACGCAGAGCCTTTTTTCTTCTGATGAAGCGTTGACAACATATCCCCCCGGGCACATGCAAAATGAATAAACACCTCTTCCATCCGAGCTTCTTGCTGTAACTTTATAAGGAGCAGGTGGTAATGATTCGGGGTTTTCTATCCCATACTGGGATTTATTTATCATGGTCTGCGGATGCTCTACTCTAAGGCCTACCGCAAAGGCTTTGGGCTCCATATTTATGCCCATTTCCTTTAATTCCTCAAAGGTGTCTCTTGCACTGTGGCCGATAGCAAGAACGACAATATCCGATCTAAACTCATTACCGTTATCACACTTAACACCTTTTATTTTCCCATCAGAAACATCAAGTTTTGTGACCTGTGTTTCAAAGTAAAATGTGCCTCCAAGCGCTATTATTTCATTTCTGATATTTTTTATGACTTTTCTTAAAACGTCCGTACCAATATGCGGTTTTGATTCGTAAAGAATATCTTCCTTAGCACCGTATTCATGAAAGACAGAAAGGCATTCAAGTGCAAGTCCCTTCTTATCCTTGACCATAGTATTCAGCTTCCCATCGGAAAAGGTACCGGCACCGCCCTCTCCAAATTGCACATTGCCTTTTGGCATCAGCTTCCCGCCGTTCCAAAAGCTTTCAACGGCATCATGCCTTTTATCAATATCCATGCCCCTCTCTAGTACAATCGGGCAATACCCTGCTTTTGCAAGTTCATACGCACAAAAAAGACCGGCGGGCCCGGATCCGATAATAATCGGTCTTGTGACACCTCCGCTGTACTTTCTCTTGATTTCCTCATCTTCTTTTCTGTTTACAGGGAATTTATATTTCTTTTGAGTAACAACAGATGCAGTTTTGCATCTTGACTTTTTTATCACCTCTTCCTCGGAAAAGGCATTGGAAGATAGCCTCAAATCCACTACATAAACATCGTAGATTTCCGCTTTTTTTCTGGCATCTATTGAATGCTTGCGTATTATTATCTCAGAAATGTTTGAAGGATTGATCTTTAAAAGCTTAGCTGCTTTATTTTTGAGATTGTTTTTTATCGCATCAAAAGGTTCGCTACCTTTCAGGTAAGCTTCGAAGCCATTATTTCTTATTTTTACCGAATTTAATCGTATCATAAGGAGCCTGCAGCCTCCCCTGCAATATATCCGCTGGTCCATGCCCACTGAAGATTATAACCACCGCATCTGCCATCGACATCGCATAGCTCGCCGACAACATAGACTCCCGGACACCTTTTTGACGAAAGAGTGTCAGAGAGATCGCCTAAACTTATACCGCCACGGGTAACCTGAGCTTTTTTATAGTCACCGATACCTGTAATATTGATTCTTATATCCCTATATTTATATAAAATGCATGCCAGCATTGACTCGCCTACGTTTTTAACTTTCATGCCCCTGCTGATTTTCATTCTGCGAAGTACCATTTCATTAATATGAGAATTGCAAAAGCCATCCAGAAGATCGCCAAGCTTTCTTTCCTCCGAAAGGCACATCATCCTATCTACAAGAGCGTCAAATTCGCCATCACTGTATCCGGGAAAGAAATCAATTGAACAGGTAACAGGTCTTCCCTTTGAAAGATGTTCTGCAACTGTCCCAGATGCCTGCATAACAGGAATTCCGGAAATACCTTTTGAGGTTATCTGAACCTCACCGTACTCTTTCGCAATCTCCCCGTCGCCAATCATAAATGTCACACGGGCAAGTGCTCTCACCCCACTTTCCGTGGGAAGTGTCTCATCCTCAGAAAGAAGAGAAACCAGTGCCGGAAACGTATCTTTCTTTGTCATTCCTAGCTGTTCACATATATAGTAGCCATCTCCGGTGGAACCTGTTGACTTCGGACCTGCCAGACCTCCTGTTGAAAGAATTACACTGTCGGCTCCATATTCACCCTTGTCGGTTTTTACAGTAAAAGTACCGTCCTCATTTTTGATAATGCGCTTTACCTGCTCATTATACGTGAAATCTACGCCAAGCCTTACACATTCATTTAAAAGTACAGAAACAACAGAGCCAGCTTGCCCTGATATGGGATAAAGATATCCATCTTCTCCTACTATGACCAGGCCAAGAGAAGAAAAAAACTCAGTTACTCTGTCAACGCCAAACTGCTTAAGCCATTTCTTCATTCTTGTCCTTGAGTTGACATTATAATCATCCGGGGACACCTTGAGATTGGCAAGATTACAGCGACCATTTCCGGTCATGGAAAGTTTCTTCCCACAAACATCTGTTTTTTCTATAATTCTCACTACGGCGCCTTTTCTTGCAGCAGCAATTGCAGCGCACATACCTGAGGCACCGCCTCCCGCAATTACAACTTGATTTCTTGATGACACTTTTTTAATTCCTTTCTCCGTTCACCATATCAGAAACAAGAGCAAAATAATCTCCCAGAGGCATTCTCTCTACCTCATAACGATTCACGCTTCTTAAAACAATGAGCAGAAGCATATATATCACAAATGCGACAACAACACATATGAATAATGTCAGTATTTCTCCAATAATATTTACCAGAATTCGGTCTATCAAAAGTGCAATAAGTCCTGAGCCAACAGCTGCAATGAGCGGCATAAGAATATTTCTTACCATTTGCAGATTAACATCAAGCATAACCTTGATTTCCAAAAGCCCAAGAATTCCCTGAACAACAAACATTGCAGCAAAAGCTGCTATTGATGCATGAATTCCAAAACCTCCTATATAGGACATTGCCAGTAGAACAGCAAAATGGATGATTACACCG
The DNA here is from genome assembly GCF_900104155.1 of Butyrivibrio sp. INlla16. GTDB lineage: Bacteria > Bacillota > Clostridia > Lachnospirales > Lachnospiraceae > Butyrivibrio. Next base: position 82,038 of record NZ_FMYB01000011.1, read on the forward strand.
ATTATTAAATTCATAGCCATCACAAACTTATTTTTCAACTGTTTCAATAAAAAGGATTGAAATACAATGATTGCCGCAGGAATCACTACCGGAATTGCAAGTATTACCATATCAACTCCCGCATCATTACTTTTCCCGAAAACAACAGTATTAAAAGTATTAGCCAGAAGCATAATCCAAATAACGGCAGGGAAAATAAGCATTGCTTCAAAATGAACAAGACTCTGCAGTCTGACTCTTGCAGACTTATAATCCTTTTTCATAATGCTTACATGAACACCGTACCAGGATTTTACAAACGGAAGGGCTGTAATGAATACAAAAAATACCACAACCGCAACACATTGACCGATATAAATTCCCCAGTTATCAATATTATCTTCCATTGGATGAAGCTTATGTGCAACATTCAAGTATACACACTCATCAGCAAGAACCAGCAAGCCTGTGGCTGCTGCTATTATGCAATTAGTAATGAGATCATTTACGCACTCGTTCTTATGGTTATCATTCACCGGTATACTATCCTGCGTCTTCTCATTAAGGTCTTTCTTTCTGATAAGAAACATTATAGTCACAAAAAGAAAACTGATCAGTGAGCTGATAGCAATACCAAGGCAGGCACCAATAGCACCATATGCAGGTGCAATATCATCTACATGCATAAGTGCATCTACTTTTTTACCATAGTCAAATACTGCATTTGACAAAACAAAGGTTGAAACAACCGTAATACATGTAAGAATGGCATCTGAAATGATAGAAACGATAGCAAAACCGGATCCGCTTAAATATCCTCTTAAAACACCCTGAATACTCAGGAACAAAAATACGGGCGAAACCAAAAGAAGTACATAAAAACTTCTCGGCGAGTGAAATACCGGATTAGCCAGAACTATTGAAATTCCAGCGCTGAAAAGAGTACAGAAAAGACCAACGCCAAAGCTTATAAACATAAGTTGCCTTACATTTTTCCTTGCTGATAGCATCTGGCTTCTGTGCAACCTGTTTTTAACCATCTCCCGTGTGGTGTTTTCAAAAGCACAAATAAAAACAAGATAAGCTACCATAAATAAAGAAATTGGAGCAGCAAGAAAGCCTACCCCGTCAGCTCCGGCCATATCAAAAAATGCCACCAAAAGAGCCATAATAGCCAATATAAAAATCATTCCGGACGAAAGAACAACGTCCGGTCTTATCCTAAACTTTTTACTCATACCTCTCACCCGTTTCCGCTTAGCCCCTGGTAATTCCCAGTGACCGCAAAACATTTTCCTGTTTTTCTTCCATCACTTTGGCTTCATCCTCTTCCATGTGGTCATATCCACAAAGATGAAGCATGGAATGTGCCACAAGAAAGGCAAATTCTCTAAGCTCGCTATGTCCGAATTCCTCAGCTTGCTGCCTTACACGGTTTTCATTTATAACTATGTCCCCAAAAACTATGAGGCCGCTCTCAGGATCTGTAACATCAATCTTTTGTTCACCCATTGCTGCCGAAAAATCTCCCGGAGTTTCGTAGCTTATATTGGGGAATGAAAGCACATCTGTTGGAGAATCGATTTCGCGAAATTCTGAATTGATCTGCCTTATACCTTCATCATCCGTTATCAGAAGGCTAAGCTGAACATCAAACGGACATCCTTCACTCTTAAGGACTTCTCCCGCAACCTTCTTTGCAGTCTCTTCAATATCAAAAGAAAACTTCGCATCAACTTCATTATCAACGAAGAAAATCATAATATAGTTTCTCCTTTTTCATAAGCTTTTTCATGCGTTCAATTTCATAAAGAGAAATATCATAATTATACAGATCTTTATTTTCTATCTTATGAAGGAAAATCTTATCTATAAGTTCATCGTAATTTATCTTTGTATTCTTATCCTTTTCAAAAAGGTACGTAATAGAAGCAATCAGCGTCTCACACATAAAAATGATAGCCGCTTCCTTTGAGCGGTGTTTTGACTTATCATTTTCAATATATTCTTTAAGATACTGTATAGCCTCATCAGGAAAGTTATTCTCAATATAAAAATGCTTAACCTCGTCCCATGTTTTTGAGTCGTCAATAACACCGATCTTATAATAATAAGACATAGTCTTTACAGCTCTGGCATTCAGTCCAAGATCCATGGCTATTCTCTCAGAAAGGTATGCAATATGAATTGCCCTAAAATAGGCTGCCTTATCCTTCTCTTTGAGCCTGACCAAAAGCGGAAATTCCGTGTCATTAATGTCCATGTATCTGTCATTACTTTTTCTTATGACATAAACCCCGAAGATATTCAAAAGAATAAGCATCAAAATTATTGTCACAATGATATTAACCATCGGAACAATAAGCATAGTAGGGGTAAGTGTCCTATTCTGAAAAAGTATGTCATACGCTACAATAAGTGAAAACAGCAGCGCCATGGAAATGAAAACCGGAAAACCGATTTTTGTCGTTTCATTAAGATCACGTAAGAGGACAAGTACAACTGCTCCGGCAACAAAATAGATAAAGAATTCCGAATAACTCCCCTCTTTTTCAAGAAGAACCGAGAACATTACAAGCATTGAGCCAGAGAACAGACCAATCTCATTTGTGGAAAAAAGACCAAGCAAAAGGAAAATAAAAACATAGGGCCAAACCTCTGCAGTAATAAGCGGAAGTGCCATAGAAATTATCAGCCCAACATAATATGAAAATACATATCTGTTTCGTTTTTGACCGTTGTCGTATGTAAAAAGTCCACGAACACTGGCATCATTTATCATGTATAGCAAAACACCGCCACATAGAAAACCCGTAAAAGTATTCCTTATAACAGCCTCAATGCTTAATTTGTAAAGAATTGAAAATCCTAAAAGCATAAGTCCTGTTACAAAAAATATTGATCCAAAGAAAAATCTTATAGGTCCCTCACCCTTATCAAAAATTGATGTCAAAACAGGGTTATCACCTCTTACCTGATTACTTTCCGTCTGCTTATCGTTTTCTGCTGCTACTCCGTTTACATGTGCCATGATTTAATGTCTTTCCCGCCTCTTAATTGCACGTTTTTTTTCTTCGTTGGTTTTGGATTTTTCAAAATCCTCATATGCCTTAACTATCTGCTGAACCAGTGGATGACGTACAACATCCCTGCTGGTCAGATTACAAAATGCTATATCATCTATTTTCTTTAACACAGCTGATGCAACATCCAAACCGGACTTTGTATCAGCCGGAAGATCCTTCTGCGTCGAATCTCCTGTGATAATGACTTTTGAGCCAAACCCGATTCTTGTCAGGAACATCTTCATTTGAGCAGGCGTTGTGTTCTGCGCCTCATCAAGAATTATAAATGAATTATCGAGAGTTCTTCCCCTCATATATGCAAGAGGAGCAACCTCAATAAGACCTTTTTCCATATTTTTGACAAAATTGTCTGCACCCATTATCTGATACAATGCATCATAAAGCGGCCTCAGATATGGATCAACCTTGCTTTGAAGATCCCCCGGCAAAAATCCGAGCTTTTCTCCTGCTTCAATAGCTGGCCTTGTAAGAATGATTCTCTCAACTTCTCCTTTTTGAAAAGCTGTTATTGCCATCGCCATACCAAGATATGTTTTACCAGTTCCGGCCGGTCCCAACCCGAAAACTATCATGTTGTTTCTAATGGCATCTACATATTTCTTCTGCCCGAGTGTCTTGGGTTTAATTGGCTTACCATTAATTGTATGACAGATAACATCTCCATCAATCTGAGTCAGAACATGCCCTTTTGCCTGGATTTCATCTTCCGTCGGTTCATTACTAATCTGAATGGCATAATTTATGCTCTGTTCCTCAATCTCAGACCCTGTTTCGGAGAGATCTGCCAGTTCAGCAATAATATCTGCAGCCTTTTTTACGGCTTCGCCTGTACCAATAATATGAAGTTCCCCGCCTCTGTCTATTATTTCAACCTTAAGGTTATCCTCAATCTTGCGGATATACTTATCATGCTGCCCGAATATACTTTGCATCTGTTCTATTCCAAGATGCATAGTCTTCTCAGTAATATTACTCATTTATGATATGGTTCTCCATTAATTATTCTATGTGCGCGATATATCTGCTCAAGCAGTATCACGCGCATCATCTGATGAGGAAAAGTCATATCCGAAAAGCTTATTTTTCTTTCGCATGCTTTTAATACCTCATCAGAAAGTCCTAAAGACCCACCGATGATAAACTGTAGCTTGCTCACACCTCTTGTACATTCATCCTGAATGGTATCCGCAAAGGATGTGGAAGAGAATCGTTTTCCGTCAATAGCAAGAGCAAACTTAAGAGCCTTCTGATCTATATGCTTTAAAAGACGTTCTCCTTCTTTTTCCTTTATCTGCTGTTCCAATGCAGGCGGAGCATTATCCGGAGTCTTCTCATCCTGAACTTCAATAATATTTAGCTTACAGTATCTTGTGAGTCTTTTGGAATATTCCGAAATAGCTTCATTCCAATATTTCTCTTTAATCTTTCCGACACAGAGAATATCAATAGCTATCAATTTTCATCTCCGTAAAGTTTGTCATAGTAATTGTCAATAAAAGAATCTACGAGTTCCTCACTGACATTTACATATTTTTTCATTATTTCCTTCTTAATAAACTCCGAACGTTTAAAGAACAGGCTCTCCTTATCGGTAAGCTGTTCATATTCTTCGTCATCATCATACATATGTGTATCTATGTAATCAGAAGTCAGTTCTGCCTCGCTCCAGGCCTTTATCTTCTCAAGAACGGTGTCTTCCTCAGCCGCTTTTCCTTTGAAAATCTTATAGCTTCTGACTGCAAGAATACCCATAACAAAAAACAGTACAAAAAGTGCACCCATGACTCCGCAGGTAAGGTATTTATTAAACATAGGCATATCCAATGGATTTTTTACAAGAAAAAACACATCTCCGATAAGTCCTATTGCACCAACGGTAATTAGCATTATTCCTGATGACTGATTATCTTCTGCTTTTTGAGCACTGCTCTGATATACCATATACATCCCTCATCCGGCGTAAACGCCGCCTTCCCCCAGAGGGGGGAAGGTTTTTTGTTATTTTGAAAGATACTCGTCAATTCCCTTGGCTGCAGCCTTACCTGCACCCATTGCAAGTATAACAGTTGCTGCACCGGTAACTGCGTCACCGCCTGCGAATACACCCTCTTTAGATGTCTTTCCGCTCTCTTCATCAGCAACAATGCATTTTCTTCTGTTGATTTCAAGTCCTTCTGTAGTGCTTGAAATAAGAGGATTGGGGCTTGTACCAAGTGACATGATTACAGCGTCACACTCAATCTCAAATTCAGAGCCCTTAACTTCCACCGGACTTCTTCTGCCGCTCTCATCAGGCTCACCAAGCTCCATTCTAATACACTTGCAACCCTTAACCCATCCATCCTCGTTCTCAAGGATCTCAACAGGGTTGCAGAGAAGATCAAAAATGATACCCTCCTGCTTAGCGTGCTCAACTTCTTCCTTTCTTGCAGGAAGCTCTTCCTCGCCTCTTCTGTAAACGATATGAACCTCTGCTCCAAGGCGAAGTGCTGTACGTGCAGCGTCCATAGCAACGTTACCACCGCCGACAACAACACACTTTTTAGGCTTCATGATAGGAGTGGTACTATCCTCTGAGAAAGCCTTCATAAGATTACTTCTTGTGAGGAACTCATTTGCAGAGAATACACCGAGAGCCTGCTCTCCGGGAATATTCATAAATCTGGGAAGACCTGCACCGGATCCAACAAATACAGCCTCAAAGCCTTCATCCTTCATTAATGAATCTATAGTTACAGATTTTCCGATAACAACGTCTTTCTCAATCTTAACACCGAGAGACTCAACGTTCTCAATTTCTTTCTTAACGACCGCATCCTTGGGAAGACGGAATTCCGGAATACCGTAAACAAGTACTCCGCCAGCTTCGTGAAGCGCTTCAAAAATAGTTACATCGTAACCGATTCTCGCAAGATCACCTGCACAGGTAAGACCTGCAGGGCCGGAACCGATAACTGCAACCTTCTTTCCTTTCTTCTCCTTAGAGCCTTCGGGCTTGATACCCTTTTCTCTTGCAGTATCAGCAACAAATCTCTCAAGCTTACCGATAGAAACTGCATCGCCTTTAACACCGCGAACACATTTACCTTCACACTGGCTCTCCTGAGGGCATACACGACCGCATACAGCGGGAAGTGCACTAGACTCACTGATAGTCTGATATGCTGTAGCAACATCTCCGGCCTTAAGCTCCTGAATGAACTTAGGTATATTAATAGAAACCGGGCATCCCTTTACACACTGGGGATTGGGGCAATTAAGGCATCTCTCAGCCTCAGCAATTGCTTCCTCTTCATTGTATCCCAAACAAACTTCTTCAAAATTGGTAGCGCGAACCTTAGGATCCTGCTCGCGTACCGGAACTCTTGTCCAAACGTCTTGTGCCATCTTTATCTCCATTCCTTAAACGAATCCTTATTCACAGTGTCCACAGCCGCCATGATGAGAATTGCCTTCCTGCTCTTTAAGTGCAAGTCGGCCTTCCTCTGTCTGATACAGTCTCATGCGCTTCATAGCCTGGTCAAAATCAACTTCATGTCCGTCGAATTCAGGACCATCAACACAGGCAAACTTTACCTGACCACCAACAGTAAGACGGCAAGCACCGCACATTCCTGTTCCGTCGACCATAATTGTATTCATGCTGACAATTGTAGGAATGCCAAGCTCTTTTGTAAGCTTGCATACGAATTTCATCATGATCATAGGTCCGATAGCTACGCAGTGATCATAGCGTTTTCCTTCATCATAGAGATCCTGAAGGCACTTTGTAACCATACCTTCTCTTCCGTAAGATCCGTCATCTGTTGTGACATAGAGATTACATACAGTCTTGAATCTCTCTTCAAGAATTACAAGATCCTTGTTCTTAGCGCCAATAATTACGTCGCAATCTATACCATGCTCTTTGAGCCATTTAGCCTGCGGATAAACGGGCGCTGTACCAACACCACCGGCAATAAATACGATTTTCTTTTTCTTCAACTCTTCAATGCTTTCGCTGCAAAGGTCGGACGCATTACCCAAAGGTCCTACTACATCCGCAAGCTGATCGCCTGCCTTTTTACGGCAGATTTTTCTTGATTCTGCACCAAGTGCCTGTACTACAAGCTCGACAGTTCCCTTCTCTCTGTCATAGTCACAGATAGTAAGCGGGATACGCTCACCATCTTCTTCTGCACGAACAATAAGAAATTGTCCGGGCAAACATGTGCCGGCCACGCGGGGAGCTTCTACGATAAGCTGGTGAATATTCGTAGCTAGCTCATTAGCCTCTAAAACTTTAAACATCGCTCTCCTCCTGAATAATAAATAGTTGCAATATTGTAACAATGATAATGGATGCCCCGTCTAATTTCAAGACTTTAAACTGCTAAAGCATCAAATTATTTAACTTAATACAAAAATCCGTAAACAGCTGTCTTATCTATTGGAAATTGTGATAAGAGTGTATTTTCCGCTTGAATCATATCCAAGTCTGTTTACTTTACCGTCATGAGTATTTACCGCATAAAGAAGACCGGTTTCATTTGTATGTCCGTCATTATAGACATGTGTCTCTACAAACTTGTAATACTCACCGGATCCTGTTATTTCAATTTCTCCGTCGTAGACATAATCGTAATAACCTTCTTCGCCTCTTACTTTGCCGGCGGAATCAAGCAAAATATCAAGTTTTACAAGAATCGAAATTATACTCTGCTTCGCCTGATCAACAGAAACCATGGTCGTATAAGTCAAATGATAGTTTTTCTCAACAATTTCACTCATCTTGCCTTCATCATCTATCGTGATAAATTTGAATGTAGATGATCCTATAGGCATGGAAATAGGTGTAAAATACTCTGTTGAATTTTCTGTAGGATCTGATCCGTCTGACGTATATAATATCCGACATCCCGGGTCGCAAACAGCAACAATCATCGTTGCCTGCGAATAATCACCGCTATCCTCCATAATCACGGGCTCAGCAGGTCCAATACTTTCAAGATGAAAAAAGCTCTTTACCACATCACTTTTTATTCCATATTTATTTATGAAAACAGCACGGATATGGTAATCGCCTTCCTCTTCAAGAAATAACTCATCGTCATAATGAATACTCTTCTCATCAGGATCATCACCATTAACAGTATAATAGATATCGCCCTCTGCAGTATCTGTTATTCTGACATTCACGGCTTCATCAAAATCACCGCCATCGGGTGAAATGACCGGTGTTACCGGAATATATTCGGAATACTCGTTTTTTATTCCGGCATTCTTTGTGTTGTTTACCACTTCAACAATGGAATCATAATCCTGCTGTTCTTCATAATATCCTATAAGCTGCTTAGTTGCTGATTCCACAGTTTCGTCATCGAAAATACTACTGTCCGTCAGTGCTTTCAAAGTAACAATCGAATCCTCAATAAGACCTGCTTCTTTTTCATATCCATACTTTTGAAGCATCAGCTCGGATTTTTTTATACTATATTCAGCATCATCTTCCGAAAGGCTTTCTATTGCCTTGTCAATTGTAATAATCGCATCTGACAATTTCCCTTCAACATAATAAGTCTCAGCCTGTTCTTCATAGCTAAGTGAAGTATTTTTGCCGCCGAATGAAAACAGGATAATAATGATAAAGCCTACTATTATACCTATTCCGGTAATTGCAGGTATCACATAAGGCTTTAGTTCAGTCTTATTTGCAATCATACCCGGAATCTTCTTTGTATAAAAAATGCTTTCATCCTTTAGATCATCAGCCACACCGGAAAGCGATTCATTTATTTTGTTTTCAATTTCCGGGTCAAACTCCGGTACGAAGTTAATCTCTTTGCCGCAAATTCCACAATAAAGATTCCCTTCCGGAATTTTATTCCCACAATTTGGACATTTCATAAATTCAGTCACCGGCCTTACGTAATGCTGATTCAAGACAATTGTTCATAAGCATGGCAATAGTCATAGGTCCGACTCCACCCGGAACCGGAGTTATTGCGCTGCATTTATCTGCAACATTTTCATAATCAACATCACCGCAAAGCTTTCCTGTCTCAGTATTTCTGTTTATTCCGACATCAATAACTACAGCACCTTCTTTTATATAGTCCTCAGTTATCATTTTCGCTTTGCCAACGGCTGCTATCAAAATATCCGCGCGTTTGCAGACTTCCTTAAGGTCCTTTGTCCTTGAATGTGCAATTGTAACAGTTGCGTTTTCTCTGAGCATCAAAAGAGCCATTGGCTTACCTACAATGTTACTTCTTCCTACTATTACGCATTCCTTACCGCTAATTTCTACACCTGATCTTTTAAGCAGCTGGATAATTCCGGCTGGAGTACATGATACAAAACCGGGTTCTCCGATACATAGCGCACCCACATTCATTGGATGAAAACCATCCACATCCTTAAGGGGAGATATTGCATCAATAACAGTTTTCTCATCAATATGCTTAGGTACCGGCATCTGAACCAAAATTCCATGTACAGAATCATCTTTATTCAGCTTATCAATAAGCTCTAATAATTCTTCCTGTGTTGTCTCATAAGGAAGTTCATAGGATAAAGATTTAAAACCCACATACTCACATGCTTTTTTCTTATTTCTAACATAAACCTGTGAAGCAGGATCTTCTCCCACCAGGATAACGGCAAGACACACTTCTGTATTTTTTTCTTCACGAAGTTTTTTTGTCTTCTCCTTTACCTCATCCTTAACCTGTGCAGATATTACTTTTCCATCGATGATATTCATTATTCCGGTCTCTCCTTAAATTAATGTGTATTATCAAAACAGTCCGACAATATTTCCTTTTTCATCAACATCAATTCCAAAGGCTGCAGGCTTTTTGGGAAGTCCGGGCATAGTCATGATGTTTCCTGTAAGAGCAACAATAAATCCTGCACCTGCAGATACATATACATCTCTTACATTAATTTCAAAGCCCTGCGGTCTTCCGAGCAGTGAAGGATCATCGGATAACGAATACTGCGTCTTCGCCATGCAGACAGGAAGCTTACCGTAACCCATGTCCACAATCTTCTGAAGCTGTTTCTTTGCAGCCGGTGCATAAATAACGCCATCTGCTCCGTAAATCTTTTTAGCTACAGTTTCAATCTTCTCTTCCGGCGAAAGATCATCAGTATAGATAGGAGCATAATTTGAAAGCTTATTCTCAAGTGTATTTATTACAGCCTTTGCAAGAGCTTCGCCGCCTTTGCCGCCATGTTCCCAAACTTCTGAAATTGCGAAATCACAATTTTTACTCTCACAGAAATCCTTTACAATTGAAATCTCAGCATCAGTATCAGTAAGGAAACCGTTAAGGGTTACTACAACCGGAACCCCATACTGCTGAAGATTCTCTATGTGCTTTTCAAGGTTAACCATGCCCTTCTTAAGAGCATCTGTATTTTCTTCTGAAAGCTTGTCCTTGGGAATTCCTCCGTTATATTTAAGTGCTCTTATAGTCGCAACAAGAACTATGGCATCAGGCTTTAAGCCATGCATTCTGCACTTGATATCAAGAAACTTTTCAGCACCAAGATCTGCACCAAAACCGGCTTCCGTTATCGTGATATCTGACATATGAAGAGCTGCCTCCGTAGCCCTTATTGAATTGCAGCCATGTGCTATATTTGCAAAAGGACCGCCATGAACAATTGTCGGTGTGTGTTCAAGCGTCTGCACGAGATTAGGTTTCATTGCATCCTTTAAAAGCGCAGCCATGGCACCAACTGCATTAAGATCGCCGGCAGTAACCGGATCCCCGTTATAATTATATGCAACAACAATTCTTGAAAGACGATCCTTGAGATCCTGCATATCTCTGGCAAGACAAAGGATTGCCATAACCTCTGTAGCTACTGTAATAACAAAATGGTCTTCTCTGACAACCCCGTCCATTTTGTTTCCAAGTCCTACCACTATATTTCTGAGGACTCTGTCATTCATATCCTCACATCTCTTAAATATTATCTGCCTGGTATCTATCTGCAGTTCGTTACCCTGTTGAATATGATTATCCAGTAGTGCTGCAAGAAGGTTATTGGCAGAAGTAATCGCATGAAAATCACCGGTGAAATGAAGGTTCATGTCATCCATAGGTACAACCTGCGCATATCCGCCGCCGGTAGCACCTCCCTTGATACCAAAACATGGGCCAAGTGAAGGCTCCCTAAGTGCTATAACTGTTTTCTTGCCGAGTCTGGAAAGAGCATCTCCAAGCCCAACGCTAGTTGTAGTTTTACCTTCACCGGCAGGAGTCGGATTAATTGCAGTAACAAGTACAAGTTTACCTGTCTTGTTCTTCTTTATTTTCTGAAGATATTCTTCCGAAAGTTTAGCCTTATACTTTCCGTAAAACTCGAGATCGTCCTCAGAAATACCGATATTTTCGGCAACCTTTTTTATAGGCCACATCTCAGCTTCTCTTGCTATTTCAATATCTAATTTTACTGCCATGCTCTTTTTCCTCCTCAATAAAACCTCGTCAGATGATTACTTTTTATGATGCATTATTTATCATCTCATCAAAAGCTTCTTTTGTCATAAGAATTTTCCTGGGTTTCGTTCCTTCTTCAGGTCCGACAACCCCGGCATCACTCAGTTGGTCCATAATTCTTGCAGCCCTGTTAAAGCCTATCTTATATAATCTCTGCAACATACCGATGGAAGCCTTTTCCTTCTCAATAATAGCCGCACCTGCCTGTGCAAATAAAGGATCCAGATCCGAAGCCGTATCAGCTGAATCCGAAGTTATAGACTGCTGGCTTGATTTCGTGCTTACTTCCATACTTGAAATCTCTTCCGAAACATTTTGTCCATAACCTGTTTCGACACCCTGTGTTTTAACAAAATCCGTTACCGATTGCACTTCGTCATCGGATACAAAACATCCCTGAACTCTTGCAGGCTTATTGTAGCCTCTCGGGAAGAATAGCATGTCGCCCTTTCCGATAAGCTTTTCAGCTCCATAGCTGTCAAGAATTGTCCTTGAATCCACGCCGCTTGAAACCGCAAAAGCAATCCTGCTTGGAATATTTGCTTTAATCAAGCCTGTAATAACGTCAACCGAAGGTCTCTGCGTAGCAATTATCAGATATATTCCGGCTGCTCTTGCAAGCTGAGTCAGTCTGACAATCGAATCCTCAACTTCATTTTTAAACTGCATCATAAGGTCCGCAAGCTCATCTACGATAACGACGATTTCAGGCATCTTCTGCATCTCGGGATCATGCGATTGCTCGCATAAAGCATTGTAACCCTTAAGATCTCTTACCTTTGCATTGGCAAATTTCTTGTATCTTGTTGTCATCTCGGCAACTGCCCAGTTTAATGCAGCAGCAGCCTTCTTGGGATCTGTAACTACCGGTATTAACAAATGCGGTATCCCATTATAAACTGATAATTCGACTATTTTAGGATCTATCATTATAAGTCTTACATCTTCAGGTGAAGCTTTGTAGATGATACTCATAATAATTGTATTTATACATACCGATTTACCCGAACCTGTTGCTCCGGCTATAAGCAGATGTGGCATCTTGGCAATATCCGTTATCACAAGTTTACCGGCGATGTCCTTACCTATAGCAACGGAAAGCTTGGACTTTGACTTCTGAAAATCTTCGCTCTCAATAAGATCTCGCAGTGCAACGGTAGAATTCTCTTTATTAGGAACCTCAATACCTACCGCTGATTTTCCTGGTATCGGCGCCTCAATTCTAATGTCCGTTGCCGCAAGATGCATTTTTATGTCATCCGCAAGGTCAACAATCTTTCTTACTTTAACTCCTGCCTCCGGCTGAAGTTCATATCTTGTAACCGAAGGTCCTTGGCTGATATCCGTTACAGTCGCATTAACATGGAACATTTCAAGAGTCTCCTGAAGTGTTCTGGCTGTATCCTTCAAGTGTTTTGCCGAGTCACCTCTTCCTTTAACACCTTTTTTCAGGAGATTAAACGGAGGGTATTCATATTCCATAACAGGCCTTTTTGTAATAGTCTGTTCCTGTCTCTTCTCAGCAGCCTCTCTGTTTTTGGAGCTCGTAATATAGTCAGTACTGTGAACAGCATATTCACCGTTATAGTCAGGGGCAAGATTCTCTGCGTGAATCGGTATGTCAGTAAAGTCATCCTTTTCTTCCTCGGCTTTAAGACGAGCCACGGGCTTTTGATTTTTTACAGCCATAAGGGCACTTCTTGCCGCACTGTCATCCTCTTCATCAGAATAAGCATCATCCGGAGCAGAAAAATCATCACCTATACTGATAATCCTGTGTTCCTTTTCGGGCTCGCGCGTCTTTACAGCCTTCATGACATATTGTCCGTCCGGCTGAGGTTCGGTAGAAATTGAAGGATTAAACTTTATCTCATGTATATCATCATGAACCTCTTCGTCGGGAATAAATGTCTGATGTTCAGGCTCATCATCATTGTCAAAATCTATTCCATGTATCCTGAATTCCTGTTCCTTTGAAGGCTCTTCCTCGAAATAGTCCTCATCTCCATCGTCTGCAGAGATGGTTGTGTCCATGCTGACACCCGAAACCTTCCTGTCCATCCTGAGAATTTTGGCATCCTCTTTCTGTTCAAGCAGGAGCTGTCTTTCCTCTTCGATGCGGTTTTTCTCTTCCTCTCTATATTTTGCGCGCTCATCCAGGCGTTCTCTGTAAAACTCAGCTTCCTGTCTGGTTCTTTCGATCACATGCCTGCCGCCTTTTTTCACCTTGCCAAGCATAGATTTCTGTGTAAACAGTGAAATCCCGGTAAAGCCTGCCACCATCATTACAATAAGCGTACCCGCAAGAGACAGGTTGTGATAAACAGCATAAGTGATGCTTCCTGCTATCATTCCGCCGCCATTACGAGCGTTTTTGGCTCCGTCAAATATGTCTGCGGCATTGTATGATGTCATACTTTGAACTCTGCCTGTAATAAGTTCAAAAAGCATTGAAATTACAATAAGAACCAAAAGTCCCGATAATATTTTCCTTATCGCAGCAGGGCTTGCTCCGTTGGATAAAAGCAGAGCTCCGGAGGCAAAAAATACTAAGGGCATAATATATGCAGCGATACCGAAAATACCAAACATAATATCACTTAAAGTATTACCGATAGACCCGCATATCTTAAAATTGCATAAAAATAAAAAGACCGCCAGCGCTGCAAAAGCAATTAATAAAATCTCACTCTTTACAGCATAGTCCAGGGTATCCTCCTCATACCTTGCGGAAGGTCTCCTTTCATTGGTTGCCGATCTTTTTCTGGTGTTATTTGTTCTGCTCGCACCCGAGCGTTTTCTTGAATTACTTGTAGCCATACTCACCCATTACTTTTTTCAAAAACTCATCCCAATATGCGTTTTCATAGAAGGCGCATACCACGAAATAGTATACCATTTTTGAAGCCTTTGTGCTATACTTAACACGCTTAGTTAACGCTTTTCTATTTTTGGAGGAAATTGATTATATGGAATTTAAACAGGAACTTGAAACCGGACTGCTTAAACAGATCGGCAACAACGAATCAGAGCTTAAAATCAGAGAAGTTGCTTCCAAATGTCGCCTTTTGAAGACAGAGAATGGCCTTAAGGTAGAACTTTCATATACCGGTCCTAACGCCAGCAAATATCTTCAGTATGTGGAGAAACATCGCGAGGAGCTTACAAACTATCTTCTTCACCCCGATGATGCTGATCTTTTCGAATGGATGGAGGCAAGTCATCAGACAAGTCTTACTCTCAGAAAGCATGAGAAGGAAAAACTTATACTTTATGTAAATTTTGATCCCGAGACCATGGTCATCAAGACAGGTATTGCCGATGAGAACGTAACTATGAAGCTTGGAACTCCGCTTATGAAGGCCAATATCAGTAATATGACCAGAAACGAATTCAAGCTTGCCATTTATGATATGCTTCTTCTTGCTGATGAGATTTCAATAGCAATGGATAATTCGGAACTTAAGAAGATGGCTAACATCGAGATGGTTAAAGTTTATCTCTCCGAGATTTACGACAAATACCATGAAGGTACCCCGGAATTTTAATTTCTGATAATACGACCGGTGATAATTATCACCGGTCTTCTTTTATCAAAAACTCTACTTATTTTTCTTCATTCCACTATTTAGTACAATGAAAATATTCTTCTGCGGAAATTCTCATCATGGTTTCATTGTAATATTCACTTAGCATAGAATTATACAGGTGTTCATTTCTATGATGATATTTTAAACCGCAGCGTTCTATAACATTTCTGGATTTTTCATTTCCGTCAAAAAATCCGCACCAGATGGAATTCAGCCCTATCTCAGTAAAACTATATCTCACCAGCTCCGAAAGCGCCTCTGTGGCATATCCGTATCCCCAGTAATCCTTCCCGAGCCAATAACCGATTTCAGCTTCATCGTCTCTCATGATTCCACGATTTTCGCAGCTTCCAATCCGTACTCCTATACTTCCGATCGGAGTATTTCCATCATCCTTCAGAGCAATCGCATACTCACCGTCATCTGACAATACAGCTCTGATAATTGCTTTGGAATACTCGGCATCTTTATGCGGAAGCCATCCGGCTCCTCTCCCAATCTCAGGATTTTTTGCAAGTCTGTATAAAATATCAGCGTCTTTCTCCTTCCACTTCCGAAGGATCAGACGCTCTGTTTTAATAACATCAACCAAAATCAGTTATTCTCCTTTGCAACAAACAAAGTACCTACATGCTTTTTGTTGATAATGTCATACAAATTATCCGTATTGCTTCCATTCGTAATAAGTACATCAACACCTCTGGCTGTAGCAAACTCAGCTGCCTGAAGTTTTGTCACCATACCTCCTGTGCCTCTGTTGGAGCCACTGCCATCAGCAAGATCATACATAGTATCATCGATCGACTCAACCCGGCTGATAAGTTTTGCATCAGGATACTTTGAAGGATTTTTATCATAAAATCCATCGATATCAGATAAAATAATAAGCTTACATGCGCCGCAGAAAGCTGCCACAAGAGCTGACAGCATATCATTATCCGAAAAAAGCTTCTGATCAGATTCAATTTCTGCATGGCTGACAGAGTCATTTTCATTAACAATCGGTATAATATGGTTCTCAAGAAGTGCGTCAAATGTATTCTTGAGGTTCTCTCTTCTCACCGGATCTTCGATATCATCATTATCAAGAAGAATCTGTCCGCAAAGGCGTCCGTATTCTCCAAAAAGTTTGTCATAAAGATGCATCAGTTCACTCTGACCTACCGCAGCAGCAGCCTGTTTAAGCCGCAGATCCTTGGGCTTTTGTTTAAGACGCATCTTGCCTGCTCCGACGGCAATAGCGCCGGAGCTGACAAGCACAAGATCATATCCAAGATTTTCAATTCCTGAGAGCGCCCTGCATAAAAGATCAATCTGATGAATATTAATGCCGCCATTTTCATTGGTGATAGTCGAAGTTCCTACCTTGACTACTATGCGCTCTTTTCTGATTTTTTTCGGACTCATTACATATATCCTTTATTAATTATCTGAATCTACAATTTTGTTAAGATAGTAATCAACGCAGCCTGTTGTGTTGTTCTTCGTGTATCTGTAGTTTACACGAATAATAGTTGTAGCATACATACTACTCTCGAGAATATCTCTATCCTCTGAAACCTGTTTCTCGCCGCTGAGCTTAATTGTCTTATTGTTAGCACTGGTAGTCCAGTAAAGTGTAGGATGTACCTCTTTGTTTTCGTTTGTTACATTCTTATATCTTCCAACCTGAACAGATTCAAGCGTATAACCTTTTCCCATTTGTACAGCAAACTTACCTTTACTGAGCTCAGTTACATAATTAACTGTACCAAGGCCATATTTTGTTGAAAGATCCTGACCTGCAAAAGTAGCTCTTGCAACCGGTGTTGTAGCATTTATGAAAATTGAATATTCCTGATCATCAACCTTGAATTTAAATTTGTAACGCTTAGCTGTCTTTGTAAAGAATGAAAATCTGTAAGTTACTGAATCGGTCTTATCCTCGTACTCTCTGTAAGTAAGCTTATATCTAAGTTTGCTTGAGCACTTGATATTCTTTATCTTTGCATCCTCATCATTAATTGTTACGGAAAGAACATTCTTAGCATACACGCCAGGTGTAATTGTAACCATGCTGTTTCCTGTTGCCTTATAAACAAGAACACCTCTTTTACTGAGAACCTGTGTTGTCTCATTTACATCAACCTTTGTAGCAGCGTTTACGGTAACTGCAGTTGTCGGTACAGCGCTGATAATAAATGCTGCGGCAAGCGCAGATACGATAAACTTCTTTAAATATTTTACCCCTTTTATCATACTAACCTCCTTTTTATGCCTACATATTTTGTGCATAAAAACATTCTAAACACAAGAACATGTAAATTGCAAGAAAAATCAGACATTGGGCAAGAATTTATAATATCTTTCAATGAAAAAAATCGGCTCAATAGTTATTTACAAACTATTAAACCGATTTGTGTGAATGGATTAGGCGGGAGTCGAACCCGCGTCCAAAAATCCGTCCCCTGTCCTTCTACTGTCATAGCCGGCTATTGTGGCAAAGCCATTTCCCTCTCATAACCGGAAGTCAGCGCCCTAATATGAGAAGTAGCCCCTAATACGACCATAGCTACGGAGCACTCACCATGTCGTTTCCTGCAAAGTTGACGTCAGTTACTGAATGTGCAGGTGCACTCAGGCTGACGCGCCGCATTTAGGCAGCGATTGCTAAATTATCTTCAGCGTTTATATTTAAGTTTGAGGATTAACGCACCATCCTGCGGACAGCTTCTCCAGCTTCAGAATCCCTGTCGAAACCTTTACTAACCCTTGCTTGCCTGATAAGTATATACTGATTATCGTCCAAAATCAACTAAACTTATAGTTTATCTCAGACTCACCTTGTAATCTCTCATTGCCTCTCTCTGCTGATCTCTCTTGGCGGTTGATTCTCTCTTATCATAGAGCTTTTTACCTTTAGCGAGACCAATCTGAACCTTGACCTTACCATGCTTAAAATATATCTCAAGAGGAACAAGCGTATAGCCTTGTGCCTGTGAAGCCTGATCAAGTTTTCTTATTTCAGCCTTATGAAGGAGAAGCTTACGAACGCGAAGCGGATCCTTGTTAAAAATATTACCTTTTTCATAAGGGCTTATGTTCATACCGCAAATATATGCTTCGTCCTTATCTATACTAACCCAGGCTTCCTTTATACTGCATTTCCCCTGCCTTAAGGACTTAACCTCAGTACCTGCAAGAGAAATACCTGCTTCATATTTTTCCTCAATGAAGTAATCGTGAAATGCTTTTTTGTTATTTGCAATTAATTTTATGCTTTCGTCAGCCATGACGATCATACCTCAATTCTTTGTAGTCTTAATATATTATGCCATATTATAGAAAAAAACAATAAACCACGAGTTCACATTATTATTTTTTCTTTCTACGCTTCCCCTGGCTACTCCTTGCCGCTTTCGAAGTTGCGGACTTTTTGTACTTATGTACTTTATATACCTTCCGTCCGCTCTCTGTTTCTGCCTTCTTAGCGCTCTTTTCGCTCTTCTTAGCCTTAAGCTTACTTAATTTCTTAAGTTTTGAAGCCTCTTTAAGGATTTCTTTTTTCTTTTTTTCGCTCAGCTTATCTCTTTTCTTTCCGGAAGCTTTCTTTTCCTTTGCTGTTATAACAGCTTCCTCGGAATCCAGAGATAATTTCGAAATCTTTGCGGCGCGAAGCTTAGCAGGAGTCTTTTTCTCAGGCTTCTTACCTAACTTCTTATCTACTTTCTTACTTGCAGATTTCTTTTTATTTTTCCCTTTAACTAATTTCAGATGACCGTTTTCATCCTCTTCATAGTAATCCTCTTCAAAGCCATTGTCATAGTCAAGGAAATTCAAATTATCGCCGTAATTATCCTCATTCTCATCGACAATCCTGAAATCAATTGTCTTTGCAAGTCTGTCTGTATCATGAACTCTTACAGTGACCATCTGCCCAAGTGCGTATACTTTTCCCGTTCTCTCTCCGACAAGTCTATAGTTATCCTCATCGAAAACGTAAAAATCATCCTCCATAGTGACAGTCGGAACCATACCTTCACAAGTATTGGGAAGCTCAACAAACATTCCCCAGCCGGTAACACCGGAGACAACACCTTCGAACGTTTCTCCAATATGAGATTCCATAAATTGAGCCTTTTTCAGTTTTTCAGTCTCGCGTTCTGCTTCTTCAGCTCTTCTTTCAGTATCAGAAGAATGTTTGGCAACATTTTCAAGGATATCTTTGTAATGATTAAGCTTATCATCATCAATTCTGCCTCTCAGATAATCCTTGATGATCCTATGAATCTGGAGGTCAGGATATCTTCTGATAGGTGAAGTGAAATGACAATAATATTTACAAGCAAGACCGTAATGACCAAGACACTCTGTACTATACTTTGCCTGCATCATACTTCTTAGAGCTATTCTGCTTATAACCGCTTCTTCCTCGGTTCCTTCAATCTTTTCAAGGAGCTTTTGAATCTCGGAAGATCGTATCTCTTCAGCTTTTACATTCAGATACAAGCCAAGTCTTGATATAAAAGCATTGAGATTCGCAATTTTTTCAAGATCCGGCTGCTCATGAACACGATATACAAAAGGAGCCTGCATCCAGAAAAAGTGCTCCGCAACAGTCTCATTTGCCGCAAGCATAAAGCTTTCTATCATTGACGTCGCTGTATTTGCAACTCTTATATTAATCTCAAGAGGATTCCCTTCTTTATCAAGAGTAATCTTTGCTTCCGGAAAATCGAAATTGATCGCTCCCCTTTTTGCGCGCTTCTTCTTCAAAATCTCTGAAAGCTCAGCCATCTGTCGAAACATCGGCACAAGCTCTTCATATCTACTAATTTCATCAGGATCTTCATCCTCTAAAATAGCCGCAACGGAAGTATAGGTCATTCTCTCGTTAACATTTATCACCGTTTCAGCAATCTGATGAGATAAAACCGCACCATTTGAATCAATATCCATAAGACAGCTGAGAGCAAGCCTGTCTTCACCGTGATTAAGAGAGCATATACCGTTACTTAACCTGTGGGGAAGCATAGGAATTACTCTGTCAACAAGATATACGCTCGTCCCGCGCTTAAGAGCCTCCCTGTCTAGAGCTGAGCCCTCCTGCACGTAATTTGTTACATCAGCAATATGTACTCCGAGATGATATATCCCGTTTTCTACCGTCAATGATACAGCATCATCCAGATCTTTCGCGTCTTCGCCATCAATCGTGACCATTGTCACACCCCTAAGGTCAAGGCGTCCCTGATAGTCACCTTCAATAAGATGATCCTTGCACTTTTCAGCCTGGTTCATCACCTTTTCAGGGAAAACACTTGGAATATCATATCCCTCAACTATTGATAATATATCAACTCCGGGATCATTAATATTTCCTATTATATCTGTTATTTTACCCTCAGGCTTCCTTCCCTTCTTTGGATCACCATAATCAGTGATAGCGACCACAACCTTATCTCCGGTAACTGCACCTCTGGTGTGTTCCTTCAATACAAAAATATCCTGTGTGAGCCTTAAGTTGTCAGGAATTACAAAACCATATGTATGTCCATCCTGAAAGGTACCAACAACCTTTTCGACAGCCCTTACAAGGACTCCCACAACTCTTCCCTCGTCGCGCATACCGCCGTTCTTATTTTTGTCAGAAGTTATAACAACCTCTACGGTATCACCCTGAAAAGCTCCGCCGGTATACTCGTCGGGAATAAAGATGTCCTCATCCCTGCCCTCTACTTCAACAAATCCAAAGCCTCTCTGGTTTGAAATAAAAGTACCGACAATATTCTCTTTTTTATTCATAATCTTCTTTTTGCTCATAATGTCTTCCTTTATATTCTTCCAAAAGAGCCTTAAATCAAAATAAATAGAATGCCGCTTGCTTATTTCCCATAAGATAAAAAAGGGCACTCATTTAAGAGTGCCCTTGAGTAAAACGACCTGAATTTAAAATACAGTCATGTTAAGAACTATACTGAGAACTATGAAAAGCACAGAAAGTACAACTGTTACCTTCTTAAGAATACCCTCTCTGGAACGTCCCTTGATCTGACCCCAGTAAGTAGTTTCTGCAAATCCCTGTATAGAACCAAGTCCCTGAGTCTTACCCTCCTGAGCAAGAACCAGTGTTACAAGTGCGACACAATCAATAATAAAAATAATTGCCAAAACAATTTTCAAAGCTGCCACGAAAAAATCCCTCCTAATATTTCACAAATACTTGTCTAAGATAACATAAATAATCGTAAAAATCAACAAGTATTAAATTACAGCTTACTTCTTAATAAGAAGTGATTTTCCTGTCATCTCGGCAGGCTGCTCATAGCCCATGCACTCAATAAGTGTAGGAATGATATCTGCAAGGCATCCACCCTCTCTGAGTGTGTATGCAGGATCATAGTTAACGAGAATGAAAGGAACAGGATTTGTTGTATGAGCTGTGAAAGGCTCGCCTGTCTCATAATCGATCATCATATCAGCGTTACCGTGATCAGCGCAGATAAACATTGTGCCGTTCTTAGCCTTAACAGCTTCAACAATCTTACCAACGCACTCATCTACTGTCTCAACAGCCTTAACTGCTGCATCTATAACACCTGTATGACCTACCATGTCAGGGTTAGCGAAGTTTGTTACAACAACATCGTATTTGTCAGAGTTTATAGCTTCAAGAACTCTGTCACAAACTTCGGGAGCACTCATCTGAGGCTTAAGGTCATATGTAGGAACATCCTTGGGAGAATTAACAAGGATTCTGTCCTCACCTTCATTGGGCTCTTCAACACCGCCATTGAAGAAGAAGGTTACATGTGCATACTTCTCTGTCTCTGCGATACGAGCCTGCTTCATGCCCTTAGCTGCAAGCCACTCACCAAAGGTATTATTAAGAAGAACCTTCTTGAAAGCGATCTCCTTGTTGGGAATAAGCGGATCATAATCTGTGAAGCATACATAAGTAGTCTTAATGCGTGCTCCTCTGTCAAACTTATCAAAATCATCATCGCAGAAGCAATGTGTAATTTCTCTGGCTCTGTCAGGACGGAAGTTGAAGAAAATGATAGAATCATTGTCCTTGATAGTAGCTGTGGGAGCGCCATCCTTCATGATAACTGTAGGGATAACGAACTCATCTGTCTTTCCGTCTTTATAAGTCTGAACCATGCACTCGTGAGCGCTGTCTGCCTTATTGCCCTCACCCTTTGTCATAGCATCATATGCAACCCTGACACGGTCATAGTTGTTATCTCTGTCCATTGCATAGTATCTTCCGGAGATAGTAGCAACTGCGCCTACGCCAAGTTCCTTCATCTTGTCCTCAAGCTGCTGAACAAAATCGATACCTGATTCCGGAGGTGTATCACGTCCATCAAGGAAGCAGTGAACATAAACCTTGGAAAGTCCGTTTCTCTTAGCGAGCTCAAGAAGTCCGTAGATATGAGTAATATGACTGTGAACGCCACCGTCACTTACAAGACCATACATGTGAAGTGAAGAATCATTTTTCTTACAGTTATCAATAGCAGCCATAAGGCCTTCGTTTGTAAAGAAATCACCGTCCTCGATAGACTTTGTAATTCTTGTGAGCTCCTGGTAAACGATACGGCCTGCACCCATATTCATATGGCCTACTTCTGAGTTACCCATCTGCCCGTCCGGAAGTCCAACTGCAAGTCCGCTTGCATTACCTCTTACATAAGGACAGTCCTTCATAAGGCCGTCAAGGACGGGTGTATTTGCCATAGCAATAGCATTTCCCTTCGGATTGTCGTTAATTCCGAATCCGTCCATAATTAATAAAACTGTTGGTTTAGAACCCTGCATATTATTGCCTCCATTGTATAAATATAATGCTTATATATATAGAAAAATAAGCGATTAATCGGTTTCCACAAAGTAGTATACCCGTAAATCGCTTGTTTTTCAAATAAAGTTTTTCTATTAATTCTTTATAGAAGTTATTTTGTTACTATTCACGGTCTAAATACTTTTGGACATGACAAATCAGCGTACTTAATCAGCACGCTGATTCGCTATTAAGTTTCAGTATGATTATTTCTGTGAAGAGAAGATTTCCTCCACAGTATAAGGTTTACCATTGCATAGCCTGGACAGAGCTTCTATTTCATTTATCCCGTTACGACGGCATGTTTCGATATATGTCCTTATAAGGGCGTAATTATCCGCGGTATCAGTAGATGCAAACTGACCTGATACCTTCATTTTGGTTTTGATTCCTCTGAGTGATCTTTCCGACAGATTATTCGTTGTAGGTATTGAAAAATCGTAAATCCATGCGAAAAAGTTTTCTCTGTATTCAATTA
>NZ_FMYB01000017.1 GCF_900104155.1 Butyrivibrio sp. INlla16
ATGCTTTATCCGTTTTGCGAAAAATATCATATAACGTAGCAAGGCTGATGCAATTAGAAGATCCTGTGAACCGGATACAGATGATAGATATAATGGATGAAGTGGACTCGGATCTTACATGTGTGGCAAAGTTTATTTTTGAACCAATTCCCAGTATGTATTGATTTTTGAGAATAACAATACCTTTACTCCTTTTGATGACGCATAGGGATAACTATGCGCTTTTTTATGCTGAATATAGGATAATAACATCTCAAAAAGCAACTACTCCACCTGATTATGGCATTCTCCTGCACAAAAACTTCTTCATGAAACAACCCTACGGCTACCTAGATTGGTCTATCTAGGCAGCCGCTTTTTGTGGTATAATTTTTATGGTATGTTGTTTTGTTTAATATGGAGGAGTGTATGAAATTATCTAAGAGAATTTTTGCTGGTATACTTTCCGCAGCGCTTGTATTTACGGCAGTACCTGCTATGAACGCTAGTGCCGCGAAGATCAATTATTCGGGCATATATACAAAAGAAATATCTATTGAACAGCAGGATGAGTCCGAAGCTGTTTTCAATCCGCTGCTTGTCGAGGTATCTGACGGGGATGCGGAGAATGCTCAGTCTGAGAAAGTCCGTGTCATGCCGGGCATGAAATTTGCCATTGCAGCTACCAGATACGGAGCTATCATCAAGACTTCCAAGAACAAATCACAGTTCAAGTACAAAACATCAAATAAAAAGGTTGCAACCGTAACTACGAAGGGTGTTGTAACCACTCTTAAGAAGGGTAAGTGTGACATCACGGTTACCAATAAGAAGGATGGAGTGAAATTCGTTCTTCACCTTACCGTCGCAAAAAAAGTAAAAGTTAGCAGCGTTAAGCTGAATCTTAAGAGTAAAAAGTTTAAGACCAGAAACTATGAAGGAAAGACCTTCCAGCTTACTGCAAAGGTAAAACCTTCGAAGTATTCGAATGTACCTATTCTCTGGGGAAGCACAAACACAAATGTTGCTACGGTTGATGAGAGAGGACTTGTTACTTTGCAGGGATATGGCGACTGCCAGATCTATTGCAGGGCAGGCTCCAACAATAAGGTAGCAAGCTGCAAGGTTTTGGTTATCGATCCCGATGCACCCAAGGAAAACAATAATAATGGCAGCATCTGTTCACTCACATACAACACCGGTAAGCTTGTGGATATCTCAAGCCATAATACCGTTAATGACTGGAAGCAGCTTAAGAACAGCTGCGACGGAGTTATTATCCGTGTGGGTTATCGCGGATACGGCAGCGGTGCTCTTGTAGAGGATTCCAAGTTCAGAAATAATGTTTATAACTGCCAGCAGTACGGAATTCCTTACTCTTTCTACTTCTTTACCACAGCTGTAAACGAAGCAGAGGGTGCGGAGGAAGCTAACTGGATTGCCAATACCATAAGCGGACTTAATACATCGATGCCTGTATTTATCGATGTTGAGAGCAGTGGCACAGGCTCCGGCAGATCGGATAATATGAGCGTTGCTCAGAGAACAGCCGCAGTAAAGGCTACGGTTTCTCAGCTTTATGCAAGAGGCATCACCGGTGGTGTTTATTCATCAACCTGGTGGTACAATAACAGACTTGATATGAGTCAGCTGCAGTACCCTCTCTGGGTAGCAGATTACCGCGGATATTGCGGATATGACCAGGGCAATAAATTTGCATGGCAGTTTACATCAAACGGTACAGGCTACGGCGTTGCAAACAGATGTGACGTATCAGAGTGGTATCAGTAAGTTACAAGGAGCATTACGATGTCAGACAATTTCATGGGAGATATTTACAACGACTTCTTCGGCCCGGGATCAGGCGGAGACGGAAAACCGCCGGTATTTGACGATCCGAAGAAGGAAGAGAGCATAAGAAGGAAGGTCAGCAGGGACTTTGAGAATCTGAAAAAAGGTGAAGAGAACATAGGTCCTAAGTACCCTGAGGAAAAAAGCCCCGCTAAGCCTGAATCCGGAAATGCAGGCAGAAAAACCGAACATTATCAGGATGCGAACGAGGCGCTTGAAGAGGCGAGAAAACTTTTCGAAAACAAGAACAAGCCCATTCCGCCGGCACCTACAGCTGTGTCAACCGGAGATGCGGCTCCGAAGCAGGAGCAGAAACCTGAGGAACCCGAGACAGATCCGATGGAAGATCTGAATTCGCTGATAGGTCTTTCCTCCATCAAGCACGATGTTAAGGAACTTACCGATTTTGCCAAGGTTCAGAAGCTACGAAGAGACGAAGGTATGAAGTCCGTACCTGTATCACTACATCTGGTATTTACAGGTAATCCCGGAACAGGTAAAACAACAGTTGCACGCATTATTTCCAGGATTTACAAGCAGATTGGTGTTCTTTCCAAGGGACAGCTCGTCGAGGTTGACCGCTCTGGTCTAGTTGCAGGTTATGTCGGACAGACAGCTCTTAAGACTCAAGAGAAGATCAACCAGGCTCTCGGCGGAGTACTTTTCATAGATGAAGCTTATGCGCTTTCCCAGGAAAATGATGCCTTCGGTCAGGAGGCTATCGATACGATCCTCAAGGCTATGGAGGATCACAGAGATGATCTTGTTGTTATCGTTGCAGGTTACACGGAACCGATGGAGAACTTTATAAACTCCAATCCCGGCCTTAAGTCCCGCTTCAACAAGTATATTGAATTCCCGGATTACTCTGTGGATGAACTTGAAGAAATCTTCAACATGAACCTCAAGAAGTATGAATACGAGGTGGAAGAGGATGCCAAGAAGCACATACGTGAGATGATCAGTCAGAGAAAACTCACCAGGCTTGAGAATTTTGCTAATGCGCGTGAGGTTAGAAACCTTTTCGAGGAAATCGTGACCAACCAGGCCAGAAGAATCGCGAAGCTTGAAAATCCCACTCCCGAGGACATCAAGCTTATCACTTCCGAAGACCTCATTGATAAGAGTCTTCAGGAAGATAAGAATGATGATAAGAAATCAGAAGTTGAAGACCTTCCGGTTCAGGAAACCACCGACAGCACTGATGGTGGGACCGAGCAGGAAGACCATGAGAACAGTACAGATCTCGATGCGGCCTCCGAGAAGGAAACCGATGAGGAGAACGGTACCGTCGAAACCGATGCGGACAAACTTGAAGGGGACGGTCTTTAATAAGCGATCACTGATAATATTCGGTATCGCATCATAGGGCGCAACGCCCATGTCGGCATTCATGTAAAGAGATGCCGCAATTACAAAGCACAGTAGTGCCACTATAAATACAACAGCTCTGTAGGGCCATTCCCGGAAAACAAATTCGGGGATGGTCTTTTTCCATATCCATCTGCAAAAATCAGAAATGTATCCGATGAATACCATGTTCGCGATGGTGCCGGGACCGATCTGGTGACGGTCGAACAGAACCACAAAAATAAAGAGTACCAAATTGAGCAGTACCTGCCATGTTCCGAATAAAATTCCAAGACGCCTTGAAATAGTAAGGTTCATGAAGGTGCAGGGATCGGTTCCAAGATTTACTTCAATCAAAAAGGACAGGAAAAAGCCCATAAAGAAAACACCAAGCGTCATTATGCCAAGTTTTTTTATTTTTACTGAATCCATAAATTAATGCTCCTATCAAAAATCGCAATCGTTCCTATTTTGATTCATTTTTCTTGGAATGTAAAGGAATACTTTAAATACTCTTAAAAAATCATAAAAACGCACTTTAAGCTTAATTTTCGTTGTAGAATAAAAATGATGTATAAGGGAGGATGCTATGAATATCTATCTGTGTAAGCCTGACGAAACACTTGAGCAGGCACTTGAAGAAGTTATGAAAAAAGATCCTGACGGAAGAAAATTTACCTGTGATGAAGAAAAGGACAGGTGCTATATCGGGGATGAGGCATTTGCCAATGCACCTGTAATAGTAAATAAAAATAATCAGTATTATGCACTGAAGCAAGTTTGATACCTTAGTGGGGATATTATGCTAAAGAACGAAGAGATTGATCAGTTAACCGGACTTCCTAATCTTTATTCTTTCAGGAAAAATGCGCAGAGTCTGATGGATGGCCGCACGAAGACCGAGCGGGAATTTGCTATCATCTATTTTGATGTGCAGAATTTTAAGAGCTACAATTCTCGTTATGGCTTTGAGGCCGGTGACCGCTTCCTTCAGAATCTGACAAAGCATATTGAGAAGATTTTTCCGGAACTTATGGTGGCAAGATTTTCTGATGACCACTTCGTTTCACTTGCATATTTTTCAGGAATAGAGGCGAGAATTGAAGACCTCAGAAGAAGGGTTATAAGCTACAATCCCGATGCGGGAGTTGATCTTCATGCGGGAATTTATGAGCTTGAACCCGACGATACGGACATCAGTATGGCCTGCGACAAGGCGAGAATTGCCTGCAACAGCATAAAAGCCAACTATGACAATATCTACAGATATTATGACAGAGAACTGGGAAACCAGCTTGATCTGGAACATTACATAATTCACAATATAAGCGATGCGGTTCTGAACGGATATATTCAGGTTTACTATCAGCCCGTGGTAAGGGTTATCTCGGGAAGAGTATGCGGTTTTGAAGCGCTCGCACGCTGGGTGGATCCTAAGCACGGATTCCTTATGCCCGGAGTTTTCATACCGATTCTCGAGGATGCGCACCTTATCTACAAGCTTGACGCCTATGTGATAAGGCAGGTCTGCGAGGATATCAGGGAATACATGGAAAATGGTTTCAAACCGCATCCTGTATCCATTAATCTTTCCCGAACCGATTTTCATCAAAAGGATATGTACCGCCTGGTTAATGACGCGGTCAGCATAAATAAAATACCTAAGAACCTCATACATATTGAGGTTACCGAGAGTGCCCTTGACGACAATCAGGACGTACTGAAGGGAACAATAGATAAATTCAGGAGAGGCGGCTACCAGGTGTGGATGGATGACTTTGGAAGCGGCTATTCATCACTGAATCTTCTAAAGGACTATGAATTTGACGTCCTTAAATTCGACATGAAGTTTTTGCAGAACTTTGGATCCAATCCAAAGGAGACTGCTATCTGGGAAAATGTCATCAACATGGCAGAAGAGATAGGAATCCAGACCCTTGCAGAGGGCGTGGAAACTATGGAGGCGTGGGATTTCTTAAAGAGAGTCGGCTGTGAAAAAGCGCAGGGGTATTTCTTCGGAAGACCAATGACCAAAGCGGAATGCATCGATTATCTCGATGAAGCTACCGAAAATGCCAGACCTTCCGTAAATGCGTTGAAAGAGGATGATGACGCGCTTTCACACAACAAGAATATAGTTGAACTGAAAAATGATGAGGACGACGAGGAGGAAATAGACAGAATCGGCACTATCGAGGATGAACATTTTATGGCACAGTCACCTGTTTATCTTACTCTGGCAGCAAGAGGCTTTGTATCACTTCTTGAATACAACTCCTATTCTCAGTTCCAGAAGCATTCATTTTTCATAGTTGCAAATCTGTCTGACGATAAACTCATAAGACTCCACCTTAGCAGTAAGCGCAAGATACTTGATAAGGAATATCACAAGCAGGAATCTTACCAGGATATGATAGATGATATTGTCGAGAACACAGTTATAGATGAGGAAAAGAGAAACGTCGCGGATTTCTTTAGTAAGGACAGGCTGATCCTGGCTTATCATAGCGGGATAAATTTTGATGAAATTGAATTTCACAGAATAGTTGATAAAAAGATGGCTCCCAGGTGGACACATACCATCTATCAGGTGATTGAGGAAGAGGGGGGTATTGTTGCATATTTCCTGTCCTACGACATAGATGAGTATAAGAGATCAAAGGACCTTGTAAGGCAGATGGCGGAGCGCGATTCACTCACCGGCCTTTACAACAGACATACCGCTGTTCCGCTTATCAGGAACAGACTCTACAGGCATCATGGTGGGAAGTCGGCGCTGATAATGTTTGATGTGGATAATTTCAGGGATATAAACGATAGGTTTGGAAGCTTTGCCGGCGATGAGGTCTTAAGAAGAATCTCCGCAAGACTGGATGACTTCTTTGGAAGAGATGGCATCGTGTGTCATATAGATCAGGATGAGTTCCTGATTTTCCTTGAAAATATTCAGCCGGTGAATTTAGAAGACAGAATCGTGGATCTTTGTGACAATATTTTCAGTTTGAGATTCCACGATGACAAGATTACTTTTACAGTCTCTGCCGGTTATGTTATTCATCCGGATCAGGGAAGAGGATACCATGATCTGTACCGCAAGGCAGACATGGCGCTTTGCATGGCGAAAAATGCAGGAAAGGGAACAGTAGTCAGATATTCCGAACAGTGACCGTCTTAAGAGGATACTGTAATTATGCGTAAGCGTGACCGCAATTTTTATATCAGGCATATAGTTCTGATAGTTCTGTTTGCTTTTGCAACAGTAATCACAATTAAAAACAACTTGCATATTGATAACGGTGATGAGCTTTTGGGATTACAGTTCTTTAGCGTGTACCTGTTTAAATTTTCACCGCTTCTTATTTTTGCGGGACTAGAGGGTGTTACTCCCGCTGTTTTTTCATGCTTTATTCTTTTTGGTGTAAAAACCGTAGTCAACAAGGAACTCGCCTTTATTACCGGTATTTATCTTGTTGGTGCGGCAACCACTCACTACTTTTCCATGAGCGGAATGTTTGCAAAGAAGCGCAAAGCATTATTGGCAATGCTTTTTTATATGCTTTTTTACGGAAGCATATGGGGAGGCTGCCTTGGGATCCTGGCAGGAAGACGCTTTATCGAGTTTATGCCGACGAGAAATATTTGGTTTTTCCTGAATGAGTTCCCGGAAGCTTTTATTACTGTGGCAATTTTGTATCTGATTCTCGGAAAAGGTTCCAATAAATTAAAGGCGCTGTTTTTCAGCGGAGTTTATTACAGAAGTGATGTGGATGAGCTTTCCAGAAAAATGGCTGATATCAGAAAGTCAAAGCTCAGCATATCTGTATCCATGATCATTTCAATACAGGCAGTAGCGCTGGGAATTGCGGCTGTAATATATGCCAATACGCTTATTCCCAATATGAAGCAGTCATTTGAGTCCGGAATTATTAAGCAGGTTGATCAAATTACGCAGTCTACCGACTGGAGTAAAATGACCAATATAATCCATCTAGAGCAGGTTGTCAGTCAGATAGAGAGTGTAAAGCAGACAGGATACCTGCGGCTAACACTCAATAATGACACTCTCATTTTTGATACCAAACTGATACTTCTGATACTTATAGTCATTATTCCGATGGCGGTTATAGCCAATCAGTATGCACAGTTTCGAATAACGAGGCCCATAATGAGGCTTGCGGATTCCGTGCAGTCCTTCTATGACCTTGGCGCAAAAGGACTCGACGAAAATCTACGAAGACTGCAGAATTTGAACATACGCACGGATGATGAAATTGAGTATATGTATTCGAATTTCAACAAAACCGCGGAGACCATGGTCAGCTATATCAAGATGATTCAGGCGCAGCGGTCACTTGCTGATGAACTGCGTGCTCAGCAGATGGCGAATGAGGCGAAGAACAATTTCCTTTCAAGTATGTCGCATGAAATCAGAACGCCCATAAATGCTATGCTCGGCTTTAATGAGATGATACTCAGGGAGAGTAAGGACGCTGAGATACTAAAGTATGCTTCGAATGTAAACAGTTCGGGTAAGCTGCTGCTCGGACTTGTAAATGATATTCTCGATTTTTCCAGAATTGAAGCCGGAAAGACGGAGATAATACCTGTTGAGTACGACCTCAGCTCGCTTATCAACGATCTCGTAAATACCGCACACATGAGGGTACAGGGGAAAAATCTTGAGCTTAAGACCAACATTGCAACCGATATTCCCTGCATACTTTTCGGAGATGAGATCAGAATAAAACAGTGTGCAATGAATGTGATAACCAATGCCGTAAAATATACTAATGAAGGCAGCGTTACCATTAGTGTTGATTACACCAAGATAGATGATGAGAACATCTCACTTAGATTCAGTGTGAAGGATACCGGAATCGGAATCCGCAAAGAGGATATGGACAAGCTCTTTGCACCCTTTGAGCGCATTGAAGAGAGCAGAAACAGGACCATCGAGGGAACCGGTCTTGGAATGAATATTGTAAAGCAGCTCCTGTCCCTTATGAATTCAAGACTTCTTGTCAGCAGTGAGTACGGAAAAGGCAGTGAGTTCTCTTTTTCCATAAAACAAAAGGTGCTCAACTGGAATCCTATCGGTGACTTTGAAGCGACCTACGAGGAGACGCTGCTCGGACAGGATACCTACCACGAGAGCTTCCATGCACCTGAGGCGAAGATCCTGGTTGTCGATGATACACTTGCAAACCTTACGGTTATACAGGGCTTATTAAAACAGACCCAGGTTCAGGTAGACGTTGCTGAGAGTGGTTTCGAGGCTCTTGAGAAGGTCTGCGAGAACAAGTACAACATTATTTTCATGGACCACAGAATGCCCAAGATGGACGGTGTCGAAACCTACAGGGCGATGAAGGAACTGGATGAAAACCTGAATAAGGATGTTCCCGTATTTGCGCTTACTGCAAACGTAATAAGCGGCGCGAGGGAAATGTATATGAAGGAAGGCTTTGCGGGGTATATTCCGAAGCCTGTTGATTCCGCAAGACTGGAAGATGCTATATTAAAAACTCTGCCTGAGGAACTGATAATCAGACCTGATGATGAGGAATTTAATTCCGTGATAGAGGCAGAGGAGATAGGTGCCGAGGATCTTGAGGCCATCGGAGTCATGACCAATATCAAGGGTATAGATTACGAGACCGGTGTAAAGAACTGCGGTGGCCCCTCTGCACTCAAGAAGGTTGCCACAAACTTTGCTCTTGCTATAGAGAATAACTCAAAATCCATCGAGGATGCCTGGCACTTCGATGATCTGGAAAATTACACAACCTATGTGCACGGCCTTAAGAGTTCGGCAAGAGTCATAGGTGCGATTGAACTATCAAATCTCGCCGCTTATCTGGAGCAGTGCGGAAATAAGAAAGACAAGGATGAGATAGAGAGAAGAACTCCCGAGCTTTTGGCGAATTACAGGGAGTACATCGATTTCCTGAAGCCGCTTATTGATGAAGCTACCGCGGAAACCGAGGAAGACCTGAACAAACCTCTGATAGAACCTGAGGAATTAAAGGGAGCTCTTCGAAGCCTTAAGGAATTTGTGGAAGGCAGTTATTTTGACAGCGCCGACGACGTCGTCTCCATGATGGACGACTACCGCATGCCCGATGATTTCAAGGGGACTTACAAGGAAATCAAAAGGCTGCTCGCTGCTGTTGATAGGGATGGACTTTTGAAGATTTTATGATTGAACTATGAAGCTTCCCCTTGGGGAGGGAAAAATAAAAGCCTTCCCCCTTGGGGGAAGGTGTCAGAGAAGCTGACGGATGAGGGGAAAATATGGACAAAAGAGTACTTCTTATTGGAGCATCCAAAAGTTTTATGGTAAATGCTATCGCGAAGGGGCTGGAGAAAGACGGATTTGAGATAGTTCACTGCGAGTTTACCAAGGCCGCGCTTAGAACTGTAGAGGATAAACCACAGCTGTATGTGCTATACCTGGGGGATATCGATACTTCCAATCCGGAGAAAAATGGCATTGAGCCGCTTAAATATCTGGATGAAGCAATTGACAGAGAGAGGTTCTTTCTCTATGAAGTCGGGAATATCGATGAGCTTAATTATGCTTCAAAGTTCCTGTCCAATATAAAGGTCACTGAAACTTTCCTCAGACCTCTTGATGTGCAGCAACTCTCGGATCAGCTCATGTCAGCTGTTCAGAGTAACGAGATATCCGAAGATCAGAAAAAGAAGATTCTTGTTGTGGACGACGACGGAACAATGCTCAGAATGATCAAGACCTGGCTGTCTGTGAAGTACAGAGTTTACATGGCAAGCTCCGGAAAGATCGCGCTGAACTTCCTCCAGAGTAATGAAGTCGACCTCGTGCTTCTTGATTACATGATGCCGCAGATGGATGGCCCCCAGGTTCTACAGGAGATAAGAAAAAGCGACAGCCTGAAGGCTCTTCCTGTTATGTTCCTCACTTCCAAGAGCGACAAGGAGAGTGTTGTCAGCGTGGCCGCCCTTCGCCCTGAAAAATACCTGCTTAAGACAATGCCTAAGGCAAAGCTTATAAAGAGTATTGATGAATTCTTCTTCGGTCCGGAAAAAGAGTGATTTGTTGTTTGAATTTGTTTGGGGTTATTGTTGGGACAACAAACCTCGGAGTCTCAGTTTGGTTTGTTGTTTGGAAAAATTGCAGGTGCAATAAATATAGGCATAATCATCTGGTTTGTTGCTTGCTATTTTTGTGCGTACAACAAATCTTGGCGCCTCAGTTTAACTTGTTGTTTGGGTGAATTTTAAGTGAAACAAATATAGGAATAGCCAGCCGATTTGTTGCTTTGAGTCTTTGTAAGTACAACAAAGCGTTGAAGTCCATCTTGCTTTGTTGCCCTACTTCTTTTTTCCAAAGTGCTTATCAAGAAAATCTTCAATGTTTTGCGTGGTAAGAGGCATCTTCTGGGTTTCCATTGTGATGAGTAGTTCTTCACCAAGATAGATTCCGGTTTTTTCATAATCTCTAAGCTTCTTAAGATTCCAGGAAATATAATCCGTGTCATCAACTTTGCCAAGATGTTCAAGCAACACAACTTTTCTGGTATGAGTATTTAGGATTGTAAAATCGGGATGTCTGATTTCTCCATTATAAAGCGTTACAGGGCATTCATATTTGTATGGAATGGATCTGGAAAACAGGGCATTTGCTATCATTTCTTCTGCCTTTGATCTTACCTGTTCGCCTCTGGCAGTGATATGAAAGGGAACACCCTCGTCTATTCCTTTGGGTTTATCTTTGTGAATATATTCACCGTTAGGCTCCCCTTTGTTACGCTTGTAATATTGATAACTATTACGATTTCTGATGATTTTGAGATCACCTTCAGGGTATTTATTCAAACGTTTCTTTCGCTTTTCAATTTCTTGTGTTAGATTTTTTTCTCTTTCTATTATCAAATCGTAAATATTATTTGTGTTTATTTGCATATAATTAGTCCTCAATTCTTTTCGTTTTTTTATCCTCATTATTCACAGTAGCGGGGTTACATGTTTTGGAGTTCAAACTATCTGGCCATATATTTTGAGTCCAAATTTGTAAAAAGTATTGTGAAAATAGCATGCTGAACGCATACCAATCGCTCGAAGAACAACAAGATTATATTTTACTCATAAACATAACGGTGTCAAGCATAAATATGAATACATGTGATTTAAGTGGCGAAAAATACGGTTAAGCGTATTTATTTACACTTGATTTATGAGGAGCTTTACAGAGGATCTACGGGGATTGACAGAAATCTACGGGAGATTAACAGAAATCTACGGAGATTAACAGAGATCTACGGGGATTGACAGGATTCTTAGGAGGGGAATGATCTCCGAGAAAATATAGATACAACAAATGATAGAATTCATTACGAATTTATTGTGAGAAAAACCTGGAGATACAATAAATAAGAGTATATCAGACACAATTGTTGTACTGGAAAAATAAAGAAACAATAAATAAAGAGATAGTTGTTGGATTTGTTGTTTGAACGAAATATCAATGCAACAAAACCAAGCAGTACAGCATGATTTGTTGTTTGGAAAAAAACTAGACACAACAAACCAAACAGATGAAACCTGATTTGTTGTTTGCAAAAATATGAGACACAATAAATCAGATAGATGTAGTTAAATTTGTTGTATGGAGATATATTCGGAACAACAAATCAGACGTCCGGAATCAGATTTGTTGTGAGGCTGGATTTTTAAGTGCCTAAAGTGGAGCTATAGTCGAATCCACGTTTAAACAGCCCTGTCTCCAATTTGAGAGATTCCACCAATATTGCTATAATTGTTTGGGGGAACAAATTAAGGAGGAAACGGTATGAAAAGAATGACTAATTGTCGCACTAAAAGGGTGGTAGCCTGTTTAGTGACGGCTGCTTTAAGTGTATCTATTGCCGCGCAAGTTACCGGATGCGCAGCATCTGTTTCAAATAAGGCTACTCAGCCGGAAGAAATCATAGAAAGTGAAAACGAAACCACCTCGCCCGCAGAAAATAAAGACGAAATTGAGATAGAAGAGAAAAATAATTCTAGGGAACCTGCGGATACCGGTGAAACATCAGAATTACAAGATAATAAGAACAATGAATCAGCAAAAGAATCACAAAGAGAATCCGTTTACGATTTCGATGACTTGGTAAACGCTCAGTGGAAAGAAGAAGCCAAAGCCAAACTGGAAGAAAACGGGTATAGTTATTACTCTGTTATTACTGAGAGGACAGAGGTTCTTGACGACAAAATGGTGGAAATATTCAAAACGGATATTTCATCACTTCCGGAAGACAGTGATTTTTACAAAGTGCTCTATGTTTACAATCAGATTCTGGATGCAAAGTGGGAAGGAACGGATGCAAAAAAAGAAATCAAAAGTATACTCGACCTGATTGACGCCGCGGGCAACCGTGATGATTTATACGCGCTTTTTACTGACAAATACTGGGGGCGTTATAATCTCGGAATGTCAAGAAGAGTTGATTTTATCAAAGGTGATATAACAAATAACATCGATCCTCAGACGGTAAACGGCACTGGCAGACTGACAGATGAACAAAAGACTGCAGTAGAAAAATATCTGATTGACCTCGGCTTTTCAGAGGACAGAGCTAAACAGATTATCAGTAATACTGATGAGATGGACAAATTGGTTGTCGACTATCACGATGGTTTGTCCGGGGATACACTTGTTGGATTTATTGGAAGAAAAACGCTTGAAGAGAAAAACGTTCAGTTTCCGATTCTGGATATCCTGAGCAAACAGGATGCCCTTGGGAGGGATAAAGACTTCTACTCATGTATGGACTACATGAGCTTTCTGGATGAATTTTATACAGATGAGAATATTCCGAAAATCAGAGATCAGATGCTTGCCTGCGCTGCAGTAGAGCTTTCAAGACTTGATAAGGAAGATGGCGGCGTAACTTTCTTCGAACTTTATCCGTATGCTAAGGCTCCTGATTTTGAGACATGCCTTAGATATGCCATTTTTCAGGCGGGAGGCTATACAATCGAAAAAACGTTCAAAGAAAAATATGTTGATGATAAGACTATCGATAACGTAAAAGAGATGATAGAAGATGAAAAAACAACTATGAGGTCCATTATAGCCGATACAGACTGGCTTTCTGTGCATGGCAAGGAGCAGGCGAACCACAAGATTTTTTATCTGAAGGAATACATAGGTGAAAATGGTCACACTGACGACTTATCCGATGTGGAACTGTCCGAAAATCCACTTGCTAATTATATAGCGCTAAAAACAAGTATGTATGATTTTCGTGATAAACAGCTATTAACAGATAAAACCGATAAGGAACTGTTTGGCGCCTCATTTATACAGGTCAATGCATTTTACAATATGTATAATAACAGCATTATTGTCGCAGACGGCTATCTGGAAGATGCTTCTGACTATTCATATGAGGAGACGCTTGCATTTCTGGGAGTTACTTTGGCACATGAGTTATCCCATGCTTATGATCCAATGGGCAGCAGCTTTGACTATGAGGGCTACTATGATCCCTGGATGTCTGAAGAAGAATACGAGGAGT
Source organism: Butyrivibrio sp. INlla16 (assembly GCF_900104155.1). Classification (GTDB taxonomy): domain Bacteria; phylum Bacillota; class Clostridia; order Lachnospirales; family Lachnospiraceae; genus Butyrivibrio. Next base: position 13,740 of record NZ_FMYB01000017.1, read on the forward strand.
ATTCGAATCGGACTAAGAAAATTGAAGAATTTTTCGATGGGATGGAAGTCGGAGATGGCATAAAGCTTGACGGGAAACTGGTTTGCCAGGAAGCCTTCGCTGACTTAATGGGAATGGAATGCTGCCTCAGAATTCTCGGGGAAAGAGATAATCCTGATTATGACGCATTTTTCAAAGCCTACGCAAGAGAAAATGCCTGCTACTACACACAGGACGGCTTAAAGGAGGCGGTGAAGGATACACACCTTCCTTATAAGGAACGCATAAATTATATTGTTGGCCAGTTTGATGAGTTTTACGAGACCTATGATGTTGATCCGGACAGCCCTTATTATGTGCCCAAGGAGAAGAGGTTGTCGACGTTTTAATAAAAAAATGGGGTCGATAAGCACATCTAAAAAAATTCAACAACATTCGGCTTGCAAGACATGGCTTAAGATAGAATACTATGGAGGAGAAAAATGTCAGCAGCAATCGACAATTACAGAAAAACAGTAGAGCAGCCCTGGGGAAAGATGTTCTACGATTTGATATACATACAACTGAATATTCCGAGTGATAAAAAATTAAAGATGCTCGATGATGTTGTTATCTGCCACAACGTTCTCGAATATGTGGATGACAGAGAGGCCTTATTGCAGCAGTTTGTCAGGATTCTGAAAAAAGGTGGAATGCTGTCTGTAGTAAAACATAATGATCCCGGCAGAGTTATGATGTACGCAGTACTGAATGATAATCCGAAGGCAGCCCTTGAATTGTTAACGCAGGAAGGCAGTGAGAACTGCGCATTCGGAACCCGGAATGTCTACAACAACGAAACGCTTACAGCATCAATTGCAGACAAAGCAGAACTTACAGCTATGTTTGGTGTGCGAACCTTCTTTGGACTGTCCTCCAATAACGACATCAAGTTTACAGATGAGTGGTATGAGTCTATGCTTGATCTGGAAACGGAAGCGGGCAAGAAGGAAGAATATAAAAAGATTGCCTTCTTCAATCACTTGATTTTTAGGAAGAAATAAACAGCAAAATAGATTGGAAGAAAACGATGAGAATTTTATTTTTCAGACATGGTGATCCCGACTATCAGATAGACGGACTTACAGAAAAAGGAAAGGTTGAGGCAGAGCTTCTGGCTGCGCAGATTAAGTCCTTTCACTTGGATGATGTATATGTGTCGCCGCTTGGAAGAGCGAGGCAGACCGCGGAGTATTCACTTAAGGAATTAGGGAAAGAGGCTGCGGTTTTAGATTGGCTCAAGGAATTCCCTGCGCTGTTTGATGCAAATAAGGCAGATGAAGAGACAAGACTTGCCTTTCCGAACGAACTTCATAAAAATGAAACCACAGGAGAGTATGATAAGCGCATAGTCTGGGACATCATTCCTTCATATTATATGAATCATCCTGAATTGTTTGATGCGAAAGCGTGGAGAGATTCCGAATTCGTAAAGAGTACTGACATGCCACAGATTTATGATTATGTCATAGACAGCTTTGATAAGTTTCTTTCAGACTATGGATACGAGCGCGATGGCAGCGTTTACAAGGTTAGGGAAAACAATGACAAGGTTATCGGATTTTTCTGCCACTTCGGAATTACAGCAATCATGCTGTCACATCTGTGGGGAGTGTCACCCTTTGTCACCATGCAGTTCCTTGCGATGGCGCCTACATCCGTAACAGAGATCGTCACCGAGGAGCGCGAAAAAGGCATAGCTATTTTCAGAACCCTGAGAATAGGTGATATCACCCACCTCACTATGGGGGAAGAAGCCCCTGCGTTTTCAGCAAGATTCTGCGAACGCTTTGAAAACACGGATGAGCGCCACTGATGCAGGAATCAGCACAAACACAAGCTTTATAAAAGCATACCGGATACTTAACTTATCTCCCAAAATCATGTATACTGTCGAGAGATAAAAACGCAATCTACAAGATTATTCACAAGGAGAGTTCCCATGATTAAAAACTTAATTGACGGTATCAAAAAGACTGAGGCACCAATTGTTGTAGGACTTGATCCCAAGACAGACTTCATTCCGAAGAGAATTTTGGACAAGGCTCTTAATGAAAAAGGATACACAGCGGAGGCGATAGCTGACAGCTTCTTTGAATTCAACAAAGAGATAGTTGATAGCATCTGCGATCTGGTTCCGGCCGTAAAACCGCAGGTTGCAATGTATGAGCAGTTCGGACTTCCCGGACTCATCGCCTATAAGAAGACAATTGATTACTGTCATGAAAAGGGACTCCTTGTTATAGCTGATGTAAAGCGCGGCGATATAGGCTCAACCTCAGAATCTTATGCGCTCTCACACCTCGGAGCATCCAAAGTGGGAGATACTCTCATCAAAGGATTCGATGCCGATTTTGCAACTGTAAATCCTTACCTTGGATCAGACGGTGTTAAGCCCTTCATCAGCGTTTGCAACGAGTTTGACAAGGGAATCTTCGTACTTGTAAAAACTTCAAACCCCTCAAGCGGTGAGCTTCAGGATAAAATAGCGGACGGCAAGCCCCTCTACGAGACAGTCGGAGAGCTTGTTGAAAAGTGGGGACAGGATTCTATGGACGGCAGCTACAGTAATGTCGGCGCCGTTGTAGGTGCGACCTATCCGGAGATGGGCAAGGTCCTTCGCGACATCATGCCTCATGCTTTCATCCTTGTTCCGGGCTATGGAGCACAGGGCGGAAAGGGCTCAGACCTTGTTCACTTCTTTGATAAGGACGGCCTCGGAGCAATCGTAAATTCCTCCAGAGGAATCATCGCTGCATGGAAAAACGAGAAATACGGCGATCCCGCAAAAGAAGCCGTAGGAGAGGCAGCTAGAAAAGCCGTTCTCGACATGAAGGAAGACATACAGAACGCATTAAAGTAATGACCTGCGCACTCAATAAATAAAAGAAAAATACGCATTTTATCGTTACAAATCTTTAATATTTAGTTAATTGTTTATGCTTATTTCAATGTGATACAATGCACATAGCAATACAATAAAAGGAGTATGCTCAAAATGGAGAGGTATAAAGAAGAATTTATTGAATTTATGGTGGACAGCAACGTTCTTAAGTTTGGAGAGTTCACATTAAAAAGCGGACGCAAGTCTCCGTTTTTCATGAATGCCGGTGCTTATGTTACAGGAGCTCAGCTCAAGAAGCTCGGCGAGTATTATGCAAGAGCAATACATGACAATTTCGGTCTTGAATTTGATGTATTATTCGGACCTGCTTATAAGGGAATTCCGCTTACGGTTGCAACCACTATCGCCATAAGCGAGCTTTACGGAAGAGAGATCAGATACTGCTCAAACCGCAAGGAGATCAAGGATCACGGCGATAAGGGAATTCTTCTCGGAACCAAACTCAGAGACGGGGACAGAGTTATGATCATCGAGGATGTTACCACATCAGGTAAGTCCATCGAGGAGACAGTTCCGATCATAAGAGAGCAGGCAGAGGTTGATATAGTCGGAATGATGGTTTCTCTCAACAGACAGGAGAAGGGACAGGATTCCGACAAGAGCGCACTTGAGGAGATAACAGACAGATATGGCTTTGAGGCCGGTGCGATCGTTTCAATGTCAGAAGTGGTTGAACACCTCTATGGCAAGAATTTTGATGGCGAGGTTATTATAAACAAAGAGATTAAGAAGGCCATCGATGAGTATTACAAGGAGTATGGCGCAGCAGGGGTATCTGCCGGCTAACTGATATATGGAGGAGAGAAAAAAGAGGCGAAAACTTAATATTAAGCTTCCGTCGTTTGGACGCGGCAGGTACGTGTTTACCGACAAGAAGCATCCTGAAAAAGGAGTCCTTTCAGCTGCACTGGGGCTGATTTCCGTAGCCACAATCGTGTATGCCGTCATTCTAAGCTACAGGAATGGCGGGCAGGCAGAAGCAAAATACGCGGTGGCCGTGATGTTTTGTCTGGTTTATTCAATTGCAGGTCTGGTCCTTGGCATTATGTCGAGGATGGAGAGGGATATATTCAAGCTTTTTCCGAATCTGGGGATAATACTCAATGTGCTGGCGCTCATATGGGTAGGGTTGCTGTTGTACTTTTCTGTATTGTGAGGTGCAGTTTATGGACAGAAACAAGCGGAATGAGGAAATACGCAAGAGTATACAGATCGTAATACTGCTTTGCTATAGCTTGTATTCTGTTGGCCTCGCTTTAGTATCAGTACTAAATAAATGGGAGTTTTGGGCAGTTCCGATTATCTTTATCGGAACTGTCATCTGCTGGAGTCTTTATGTGTCCGGACAGTTTGAGTATAAGTTCCGGATATATGTTTTTGCCGGTTTCGTGGCACTATCTACATTCTTTTACGGTTCCCATATTTCCGAATTTTATAATTCCACACTAATAATAGTTCTGGCGATGCTTTTGTTCTCACTTACCGAGGAAAAGCCTGCGCTCAGGATTTTATTCATGATGTATGTAATGCTCTTTGCCTATCACATGATTCTCATGGCGACCGGTATGGAGAATTTCAGTGACCTGTCTGTTTCGATACTGATTCTGAATATCCTGTCGGTGGTTCTGGCTGACAGGGTGGGCGGATACATCTGTGAAATGTTCTCGATTTCCAAGAAAATGGCCGATGACCTTGAGTTGGAACTAAATGACATGAAGCAGAAGTCCGAGGACTTCATGGCGAACATTTCACACGAACTGAGAACGCCCATAAACGTTGTTACCGGTCTGTCAGGTCTTATGCTCGAAGATGAGAAGGAAGAAAAAAAGAAGGCCGATTTAAATGCAATTCAGAGTGCAGGTAAAAGACTGTTTTCAAGGATTGAGGACATCCTGGACTACACCGAGATAGATACGGGCTCGCTCCTTCTCTCCGAAGAGGAGTACCGTATTTCCTCCATAGTTAACGACATAGCGACAGAGTTTCGAACCTTCAGAAGCGGAACCTGTGAGATAGTCATTGATATGGATGTCAATCTCCCTGCGAGAATGATAGGAGACGCGGGCAGAATAAAGAGAATCATAAGACATCTCATGGTAAATGCTGCGAAATTTACCGATAAAAACGGCTGCGTGAATTTACATCTTTTTGCAAGAAAAAAGGAGTACGGAGCTAATCTGTGTATCGAAGTTACGGACACGGGTATCGGAATGACAGATGATGAGAGACTTCGCGTTATAGAGGGAATGTATCAAATAGATTCGGGACGAAGCAGAAGGGCTGAGGGCATCGGACTCGGTCTTTCAATCGTGTTCGGATTTGTAAAGCAGATGGGCGGCTTCGTGAGACTTGAGAGCGAGGTGAAAAAAGGCACCAGGGTGACTGTAAGTATACCCCAGAAGGTTGTGGACGATAAGCCCAGCGTTATCCTTGATCATCCCGAAAAACTCGAGCTTGCCTGCTATCTTAGAAATGACAAGTATAAGAGTCCTGCAGTCAGAGAGTATTACAACACAATGATAATGCACACCCTTAAAGGGCTGTCAGTTCCGATTCACAGAGCGTCCGAATTTGAGGAACTTAAGAAGCTGTGCGCTGCAAACCAGATAACCCATATCCTTATTGCTGAGGAAGAATATCAGGAGAATAAGGATTTCTATGAAAACATGAAGCCCGACGTTTCGGTTATTGTGTCAGTTTCGGGAGGTTACAGAATACCTGCCGGCAGCAAGGTTACCTTTATCAGAAAGCCTATTTTCAGCCATTCAATTGTAAATGCCGTTAACAGAAAGATGACAGTCTGGGAATTCGATCCCGAGACCAGTGGAAAGAAACTTGTATTCAACGGCGTAAATGCGCTGGTTGTTGATGATGAGGAGATGAACCTGCTTGTTGCGAAGGGAATTCTCGCCGGGTACGGAATGGACGCGGATGTTGTGCTAAGCGGAATGGAAGCTGTACATCTGTGTGAGAAAAAGAGCTATGATGTCATTTTCATGGATCATATGATGCCCGAAGTTGACGGCGTTGAGGCTATGAAGATGATAAGACATAACCTTGGACCCGACGATCACACCGCAATTATTGCGTTTACCGCAAATGCCGTGAGTGGCGTCAGAGAAATGTTCATGAAGGAGGGCTTTGATGAATTCCTTGCAAAGCCTATCGAGATATCGGAGCTTGAGAGAATCCTTAAAAAGCTGCTTCCTTCAACGATGTGGGAGTATGTCACCGTTGAGAGAGATGATGAGGAAGTGGTACAGGCAGAGGGCGGATCAGGCATTAGCAGAAGCAGTGAACTTGTTACTTTAAATGCCGAACAGGGTGTAAAAATCTGCCGCGGAAGCAGCGAGTTTTTCGAAGAAGTTCTGCTTGAATTTGCCAGGGAAGCAGACGCTATTGCGGGACAGGCGCAGGAACTCTATGACGCGAGAGACTGGGAGAATTACAGCATAAAGCTCTCGGGACTTAAGCTGTCTTCAAGAATAATCGGCGCAGACGATCTTTCCAGAAAAGCGGGAGAGATCGAGAGAGCTGCAAAGGATAAGTGGGAGGCATATATTATTGCAAACCACGAGGATTTAAAACGACAGATAGGCGCTGTAAAAGACGATATTATTCGTGTTTACGGAGGTAATGCATCATGATTTTAAAGCGCTTGTTCAAAGCTGCAAGTGATCATAACAAGACACTTCAGGAGAGACTGTTCTCGGTTATTCCGGTGATCGGTCTGTTTTCCATGTTCCTCCTTATTTTTATAGGTATTTTTGTTGAGGACGATATCAGAAATACCATCATTATTTCGCTGTGCCTTGTTGCATTTATAGGAATAGTTGTTGTCTCTATAAAAAAGCACAGAGTGCAGACGGGAGCGACCATAATCGCTGTGGTGCTTGTGGTTATAATGCTTCCGGCAGCATTCATATACGGAGGTGGAATCTACGGCGGATCCCCGATCTGGTTCGTATTCGGCTTTGCATATATAGGAATTACTGTTGAAGGCAGAAGAAAATATGTACTTCTTGTAATCGGTGCGATAATGACCGGTATCTCCTACTATATTGCCTATACATTTCCTGAAAAGGTGGCGCAGCATACGCTGGAGATGGCGCACCTTGATTCCTTTGCAAGTGTTGTGCTTGTGAGTTTCCTGATTACGATAATAGTTCTTTTCCAGAATCAGGTTTACCAATCGGAAAATGATCTTATCCAGCAGCAGAAGAAGGAAATCGAAGAACTGTCCCAGACCAGGAACAAATTCTTCTCAAATGTCAGCCATGAGCTCAGGACGCCCATAGATTCAATTCTTGGATTCAATGAGCTGATCCTTAGAAGTGCAAACAGCGATGAGATTGCAGAGAATGCCGAGAATATAAAGAGTGCCAGCAGACTTATGCTATCTCTTATAAATGACGTTCTGGATATGAATAAGCTTGAATCCGGAAAAATGGAGATTGTTCCCGCGGAATATGACCTTGCCGGAATGTTGTCCGAGACAGTCAATATGGTATGGGAGAGCGCTTCGAGAAAAGGTCTTGCTCTTTACATTGACGTGGACAAGACAATCCCCAGAAAACTTATCGGAGATGACATGAGAATAGAGCAGATTCTTATCAATCTCATTAGTAATGCCATTAAGTTTACGAATGAAGGAAGCGTTAAGATTTCCGTAAAATGGAAACCGCTTCAGAACAAGCAGATATCTATCATTTTTTCAGTAGAAGATACAGGTATGGGTATTAAGAGAGATAACATGCCCTATCTGTTTGATGAGTTCAAGAGAATAAATGTCGAGCAGACCAAGGGGATTTCCGGTACGGGACTTGGTCTTGCGATTGTGAAACAGCTGACGGAACAGATGAACGGCGAGATACAGGTCAACAGTATCTATACAAAGGGATCGACCTTTACCGTATCTATTCCGCAGGAAATTGTTAGGGATGAGCCTATAGGTGAGATGGCGCTGGAGACTCTTAAAAAGCGCGAAATGGGACAGTTCTACAGACAGAGCTTCGAGGCTCCCGCCTGCAGGATTCTTGTTGTTGATGACAACATGATGAACAGAATCGTCACTGTCAAACTTCTGAAGGATACCAAGATGGTTATCGACCAGGCAGAGAGCGGCGCAGAATGTCTTTCAAGATGTAATGATGCAGAATATGACTGCATCTTCATGGATATCGAGATGCCTGAGATGGATGGGGTGGAGAGCCTTCGTCAGATACGCTCACAGATCGGTGGACTGAACAGAGAGACGCCTGTCATTGTTTTGACAGCGCATTCGTCGGCTGATGATCAGGCGAGGTACAGAGCTGCGGGCTTTGACGGTTACCTGCTTAAACCGGTATCGGGAGAAATGCTTGAAAATACGCTTCTTCGCGTGCTTCCGGGAGATAAGGTTCACAGGATAACTCCCACTTATATTGATCCCGAGGATCAAAAGCTCCTTTCAAGCAGAGAGAAGCTTCCGATTTTGATAACAACAGAAAGTGCTGTTGATATACCCAAGGAAATGATTGCTGAACTCAGGATACCCATTATTCCGCTTTATATCAGAACGCAGAACGGACTGTTTCTTGACGGAGTTGAAGCAGAGACTGAGGGAGTTTTAAAGTACATGAAAGAGGGCGGAGCAGACAAGCTCTTTGTGGATATTCCATCTATTCAGGAGTATGAAGATTTCTTTGCTTCTCACCTTTCGGATGCGGAGAATATCATCCATATCAGTATGTCCGGCAAAGCGGGCGGAGCATATCATGTGGCAAAAGAGGCTGCAGCTTCTTTTGATAAGGTCACGGTGATTGATTCCGAGAGCCTTTCAAGTGGAATAGGATTTCTTGTGCTTGAGGCAATACGTCTTGCCAGAGAGGGGAAAAACGTTCAGGATTGCGTAGAGCAGCTTAATATTATAAAGAAACGTATACACACCAGCTTCCTTATCGACAATATTGATTACCTTATCAGGATGGGAAGAATCAAAAGAAAAGTCGGAGGTTTCAGCAGAGTCTTCATGCTTAAGCCGGCGGTTCTCTTCCGTGACGGCAGAGGAAGTCTTGGAAGAATGATGATTGGTTCTGTTGCAAAATGCCGCAAAGCCTATATTGAGGATCAGCTGACCAAGTTTGCACCTATTGACAGAAGCAGGCTGTTTATAACCCATAGCGATCTTTCATCCGCGGAAATTGAGGAGATCAAGAAATGGGTAAACAATATAATGTCCTTTGAAGAGATAATTGTTCAGAAAGAATCCGCATCTATGGCAGCTATCCATGGAAGTGCGGCCTTCGGACTTTTGTACATGCTTGGAGAAACCAGAAATAATGGCTAAGGTTTTGATTGTTGATGACGCCGAAATGAATGCTGAGCTCCTTGCAGAAATCGTAGGAATGTTTGGAGTGGATTCGATGACTGCTTCCAATGGAAAGGAAGCGGTCGATTTGGTGCGCCGCGAAACCTTTGACCTTATTTTCATGGATCATCTAATGCCGGTGATGGATGGACTTGAGGCCATGGCGATTATTAAGAAGGAAAAGCTGTGTCCCTCCACGCCTGTAGTCATGGTAACCGCAAACGATTCCGCAGTTGACGGAGATATTTATAAGGAAGCCGGTTTTTCCGAGTACCTGAAAAAACCGATACCTTCGAAGGATGTCAGAGCCATTTTTATGAAATACGGCATAATCGGATGCGATGGTGAAAAGGACGAATGGAGAAATTTCTCAAAGAGCATAAAAGGTATAAATATCGAAGGGCCGATGCAGTATTTTTTGAACGACCTTTCTTTTTATAGGGAGGTTTTATACGAGTATTCAAAGAACAGCACCTTCGACTGGGCTGAAAAGATGCTCACCTTTCAGGAAGTGTCGGTACTTCTGCCCGGTGTGCGCGCTGCCAAGGACGCCGCAAGGCTGATCGGAGCAGTGCAGCTTGCAGAGCTTGCTCTATCAATGGAGAGGGATATAGAAAACGGAGACGAGAAATCTTTTCTTGAGCATTTGGGGAGCTATCGTTTATTGGAAAAAAAGCTCAAGAAAACCATTTTAAAAACGGAAAGTTTAGCGCATTCTCATAGTTGATTATACAGTACATCTTATGGTAGGATTTCCGTGGTTACGTTTTTAATTTTTTGTACCATTTTATTTTGGAGGAGAGATATGGCACAAGTTGGGATCGTTATGGGCTCTGACTCGGATATGCCGGTCATGGCCAAGGCAGCAGGGGTGCTTGATGAGCTGGGAATCTCGTATGAGATGAATATTATTTCAGCACATCGTGAGCCCGAAGAGTTCTTCGAATATGCGAAGAGCGCAGAAGATAAAGGTTTTAAAGTCATCATTGCCGGAGCAGGAATGGCAGCACATCTTCCTGGTATGTGCGCCGCAATTTTTCCTATGCCTGTTATCGGAATTCCCATGCATACAACTTCATTAGGCGGAAGAGATTCGCTCTACAGTATTGTACAGATGCCTTCAGGCATTCCGGTTGCTACTGTGGCTATTAATGGCGGTGTAAATGCCGGTCTTCTTGCTGCGAAGATTCTTGCAACAAGTGATGCAGAGCTTTTGGGAAAACTTAAGGACTATTCAAAAGGCCTGAAGGAAGCGGTTGTCGCAAAGGACGCACACCTTCAGGAGGTTGGATATAAGAATTATTAATGGAGGAAAACATGTCAGAGCTTAACTACAAAAACGCAGGTGTCGATATCGAAGCAGGCTACAAGTCTGTAGAGATGATTAAGGGTTATGTAAAGGAGACCATGAGACCCGAAGTCCTTGGCGGCCTCGGTGGCTTTTCAGGAGCCTTTTCCCTTGCAAACATTAAGAATATGAAGGATCCGGTACTCTTATCCGGAACCGACGGAGTTGGAACAAAGATAAAACTTGCATTTCTTCTTGATAAGCACGACACCATCGGAATCGATGCTGTTGCAATGTGTGTAAATGATGTTATCTGCGCGGGTGGTGAGCCGCTGTTCTTCCTTGATTACATCGCTTGTGGAAAGAACTATCCGGAGAAAATCGCAGCAATCGTTAAGGGTGTTGCTGAGGGCTGCAAGCAGTCTGAGTGTGCACTAATCGGCGGTGAGACAGCTGAGCATCCGGGACTCATGCCCGAGGATGAGTACGACGTGGCAGGCTTTGCAGTCGGCGTTGTAGACAGAGAGGACATGATCGACGGAAGCACCATTAAAGCCGGCGATACACTTATTGGCGTAGCTTCAAGCGGCGTTCATTCCAACGGTTTTTCACTTGTAAGAAAAGTATTCGACATGACTAAGGAGAGCCTTGAGAAGTACTACGATGAGCTCGGATGTACACTCGGCGAGGCGCTTCTTGCACCTACCAAGATTTATGTGAAGATGCTCAAGAGCATTAAAAATGCAGGCGTTAAGGTTAAGGGCTGCAGCCACATCACAGGCGGCGGTTTTTATGAGAACATCCCGAGAATGCTTCCCGATGGCTGCAAGGCAGTAGTGAAGAAGGACAGCTACGAGGTTCCTGCTATCTTCAAGCTTATGCAGAAGACAGGCAATCTTGAGGAGAAGATGATGTTCAACACCTTCAACTGCGGACTTGGAATGGTTATCGCTGTAGATCCTGCAGATGCTGACAAGACCCTTGAGGCAATCAAGGCTTCAGGCGAGAAGGCATGGATCGTTGGATCTGTAGAAGCAGGCGACAAGGGAGTGGAGATATGCTAAACATTGCAGTCCTTGTTTCCGGCGGCGGAACCAATCTTCAGGCGATAATTGATGCTGTGGAGAGCGGTAAGATTACAAATACGAAAATCGGCATGGTTTTTTCAAATAACCGAAATGCCTACGCTCTCGAGAGAGCAGCTAAGCACGGAATAAAAACCGAGGTTCTTGTTCCGAAGGAATTTGAGAACAGAGATGCTTTTAATGAAGCTTTTTACAATCTTCTGATTTCAGAGAATCCTGATCTTATCGTTCTTGCGGGCTGCCTTGTGGTGATACCCGAGAAGATCGTCAAGGCATTTAGCGGCAGGATAATCAACATCCATCCTTCGCTCATTCCGTCATTTTGCGGAACCGGTTTCTATGGACTTAAGGTTCATGAAAAAGCGCTCGAGCGCGGAGTCAGGGTTTCCGGAGCAACGGTTCACTTTGTTGACGAAGGCACCGACACAGGCCCGATCATTCTGCAGAAACCTGTCATGATAAGACCTGACGACACTGCGAAAACTTTGCAGCAGCGCATTATGGAGCAGGCTGAATGGAAGATTCTACCCAAGGCTATCGACCTTATCGCAAACGGTAAGGTGAAAGTGGCTGACGGTAAGGTTGTTATAGAAGGTTACGACCCGGAGGAGATATAAAATGAATGTATTAATAGTTGGCGGAGGCGGCCGTGAGCACGCTATAGCAGAAGCAGTTTCAAGAAGTAAACACCTTGATAAACTCTACTGTGCACCCGGCAATGCCGGAATTGCAGAACTTGCTGAGTGTGTTTCCATTTCACCCATGGAGTTCGACAAACTTGTAAGATTTGCCAAGAACATGCAGATCGACCTTACTATAGTAGGAATGGACGATCCGCTTGTTGGCGGAATCGTTGATGCTTTCGAGGCAGAGGGCCTCAGAGTATTCGGACCCAGGAAAAATGCAGCAATTCTTGAAGGAAGTAAGGCATTTTCCAAGGACCTTATGAAGAAATATGACATCCCCACAGCTGCTTACGAGACCTTTGATGATCCGGAAAAAGCGCTTGAGTATTTACAGAGCGCAAAGTTCCCCATCGTACTTAAGGCTGACGGTCTTGCACTCGGAAAGGGCGTTCTCATCTGTGAGACAAAAGAGGATGCCGAGGCCGGTGTTCGCGAGATCATGGAGACTAAGAAGTTCGGCGATGCCGGAAACCGTATGGTTATTGAGGAATTCATGACAGGACGTGAGGTTTCGGTTCTTTCATTTGTTGACGGTAAGACAATCAAACTTATGAGTTCTGCACAGGATCACAAGAGGGCAGGAGACGGCGACACAGGTCTTAACACAGGTGGAATGGGCAACTTTTCACCTAGCCCCTTCTATACAGAGGAGGTTGATAAGTTCTGCAAGGAACACATCTACCAGAAAACTGTTGATGCCATGAGAGAAGAGGGCAGAGAGTTCAAGGGAGTTATTTTCTTTGGGCTTATGCTCACCGAAGACGGCCCTAAGGTTCTCGAGTACAACGCAAGATTCGGTGATCCCGAGGCACAGGTTGTTCTTCCTAGATTAGAGACTGATATGATTGAGGTTTGCGAGGCGGTTATCGATGGAACTCTCGATCAGCTTGATCTTAAGTTTGAGGACAAGGCAGCAGTTTGCGTGGTTCTTGCATCCGACGGCTACCCTGTAAGCTATGAGAAGGGTAAGGAGATCACAGGCCTTGAGAACTTCAAGGGCAAGGATGGTTACTACTGCTTCCATGCCGGAACGAAGTTCGATGAGAACAGCAAAATTGTGACAAACGGCGGACGAGTTCTTGGCATAACCGCTAAGGGAGATACTCTTGCCGAGGCCAGAAAGAAGGCCTACGAAGCAACCGAGTGGGTTAACTTCGATAACAAGTACATGCGCCACGACATCGGAAAAGCCATAGACGAGGCTTGATTATAGTGCCGCCCGCGGTATAGGTGACGTAAATTTGCGTTTTCGTCTGCGGAGTGATTTGTAAAAACTCAAAAAGAATTTATACCTCATTTCACGTTGTTCAAAGAAATCGGTATAAATTCTTTTTTTTGTTTTACAAATCATCTTCCTCGTCCGAGAACTGCAAATTTACGTCACCCATACCGCGGGCGGGGTCAATCTGCCAAGCCTTCACTAAAATATTTCAAAAATATTACAAATAGGCTGTAAATGTAGTGGTTATGTGTTATAATGACACCAAATATTGAGTTTTTCGATATTTGAATTGAATAATTATGTGCAGATATATAAGCTGCACTTGTTACCGGAGGTAGAAAAGTATGTTTAGGAATAGAATTGGAAATGTGATGATTAGTGCAGCTTCCGTTCTGACGGCAGGAGCATTGGCGCTTAGCATGCCGATATCAGCACTCGCTGCCACAGGAACCATAACCTCATCCAATGTTAAGGTCAGATCCGAGGCGAGTACGTTATCTTCACAGGTATCAAGTCTTGATTCTGGGGACAAGGTTGATATCGTTGATGAGACCACTGATTCTCAGGGATATGTATGGTACAGAATTTACATTAACGATACTGAATTCGGATATGTAAGAAGTGACCTGGTTTCCAAGGAAGGAGCTACACCGAGCACAGATGCGGCAACTTCAACAGCAGCTCAGCCTGAGACACAGGTTACAGCTGTAGATGCACAGACAGCTACAATTACTGTTGCTAGTGCAAATGTCAGAAGCGGAGCAGGTACAGGATACAGCTCAGTAGGAACAGTTAAGAACGGCGATGCAGTTACCGTAACCGGTGAGGCTACAGGAACTGACAATAATAAATGGTACCAGATACAGTTTGGAACCAGCGGAAGAACAGGTTTTGTTCGTTCAGACCTTCTTCAGATAGGTGCTCCGGCAGCAGCTGACGGAGGCGAGGCAGCTCCCGCAGATGGTGAGCAGCCGGCAGAGGGCGAAGCAGCACCTGAGGGTGCAGAAGCAGCTCCCGTAGAGGGAGAACAGCCTGTAGAGCAGCCCGCAGCAGAGCCTGCAGTTGTAGGAAACGGCGAGTTTTCACTTGCATATAAGGATGACGGAACAGGCACCGAAGTTTGGTACCTCTATGATAATGTTGAAGGAACACAGGTTAAGCTTAGCGACCTTCTTGATTATGCTAAGGCAGGACAGCAGTCCAAGGCACTTGAAGCACAGGTTAAGAAGCTTAAGGGTGCCCTTATCGGTATGGCAATTGTAATTGCTATTCTGGTTCTCGGAGTTCTTCTTCTCATCTACAAGCTTCGTGATTACATGTACTACGAAGATGAAGAAGATGAGGGAACAGCTCAGAAGAAGCACAAGTATGACGATATTCCGTCCCAGAAACCTGCTAAGAAGTTCTTTGAAAGAAGTGAGACAGATCGCGGCAGCAACGGCAGAACAGTAGCTGACAGCAAGAGAACAGTAAGCCCTTCAGCTCCCAGAAAGAGCGCACCTATGGGTTCCGCAGCTTCTCTTCTTACACCCGACAGACCGTCAGGAAGAACGGCTTCTGAAGTAAAACCGGAGCGTCCCGCACCTTCACGTGAGCGTGCAGAACAACCCAAACCGGGACAGACCATCACACCTAATAATAAGGGTAGAGGCTCGCGTAACTTCCTTCTTGATGATGAGGATTTCGAGTTTGAATTCCTGGATCTGGATGATGATGACAAATCCTAAATACTTAACGAGGTACTAATTACACGAAGTATTCTTTTACCGCACGGCGCGCCGTGCGGTTTTTTATATTGACTTTAAATCCCTCTTTGTTATACTAGATGTATCACAGAAAAGGAGGCGAAAATGGTAATTCAGATTGATTTTAACAGTGATGAAGCGATATATGTACAGCTGTGCAATCAGATTATTATGGGAATTGCCACGTCTCAGTTCAGGGAGGGTGAGCAGCTCCCCAGTGTGAGACAGCTTGCTGAGATGATTGGTATAAATATGCATACCGTCAATAAGGCGTATTCCATATTGCAGCAGGAGGGATTCGTCAAGATTGACAGGAGAAGAGGTGCCATCATTGCAATCGACTTGAACAAGCTCGAGGCACTGGATGAGGCGCATGACATGCTAAGCGTCGTTCTGGCGAGGGCCATGTGCAAGGGCGTCACCAGGAATGAGATTCACGAGCTCGTTGACAGCATCTACGAGCAGTATGAGTGATGAATATCTCATCAAACAATTCTAAGAAAAAATACTTGAACAGGTTACCCACGGGACATTTTTTCATAAGAGAACCCTGATACAGGTAACAGGAAGGAGTTTACTTGAATAAAGAATATACAGAGAAGGCCCAGGAAGCGCTTAAGCTCGCAAGGAAGACAGCGAGAACCTTAAAGCTCAACTATGTGGGTACCGAGCATCTTCTCATAGGACTTATAAAAACCGGAGGCTGTGTGGCTTCCAGAATCCTTATCGATAACGGCATCAATGAAGATAAGATGATGGACATCATAAGGGACCTGATCGTTGAGGGCGGCAATCTGACGCTTCTTGATAAGGAGGGCTTTTCCCCCAGAGCCGAGAATGTTCTGGAGGAGGCCGAGAGACAGGCGGACAGATTCCATGCAGATAGAATCGGTACAGAGCACATCCTTCTCGCACTTATTAAGGAAGGCGAGAATGTTGCGGTGCGCCTTATCGGCACCATGAATGTGTCTATCCAGAAGATATATGCGGAGACGCTGGCAGCAATGGGTGAGGACGCCAATCTGGTAAAAGAAGACCTCGGAAGGAAAAACAATTCCAAGAAAAAGGCCTCAACTCTTGAGCAGTACAGCCGCGATCTTACAGCACTAGCAGCAGATAACAAGCTTGATCCCATCATCGGAAGAAATAATGAGATTCAGCGCGTGATCCAGATACTCAGCCGCAGAACCAAGAACAATCCCTGCCTTATCGGTGAGCCCGGTGTAGGAAAAACGGCGGTGGTTGAGGGACTTGCCCAGAGAATTGTGGCAGGAGATGTTCCCTTTACAGTACAGAATAAGCGTCTTCTGACACTGGATCTTTCAGGAATGATCGCAGGTTCAAAGTACAGAGGAGAATTCGAGGAGAGAATCAAGAGAGTTATTCGCGAAGTTATCGATGACGGCAACATCATCCTTTTTGTTGACGAGATGCATACACTTATCGGTGCGGGTGGTGCTGAGGGTGCTATCGACGCATCCAATATCTTAAAGCCTTCACTTGCGAGAGGCGAGATCCAGATGATCGGTGCGACCACCATCACTGAGTACCGCAAGTATGTGGAGAAGGATGCCGCTCTTGAGAGACGTTTCCAGCCCGTAAACGTCGAGGAGCCCGACAGAGACGAATCTCTTGCAATCCTCAACGGAATTGTGGGCAAGTACGAGGAGCATCATCATGTGAAAATTACACCTGAAGCAATTCAGGCAGCGGTTGATCTCAGCAGCCGTTACATAAATGACAGAAACCTTCCGGATAAGGCCATCGACCTTATAGATGAGGCATCTTCCGCAGTAAGGCTTCGCTTAACCGGAGCGCCTTCGGGTATCCGTGAGATGGAGCAGCAGATTAGGGAGATGGATTCTGAGATTGAGAATCTTCTGGCGAAAGAGGATTTCGCAGGTGCCGGAGAAGTGCATCGCAAACAGGAAGCCCTTATCAAGAAGTACAACCGTAAGAAGAACGCTGAGAATAAGAGAGAGAAGGATTCCGACTACATCGTTACCGAGAATGACATCGCGGAAGTTGTTGCTATGTGGACCAAGATTCCGGTTAAGAAGATTGCGGAGAAGGAATCCGAGAGACTCCTCAAGCTTGAGAAAATCCTTCACGAGAGAGTCATCGGCCAGGAGGACGCAGTTGTTGCGGTTTCCAAGGCAATCAGAAGAGGCAGGGTAGGCCTTCAGGATCCCAACAGACCTATAGGTTCCTTCCTTTTCCTGGGACCCACCGGTGTAGGTAAGACAGAGCTGTCAAAGGCTCTTGCAGAGGCAATGTTCGGCGACGAGAACGCTCTTATAAGAGTTGATATGTCGGAGTACATGGAAGGTCATTCCGTATCCAAGATGATCGGTTCACCTCCGGGATATGTGGGTTATGACGAGGGCGGCCAGCTTTCAGAGAAGGTCAGACGCCATCCCTATTCCGTAATCCTCTTTGATGAGATAGAAAAGGCACACCCTGACATCTTCAATGTGCTGCTGCAGGTGCTTGACGACGGACATATAACTGACGCTAAGGGACGCAAGGTGAGCTTCAAGAATACGATCCTTATCATGACTTCAAACGTCGGAGCCCAGAGAATCGTTGAGCCCAAGAGACTTGGTTTTGACACCGCTTCCGATGAGAAGAAGGATTATGAAAACATGAAGAGCGGGGTTATGGAGGAGGTTAAACGACTTTTCAAACCCGAGTTCATAAACCGTATCGATGAGATCATGGTATTCCATCCTCTCAACGAGAAGGAAATGATGGAAATCGTTACCCTGCTTAGCAAGAATCTCTCCAAGAGATGTAAGGACCAGCTTGGCATCGACCTTGTGATGTCACAGGCTGTAAAACAGTTCCTTGTAAAGAAGTACTCAGATTCCAAGATGGGTGCGAGACCTCTTAAGAGAGCTATTCAGTCCGTTATTGAGGACGCGATGGCAGAGGAGCTTTTGAAGGGCAAGATTAAGCGCGACAGCAAGGTTACGATCGGCCTTAAGGATGAAAAGGTAGTATTTACGCAGAAGGATGCGGAGAAGCCCGCGGCTAAGAAAACTGTCTCCAAGAAAACCAAATGATTCATAAATATTTAATATAATTATTGATTCGGATGCTTTATAATTATATCAGTAAAAACATTTTGTACTATTACAAAGGACGTCAGCAGTTCCTCAAATGCCGCTGATGCCCGGAGTAATCAAAACAGGAGGTAGAAAATGGCTGTCGTAGAGCAGTTGCTGAGGACGGAAGCTGATGGAACCTTCAGCTTTGGTAATTATGAGTTGCCGGAGAAGAAAAAGCTCGACAATTTCGAGTATGAGGGCAATATTTTAAAGGTTAAGACCTTCAAGGACATTACCAAGCTTGAGCAGAATGAGATGTTCCTATATGAATCAGTTCCGGGGACAACGGTTACACACTTCAAGGAAAAGGAGGACGGTGTTTCTTTTGAGGTTGAAGGACCGGGAGATGCACAGATAACAGTCGGACTGGAGGAGAATACTGATTACCACATTCTTGTGGACGGTAAAAATATCGGACCGATGCAAACAGGAGTAGGAGGCAAGCTGAGCTTCAGTGTTCCGCTTGGAAACGCTTCATCAAAAGTAGAAATTCATAAATAAAATATGAAAGAGGGCTGCAGATGCGGCCCTCTTTATATATGATGCAAGATTGGTGTAGAATGAACACTATAATGTATTTTAAACACTATGAAATATAAGGATATTATATGCCGAGAGAAAAAATGGCACTCATTAAAAATCGCATAAAAGAGGATATCCGGCATAATGGCCTTCCGATATTGGTAATTGTGTTTGCATGGTTTGCGGTTACTTTGATTTTTCATCGTTTCTGCCCCATGGTGATTGTGACAGGCTTTCCGTGCCCCGGGTGCGGGATGACGAGAGCTCTTATCAGTTTCATCACGCTCCATCCGATAAGGGCGATGCAGTATAATCCCTCGTATCCGTTTTGGATTGTGGTCCTGATAATCGGAGCTTATCAGCGATATGTTCAGGGGAAGAGTTTTAATTCTTTGAAATATCCGCTGATAATAGTTGGATGCATAACGATAGGTGTATATGTATGGCGGCTGACGCATTCATTCCCCAGTACAGAGCCGATGGTTTATACTCACCAGAATGTGTTAGCATATATCTATCCCGAGTATGACAGACTGATATTATCGTTATTTAGATAAACTATATTTAGTTATATGATAATTTAGCTACGGATTTAAAGAAAAAGTAAATAAAACACGATTTCCGGCATTTTGGTATACCTTTTAGGAGCTTTTTACATGGAATTTATCTTGAAAAGTAAATATGAAGTCGATTTTTCTACTTTGGTATCCCTGTTTTGAGAAATCATGGGTACCAAAGTCTCTAAAAATCCTTCTCATTTACTTTTCTGTTAAAATCCATGCAAAACAGGTCCCAAATGTATACCAAAGTGCTGAAAAACCGCAAATATTTACTTTTTCTCAAAAACACAAATTTAAAAGAAAAGGTAATGAAATAAATTATGGCAACAAAGATTAAAACAGT
Source organism: Butyrivibrio sp. INlla16 (assembly GCF_900104155.1). Classification (GTDB taxonomy): domain Bacteria; phylum Bacillota; class Clostridia; order Lachnospirales; family Lachnospiraceae; genus Butyrivibrio. The sequence goes on from NZ_FMYB01000017.1 coordinate 33,573, forward strand.
GTTTTTCTGTCAGAGCTGCGGCTATGAGTCTGCAAAATGGATGGGACAGTGTCCCGGCTGTAAGGAGTGGAACAGCTTCGTTGAGGAGACAATAAAGCCCTCGGTGACAGGAAAAACATCCAAGAGAAACATAAGCGGTATTGCAGGAAGCGGCGAGGCGCAGAATAAGCCTATGAAGCTTTCGGAAATCACTCTTAATGAAGAGGACAGATTCGACACCCACATCGGTGAACTTAACAGAGTTCTCGGAGGAGGCCTGGTTAAGGGCTCTCTTACACTTGTGGGCGGCGATCCCGGAATCGGTAAATCAACCCTGCTTCTTCAGACGGCAAGGCTTCTTGCTGCTGATAAGAGAAAAGTTCTCTATATCTCAGGAGAGGAATCGCTCCAGCAGATTAAACTTCGTGCAAACAGAATAGGCGAATTTACAGACGACATGTCGCTGCTGTGTGAAACAGATCTTGGAACAATTGAGGAGACTATAAGAAGGCAGAATCCGGATGTCGTCATTATCGACTCAATTCAGACGATGTTCAATGAAAACGTGAGCTCTGCTCCCGGCAGTGTATCCCAGGTAAGGGAGTCAACGGCTGTTCTTATGCGTATTGCTAAGCAGCTTGGGGTCTCGATTTTCATTGTTGGACATGTGACAAAGGAAGGAACCGTGGCAGGTCCCAGAGTCCTCGAGCACATGGTGGATACAGTGCTCTACTTCGAGGGTGACAGACATGCCTCCTACAGAATCCTGAGAGCTGTGAAAAACCGTTTCGGTTCAACAAATGAGATCGGGGTATTTGAGATGAGGCAGGAGGGACTTGCGGAAGTCGAGAATCCTTCAGAGTTCATGCTGGAAGGAAAACCGGAAAACGCCAGCGGCTCAGTGGTTACCTGCTCCATCGAGGGCACAAGACCTATTCTCATAGAGATTCAGGCGCTGGTAAGCCACACCAATTTCAATTTCCCAAGGCGCCAGGCGAACGGAACCGATTACAACCGCGTGAACCTGCTTATGGCAGTTCTCGAAAAACGAGTGGGACTTGAACTCTCATCATACGATTGCTATATAAACCTCGCAGGCGGAATGAAGCTCATTGAACCGGCCCTTGATCTTTCGATGTGCATGGCAATTGTGTCGAGCTTCCGCAACAGACCTATCCCCGATGATGTGATTGCCTTCGGTGAAGTCGGACTCTCGGGAGAGGTGCGCTCGGTCAATATGCCCGACATCAGAGTATCAGAGGCTGCAAGACTGGGCTTTAAGACCTGCCTTGTTCCAAAGTCCGCAGAGGCAAAGCTTAAGAGCGCTTTCAAGGATATTAAGATCATCGGAGTTTCTTCAATTCAGGAAGCGGTTGGCATGATAAGGTGATTCGTAAATCGCTGCCGGCCCAAATGGTAGTTGACATAATTACTTTAATACTGTAAAGTTTTAACTAATTACATTGTATACATGTATAAGCAACTATTAATTTGCGTAACATAGTATATGTAATATTCGTAAAAACGAGGAGGACAAATTATGAAGAAGATGAAGAGTGTGATCAGTTTACTTGCAGCATCAGCACTTCTTGCAGGAACAATTGCAGGTTGCGGCGGCAATGCAGGCGGAAACACAGCATCTACAGGAGAGAGCACAGCTACTGAGAGTTCAGCAAGCGGAGCTACTTTTAAAATCGGTTCAATCGGACCTCTTACAGGTGGCGCTGCTGCATATGGTCTTGCTGTTGTTAACTCGGTAGAGCTTGCAGTAAATGAGATCAACGCTAACGGTGGTATCAACGGCTATCAGGTTGAGATGAAGGGCGAGGACGACGAGCTTAACGCAGAGAAGTCCGTAAACGCTTATAACACACTTAAGGACTGGGGTATGCAGTTCCTTGTTGGTTCAACAACAAGTGCTTGCTCACTCGCAGTTAGTGAGAACACACATGAGGACAACATGTTCCAGCTTACACCTTCAGCTTCAGCTGCTGACTGCGTAGCTTATGACAATGTTTTCCGTGTATGCTTCTCAGATCCTAACCAGGGTCTTGCTTCCGCACAGTACATCGGAAGCCACAAGCTTGCATCTAAGGTTGCCATCATCTACGACAGCTCAGATGTATATTCATCAGGTATCTATCAGACATTTGCACAGGAAGCTGTTAATCAGGGATTTGACGTAGTTTCTGCTGAGGCTTTCACAGCTGATTCCAAGACAGACTTCTCAGTTCAGCTTCAGAAGGCTAAGGACGCAGGCGCAGAGCTTCTGTTCCTTCCTATCTACTATACAGAGGCATCACTTATCCTTACACAGGCTAACACAATGGGATATGCTCCTATATTCTTCGGTGTAGACGGTATGGATGGTATCCTTACAGTTGAGAACTTCGATACATCACTTGCAGAAGGACTTATGCTTCTTACACCTTTCGCAGCTGATGCAACAGATGATCTCACAGTTAACTACGTTAAGAACTACAAGGAAAAATACGGCGAGACACCTAACCAGTTCGGAGCAGACGCTTACGATGCAGTTTACATCATTAAGCAGTGCCTTGAAGAGGCAGGTGCTACACCTGATATGAGTGTCAGCGATCTCTGCGAGGCTGTAAAGGGCAAGATTGTTACAATCACAGCTTCAGGTCTTACATCAGACACTATGACATGGGATGCAAGCGGCGAGCCCAACAAGGAGCCTAAGGCTGTTGTTATTAAGGACGGCGCTTACGTTACAGCAGAATAATAGTGTTATAAAAGATTATTTTTTGATATAATTTTCATATCGCGAGGTGGCGAGGAATGCTGTCAAAGGCATTCCTCGTTCCATATTTACAAATCTTTGTTGGAGGAAATATGAGCTTCTTGATCTATCTGATTAACGGACTTAGTCTGGGGAGTATCTATGCTATTATCGCCCTTGGCTACACTATGGTATACGGAATTGCCAAAATGCTGAATTTCGCACACGGTGATTTCATCATGGTGGGATGTTATGTCATTTTTACAATCTGTTCCACTTTTAGTGGCAATACCGTCGTGGGACTTATCGCCGCAGTGATTCTGTGTACACTGCTCGGAATCACAACGGAGAAGGTGGCATACAAGCCCCTGAGAGGCGCAGCTTCTCCTCTGGCTGTTCTTATAACTGCAATTGGTGTCAGTTATTTTCTTGAAAATCTGGCTCTTCTTATTTTCGGAGCGGATATCAAATCATTTTCATCGGTTGTTTCATGGCAGGGACTTTCCTTTGCAGGTGGTGATCTGAAAATCCAGGGAGTAACAATAATTACCATCCTTTCAAGTGTGGTAATCCTTATCGTGCTTCAGCTTTTCATCCACAAGACAAGAGAAGGACAGGCTATGCTTGCTGTTGCCGAGGACAAGGGCGCAGCTATGCTCATGGGAATAAACGTAAACAAAACAATTTCCCTTACCTTTGCTATAGGTTCAGCTCTTGCTGCTATCGCGGGAGCACTTCTTTGCTCAGCATATCCGTCGCTTTCACCTTACCTTGGCGCGATGCCCGGAATCAAAGCCTTCGTGGCAGCGGTATTTGGCGGAATCGGATCAATTCCCGGTGCAATGATCGGAGGACTGGTGCTTGGTATCGTTGAGATCCTCAGCAGAACCTACATCTCCTCACAGCTTTCGGATGCGATTGTTTTCGGAATCCTCATTGTAGTGCTGCTCGTTAAACCTACAGGATTATTAGGAAAGAAAATTCAAGAGAAAGTGTAACCGCCATGACAAAGAAAAAATTCAAAGACCAATTTATAACTTACGGAATCGTGATCGCGTTATATCTGATAATGGAGATCCTTATGAAAACCGGCAACCTTTCAAGCCATTTGAAGGGACTACTCGTACCCATGACCTATTACGCGGTTATCGCTGTTGCGCTTAATCTCTGCGTCGGAATCCTCGGAGAGTTAAGTATAGGTCACTGCGGATTTATGTGTATAGGTGCGTTTGCGAGTGCTGTTTTCTCAAAACTGACTCAGAATACTCTGCCGGCAGCGCCGAGATTTTTCCTCGCTTTTGTTGTGGGAATCGCATTTGCTGCGCTGTTCGGATTTTTAATAGGAATTCCCGTACTAAGACTTAAGGGAGACTACCTCGCCATCGTCACTCTGGCGTTTGGTGAGATTATCAAAAACGTTATAAATGCAATCTACTTCGGTGTTGATTCAAAGGGACCTCACATTTCACTGAATAATGTAATGGATCTCGGAATGGAGCCAGACGGACAGGTAATAATAAACGGAGCCATGGGAATCACAGGTACCCCCAGAGATGCGAATTTTACCATCGCAATTGTTGTACTTTTGCTCTCGCTTTTCGTGGTACTAAACCTCATGAACTCGAGGGACGGACGTGCGATCATGGCGGTTCGTGACAACAGCATCGCGGCTGAATCCGCAGGCATCAATGTCACCAAGTATAAAATGCTTGCCTTCACAATTTCGGCTGCAATTGCAGGTGCCGCAGGCGTGCTCTTTTCACACAATATCACGTCACTTACGGCGACCTCACAGTACTTTGGCTACAACGCATCAATCATGATTCTTGTATACGTTGTGCTTGGCGGAATCGGAAATATCAGGGGCTCGGTCATTGCGGCTGCAATCCTGTACCTTCTTCCCGAGATGCTCAGAGGTCTTAACACCTACAGAATGCTGATCTACTCAATCGTGCTTATTGCGATGATGCTCTTTAACTGGGCACCCGCAGCGATAGAGTGGAGAGAAAAAGTAGCTCACAAATTTATTAAAAGGAATGCGTAATTATGACATTACTTCAGGTTAACAATTTAAGTATTGCATTTGGCGGACTTCGCGCTGTTGACGACTTTTCCCTTGAGATACAAAAGGGCGAGCTCTACGGACTCATTGGCCCGAACGGTGCAGGTAAGACCACGGTATTCAACCTTCTTACAGGCGTTTACAAGCCGAACGAGGGTATTATACGCCTCGACGGTGAGGACATCACCAGGAAAAATACCATCGAGATAAATCACGCCGGAATCGCAAGAACTTTTCAGAATATCAGACTGTTTCACCAGATGTCGGTTATCGATAACGTTAAGGTGGGACTGACCGAGCGCTTTAAGTACAGCACACTTGAAAGTGTCTTGCATCTCGGAAAATACAGGAAGCTGGAAAAAGAAATGGACGAGGAGGCGTTAAAGCTCCTCAAGGTATTCGATCTTGATAAGGAGAGGGACGTCCTTGCAAGCAACCTCCCTTACGGTAAGCAGAGAAAGCTCGAGATCGCAAGAGCTATGGCAACATCACCGAAGCTCCTTCTTCTCGATGAGCCCGCGGCAGGTATGAACCCCAACGAGACAGCAGAGCTCATGGAGACCATCGCCCTTGTCCGCAAGGAATTCGACATGACGATCCTTTTGATCGAGCATGATATGAAGCTCGTGTCCGGAATCTGTGAGAAGCTAACAGTACTCAACTTCGGACGGGTATTAAAACAAGGCGAGACAAAAGAAGTTTTGCAGGATCCGGAAGTAATTAAGGCGTATTTGGGAGAATAACATGTCACTACTAGACGTAAAAAACTTAAGCGTAAACTACGGCGTTATAAAGGCCCTCAAGGGCATCTCTTTTCATGTAGATAAGGGAGAAATCGTAGCTCTTATCGGTGCAAACGGCGCCGGAAAAACAACAACACTTCATACACTCTCGGGACTTCTTAAGCCCTCGGAGGGTGAGATAATCTATAAGGATAAAAATCTTGTGACAACACCGGGGCACAAAATCGTATCTCTGGGAATGGCGCAGGTACCTGAAGGCAGACGCGTTTTCGCGGATATGACCGTTTTACAGAATCTGAAAATGGGAGCCTATACCAGAAACGATGCTGCGGAATTTCAGTCAACCCTTGAAATGGTATTCAAGAGATTCCCGAGACTTGAGGAGAGACAGAACCAGATATCGGGAACGCTCTCAGGCGGTGAGCAGCAGATGCTTGCAATGGGTCGCGCACTCATGTCACATCCTGATATAATATTAATGGATGAACCTTCAATGGGACTTTCACCGATATTTGTAAATGAGATTTTCAGTATCATCGAGGACGTGAACAAGGACGGCGTTACCGTACTCCTTGTTGAGCAGAACGCGAGAAAAGCATTAACTATCGCCGACAGAGCTTATGTCCTCGAGACAGGAAGCATCGTCAAGGAAGGTCCTGCAAGCGATCTTCTCAACGACGAAGCAATTAAGAAGGCATATCTGGGAGAATAAACATGAAGAATATCGTCATCACCATCGCAAGACAGTACGGAAGCGGCGGACGCACCGTAGGAAAAATGCTCGCCGAAGAGCTTGGCATTCACTATTATGATAAGGAACTTTCCAAGGTTGCATCAGACATCAGTGGAATAAACGAAAGCTATTTTGTTGATGCCGACGAGAAAGTACGAAACAACTGGAAGAACAAGATTGCTCTGGGCCCCAAGGTTTATGACGGAAAAGTAAAAAAGCCCGGCGATTATAATGTTGCTTCTGATGAGGACATTTTCAGCTATCAGGCAAATGCACTTAAGATGCTTGCCGTAACGAAAGAGCCCTGCGTAATCATCGGACGCTGTGCAGATTTTGTGCTGAAGGATTACGACAATGTCATGAGCGTATTTGTTCATGCTGATCAGGACTTCCTCATGCAGGAAGCAGGCAAGGTTCAGCCCCTTACGGGAAAGGACCTTGAAAAATATATTGCTCAGATTGACAAAGCAAGAGCAGACTATTATGAATATCACACAGGCCATGTCTGGACCGATGCTTTGAACTACGACCTCTGTCTCGACAGTGGTAAGCTTGGTTTTGAAAAGTGCGTTGAAGCTATCAAGGCCTACGCAAGAGTCAGATTTGGCGAGGACTGCTTTGACTGATAATTTAGGATAATTATATAAAGCAAGAAAACAGACATTGCATATTAATCTGAGGTTGGGGGATAAAATGAAGAGTATATGCATCGATGACAGTTGGATTTTCAGAAGAAGCTTTATTGATTCACTTGGAATGCTGGAGGAGGACCCGGGTGAAATAGTTAATCTTCCTCATGATGGAATGATAGGAACACCGGTTTCACCGGATGCGCCTGCTAAGTCTGACAGCGGGTATTTCAAAGGCGGTCTCACAAATTATACTAAAAACATTTTTATTCCCAAGGAATGGGAAAAAGGCTGCGCAGGTCTTTCTTTTGACGGCGCAATGATGAATGTGACAGTTGATGTAAACGGGTGTAAGGTTGGCAGCCGGCACTATGGCTATGCTCCGTTTTATGTAGATCTTACGGATTACGTAACCTTTGGAGAGGAAAACCGGATAACGATAAACTGCAATACCAGTATGCATGTTAACTCACGCTGGTATACAGGATCAGGACTTTACAGAGGAGTTATGATCTGCTGCGGGCCCAGGGTGCATGTTGTTCAGAACGGAGTTTTTGTATTTACGAAGGAAGTGGCCGAGGGAAACGCTTTTCTGGAGGCCAATGTGGAAGTTCAAAATTTCACGACAGAAAACAGACTGGTTGAAGTTAATGTGTCAATTTGTGAAGAGGATACCGGTGCTGTAAAGACTACTACGAAACGTATTATACAGATAAATCCCGGAAAAACAGAGAACGCCAGAATGGCAATGATTTTAAATAATCCAAAACTTTGGGATGCGGATAATCCGAATCTATACAGAGTAAAGACAAGTGTTAAGAGCCTTGGAGTATACCGCACGCATTTCATTCCAAAGGAAACCGATGAGATTGATGAGGCTGAGACTCTTTTTGGAGTTCGAACAATCACTGCGGATGCAATAAGAGGACTAAGGATTAACGGGAAGTCAGTAAAACTCAAAGGTGGCTGCCTTCATCATGACAATGGACTTCTAGGCGCTGTTTCTTTATATGAGACTGAAGCAAGAAAGATAAAAAAGCTCAAGGAATTAGGTTTCAATGCTGTACGAACTGCGCATAATCCGCCATCTGCAGCTCTGATAGAGGCCTGTGACAGACTCGGAATGTATGTATTCGATGAGGCCTTTGATGCGTGGGGAATGGCAAAGAGAGGTGGAGATTATAGTCAGTTCTTTGATACAGACTGGAAAAGGGATCTGACTGATTTTGTCCGAAGAGATAGAAATCATCCTGCTGTTATCCTATGGTCAACGGGAAATGAGATACCGGAGAGAGGGGGACTTGATAACGGCTATACACTTGCAACGCAGCTTGCGGAGACTATCAGAAGACTGGACGGATCAAGACCTGTAAGCAACGGAATTTGTTCCTTCTGGAGTGGCCTGGATGACAAACTTATGAAAAATCAGAGTCAGGAGCAGAATTCCGCAAATGGTCTTAATGACGGAAGCTGGGAGACGATGACGGAACCCTTCACCAACGGACTTGATGTAGTGGGATACAACTACATGGAGGATATCTATGAGCGCGATCATAAGATGTTTCCTGAAAGAGTAATACTGGGATCAGAGAATTTTCCTAAAGAAATAGGCTTTAGATGGCCTCTTGTGGAAAAACTGCCCTATGTAATAGGTGAGTTCACGTGGACTGCATGGGATTATATCGGAGAAGCCGGAATAGGAAAGGCTGATTATATTGAAGCCGATGACGAGCGTGTAAAGACAGGTGGCTGGTATCTTATGCCTCCGAGCGGATCACCATATCCCTGGCGTCTTGCCAATGATGCCGATTTTGATATTACGGGACACATGCTGCCACAAGGTGCGTACAGAAGCATCGTCTGGGGAAGCGGGAAAACACATCTGTTTTCAATGCATCCTGATACTTATGGAAAGACCGAGATGATGACACTATGGGGATTCCCGGCACTGGCTTCATGTTGGAATTATGCAGGATATGAAGATAAACCGGTAAGACTTGCCGTATTCTCGAATGCGGATGAGGTCGAAGTATTCGTGAATGGCAAAACACTCGGAAGAAAGCCTGTATCTGTTGAACGCCCTATGCCGAATTGTGCATTCTTTGATACAACTTATGAACCGGGAAAAGTTGAGGCAATAAGCTTCTTAGACGGAAAGGAAGTAAGCAGGGATGTTTTAACGACTACAGGAGAGCCTGACCATATACGTCTTATTCCTGAAAAGAAAGAGATGAAGGCTGATGGTCACGATCTTATTTACGTCGGAATAGAAATTGTTGATGGCGAAGGAAATATAATTCCCGATGCAGAAATTGCAATAGAAGCTAAACTGACGGATGATGCTGAGACCGAGCGAAATGAGGAGAGGCATAATATTGCAGTCCTTTCAGGGTTTGGCTCAGCAAATCCGGTAACCGAGGATAATTACACCGATGGAAGAACCGTAACATTCCGCGGCCGGGCGATGGCTATTATCCGCGCCGGATATGAAAAAGGCCAGGTAACGCTTGAAATCTCTGCGAATGAGCTTCCTTCGATTGAAGAGCATTTCGATATAGCATGAAAAAACAGTTTAATCACCCAATTACCACCATTTGGCGGTAGTAAGAAAAAATAGATTCTTTTACAATGGTTATATATCATTCTATACTAAATATCGAAATTTTATCGACGAAGTATTAGTGATACAATATTGTGGAAGGCTATTATTGCCGGGGGAGGGTGTGATTGGACAGATTTGGGTTAACAAATAAAAAAGTGCTGGCTATCCTTTGCGGGATAGCTGTAGCTGCTGTTGTTTTCGAAATCTATAGGCCGTTTTATCCATATATTGATCATATTTCATCCATTTTGTACAGCATGCTGTTCATCGCCTGGGGACTGATGGTCAGGCGCAGAATCCTTAATGGTGCAATCAAAAAAAGACTTCTCTATGTCTGCGCCTTTATGGTCATCCTTTTTGTTCTGCGCGTATCCAGATTTAATTTTTTTGATGATTGCCCTGTTATAAGCACATATATCTGGTATGGTTACTATATTCCTATGACGGCAATTCCGCTCCTTGGCATGATGGCTGCACTGTACACTGAGCCTGTCAGAAGCATAAAGCGTGTCCGGATAGCTGAGCGGATACTAATAGTCGCAGAGGTCATGCTGGTGATATTTGTCATGACGAATTCTTTTCATAAGCAGGTATTCAGTTTCTACGGTGAGGAACCTATTGAATACAGCAGAAAATGGGGATATGCTCTTGTCTTTGCATGGATGGCAGTACTGGGTATAGGCTCACTTGTTGTTTTCATGAAAAGATGCAGCATTTCATCAGCCAGAAAATCCTGGTATATTCCTGCAATATGGCTTGTGATAGGAATGTCCCTGCTTGTTATTTATATTGTTGTAGGCGGTTCGCCGGTTCTTTTTGGACAAAAAATATATCATCTTCAGGAAGCATTCTGCTTCCCGTTTATCACGATTTTTGAAAGTGGAATTCAGATAGGCTTTATTCCCGCAAACACTGGGTATGAGCTTTTGTTTGATTACTCCGGAATAAATGCGGCTATCTGCGATGCTGACGGCAGGGCAATTTTGACTTCTAAAAATTGGAATCCCGATGAAAAGGACAAGGATCATATAATAAAAAAGGAATTTATTTCGGGAGGATACATAAACTGGGTTGTAGACATGTCATCTATAAACAGGCTGAACGAAGAAATCTCGGAGGTAACCGAGGAGCTTGAGGAAGAAAATGATCTGATCCGACAGGAGAATGAAGTTCGAGCCCAGCGTGTGAGATTTGAGACCAAGAACAGACTTTACAACAGTATAGCTAATGCTGTAAGGCCGCAGGCTGCACGTGTCTATGAGCTTTTGGAAAAGGACGAAAGCGGAACTGTTTCAAGGGCGAATTTGATTTATGCTACTTTCTTAAGTGCATTCATAAAGCGTATGGGAAATCTTATGCTTATATCCGATGAGAGCCCCACTGTTTCAACCGCGGAGCTCTGCCTGGCTATCAGGGAATCTATGGACTATATGGGGCTTAACGGTATTAGCTGCGAACTTATGGAATACATGGTGGAAGATATGCCATCTTCGTTTATAATATTTACATACGATCTTTTTGAGAAACTGATGGAAGACGCATGGAACAGCATCCATTCCTGCATGGTCAGACTTGAGAAAAACGAACGCTTTGAGATTACCATAATCTTTGACTCGCCTGTATGCACTATTACTCAGGACTGGAAGAAGAGCGAGCTTACGGAGTTTGGAAGCAGGCTTTCTATCCGAAACGAAGATGATACTTTCTATGTGACTGTTTCAAAGGAGGTGGAAGCATGACCTTTGGAAATCTTTCGTTAGCCTCAAGAGGAATGATACTCGCTGTAACATATATTATTCTGATGACTTTTATATATAACACGATAAGGTCTCTGTTTTTAAAGAGAAGCAGGCTAAACATTGTAGCTTCAATTGTGGCGACACTTATTACTAATCTGCTGTTACAGATTCTTGATATGCACCATATAGGTTTATATGTGATAAAGCTTGAGCTTCCGCTTCCGATTCTTTTGGTTATTCAGATACTACTTCTCCTCATCGCGGTAGCACAGCAATATATGATAGGAAAATGGCAGGAGACACATATTTCTGCAATGTCGGTGAAGGAAGCTTTTGACATGCTTCCGACAGGCCTTTGTTATTACAATGATAATGATGGTATGCCGCTTATGGTCAATCAGACTATGCAGGACATAAGTGTGGATCTTTTCGGAAAAGGGGTTACCGATGGAAAAGAGTTCTGCAACAGGCTGAATGAAACAGAAACTGCAATGGCTGTTTCGGAGGGGAAAGCACCTCTTGTAAGATGCTCAGATGGCAGAACCTATAGCATAAGGCAGCAGAAGCTTTTCATAAAAAATAAGGAAATACCTGAGATAATTGCGGCCGATGTCAGCAGAGAATATGCTCTTACTCAGGAGCTTGAGGAGAGGCGAACAAAGGCAGCGCAGCTAAACACCAGACTTAAGGCGCTCCTTAGAACTATAGAATACCTGACCATGAGCCGTGAGCTGCTGCAGCTCAAGGTTGCGCTTCATGACAATATAGGTCAGAGCATTCTCATAGCAAGAAGGTACCTTGCGGAGCCGCAGAGCGTTGACAGGGATGAACTTCTTTACCTTTGGAAGGATAATATCAGGCATCTTTTGAACGAAGAACAGGAAGAATGGGAGCTTCCCTATTATGTGATTTCCAAGGAGGCTGACAAGCTCGGCATTAAATTGCAGATAGTCGGTGAACTGCCAAAGGAAACTAAGCTCATTCCGGTGGTGGATTCTGCGATATCAGCACATATTGGAAATACGTTAAAGCACGCGGACGGAAAACTTGCTACAATAAAGGTTAAGGAAACCGGCGGAAGTTATATCCTTACATTTTTAAATGATGGAAAGAAACCGGAGAAAGAGATTGAGGAAAAGGGTGGCCTAAGGAATCTCAGACATGATATTGAGAGCGTGGGCGGAAGTTTGAAGATATACACATCACCCGAATTTTGCATGGAGATTATTTTGCCCAAGGAGGATTAGTCAGTGTCGTACGGGGTTGTGATTGCTGAAGATTTCAGGATGATCAGAGAGATATTCGAGAGCGCTGTGGATGGCATGGAAGGCTATGAAATGCGAGCTTCTTTTGCCACAGCCACAGAAGCACTTGATTTTCTTGAAGCGCATGACGCAGACCTTGTGATACTTGACGTACTGTTTCCGGGGAGCATGAGCGGGCTTGAGGCTGCAGAGATAATAAAGAAGAAAAAACCGGGTATAAAGATTATCATCGTGACATCCATGCCGGAGCTTTCCTACGAAAAGAGAGCTAAGGAAATCGGAGTCGAGAGCTTCTGGCAAAAGGAGGTTCAGGAGCAGCCGATACGCGAGATAATGGAGCGCACGATGAAAGGCGAATCCGTCTATCCAAGCAAACATATGGAGGTCACGGTCGGAAACGCGCAGAGCACTGATTTTACTGAGAGAGAAACCGAGATTCTAAGAGAACTTGTGACCGGTGCCTCTAATAAGGAAATTGCCGAGAAGCTGTGTGTTGAAGCATCCACGGTGAAGATGCATATCTCAAATATGCTGCAGAAGACGGGCTATCACACGAGGCTGGAGCTCGCGGTTAAGGCAAGAACACTGGGGCTTGTGATTAATGATTAGTGTTTAGGTGTGCGGACGCCACCCTTGACAGCGCAAAAAATAACTGCTGTGGGTGTATCACCGACGGCGAAGAACTCAGGAACAATAGGTTTTTCCGTCGATAGCAGCAGTGTAGCAGTTATTTTTCGTGCCATCAAGGGCAAAGCCGCTATGCGGTGGCTGGGTTATTACCTCCGGCTCAGAATCTAGGAACAATGTGGCGCGTGGGGAGGCTATTTGTGTATGTGGAGGCTTTTACGTATATGGAGGTTTTTCACGTATGTGGAGGCTCTTGAGCCAAGATATCTGTGCATTGTGGGATATCTGGGTATGGATTTTTGTTTGTTGTACCAAGATAGAGTGGATATAGTGAATATCTGGGTATGAGATTGTGCTTGTGATGCCAAGATAGTTGATAAATGGAAGATATCTGGGTATGGATTTTGGCTTGTTAGACCAAGATTGAAGAGATATGGCAGATATATGGGTATGAGATTGGGATTATGGTACCAAGATAGTTGAGATATGGCGGATATCTAGGCATGAAGATTGGTCTGTGATACCAAGATAGTTGATAAATGGAAGATATATGGGTATGGATTTTGGTTTGTTGGACCAAGATAGAGTAGATATTGTGAGTATCTGGGTATGAGATTTGGCTTGTAGTACCAAGATAGTTGAGATATGTAAGAGATATGGGTACGGATTTTGGTTTTTGAGACCAAGATAGATGAGATATGGCAGATATCTGGGTATGAGGCTGTGCTTGTGATGCCAAGATAGAAGAGATATAGCGGATATCTGGGCATGAGGGGTAGGCTTTTAATACCAAGATAGATGAGATTCCGTGCTTTTCTTGATGTAGATGTAGGATTAAGTTGTCAAGATATCTGTGAAATAGAGAGATAAGCTGAAAACACAGACGCCGGTTGAGGTAGAATCTGTGGAATAGGGGAAAAGATGAAAACCACAGATGAATAGTTGCTGAGGTATCTGTGAAATAGGAAGAAAAGTCGAAAACACAGAAGCCTGTAGCGGCCATATCTGTGGAATAAAGGAAAAAATGAAAACCATAGATGAACAGTTGGTAGGATATCTGTGGGATTGAAGGATTAGTGAGAAACACAGATGTTGGTTGAGGTAGAATCTGTGGAATGAAGAAAAAGATGAAAACCACAGATGAACAGTTGCTAGGGTATCTGTGAAATAAAAGGATAGGTAAAAAGCATAGGAAAACAGTAAAGAGAGGGGGTAGATGATGACTGGCAGATATGAATCCGGAAAAATGACTATATGTTTGATTATTCCAATGACATTGCTGACGGCAGGCTTATTTTCAGGATGCGGACTTAAGGCTAAAAGTGATACTGAGCCGACACAGACTTTGAATGCGCAGGCTGAGATTGTCAGTACAGCTGCGGGTATAGATGACAAAACTACGGATACAGACGGCAAAAATGCAGGTAAAAATGCAGGTAAAAATGGTACCGCTGATATATCTGATGAAAAGGTTCCGAAGACATCTGGGCCGGAAATGAAGAGCACAACTATCTCCGAGGAAGAGATGGAAGCACTCCTGGATACTGTGATTACAGAAACCGACGCTGATGCCGCGGATGTGCGATGCTGCGCCATTGATGATTTCAACGAAGATGGAAAATACGAGGGCGTGGTTTATGTTGGCGCAGGACCTGATGATGAATTCGGGTGGTGTGAAGGCGCGGTATACTATGTCAGCGGTGAAAAATGCAAAAAGATATACGATGGAACCTTTACCATGACAAATGGCAATGTTTTCAGAGTTGTTGATGCCGGGAACAGGAAATTCATCATCTTTAATGAAGCTTATGTTACGGCTGAGGTGTCTTATGTTTATTACATTGATGAGTCAGGACTGAAGGAGTCCAATATTTCAAGGTTTGGCGACATCAATTCTGCGACAGACCTTCAGAACATTCAGATGTCCTTTAGCACCTATGATGGATTCTGCACTTACACCGAAGGCGAAGAGGACTCCAGCGAGTGGACGGGACATACCTGGAAGCCCTACTATTTCTACTATGACAGTGACAAGAAGGATTTCATGGAGTATGGAGGAAAAGAGATAACCGCAAAAGAACTCGAGAAGATAGTGGGCTTTGATCTGGCCTTGGAGATAGAGAAGGAAGGATATCAGGTTGATAATATCCTCTATAGGAAAAACGGTATAGTTAACGTTAACTATTCCAAGGAAGAAGAACTGGCCGGCACAATAGATGTTACTTATAAAAATGTAACCTATGATGAAAATACCGGTGCCTTTATAGATGCCTGGGATACAGGCGGGGATACCTGGCAGGATTCTGATTTTGGCGGGATTTACATGAACGCCCTTAATCCTGAGATGGCAGAATATTGATTCTAAAATGACAGAATACTAACCGGGAAAAAGTAATGCAATCATTCAAAGTAATGCAATCATTCACATTCGGAGGGGGATATGCGAAAGAGAGCTTTATTAGAACTAAGAAAAATGCTGGCAATTACCATGGCAGCTGCGCTGGTGGTGACAGCCGGATGCGGAAAAGGTGATGCAAATTCTTCAGGCGCGGGAGATGCCGGACAGAATGCCGGAGGACTTAAAGCCGGGACGCAGGCTGATAACGGAGACGGATCAGCGGAGGGCAGCGGAGATAATAATGGCGCGACCGATGAAAACAGCGGCAATAATAGTAATAGCGGCAACAACGAAGACACCAACGATGTTGACCCCGGAGATGTACCAGCTACTGAAGAACCAAAATCATCTTTCACAGAAGCCGACCTTGATAATCCGATTGACTGCATGTATAAGAGCCATCCGATTGCACTCATGAAGGACACTACCGAGTATGGCACCGGAAATTATTACACCATCGAACTCGAGAGAAGTGTGGAGGATAAATATCCCGAGCTTATCAAAATACTTGAGAAATTCGGCGAAGATGGCAAGAAAGATATCGAAGAGAATCTCACAAAAAGCGCTCCGGAAATAGATGGGATTTTTGAAAGCGGCTGGGGACTGCCGTACGAGTTTGTTCATAATCTCTATCCCATCAGGGCAGACGGAAGGGTATTTTCTTTTGTTGTAGAAAACTACACATTTCTTGCGGGCGCCCACGGATACGCGGATTATACGAACTACAACTATGATCCGGTCACAGGAAAAGAGATTGCTTTTTCTGACGTAGTTAAGAATACAGATGATCTTCCGGAAATCATCGCAACTGAGATTGAAAAACAAAATGATGACTTGCAAGAATATTTTAAAGACTGTCCCGGGGACAGGGAAAACCTGGTTAACGGAATTCCCGACAGACTAAAGGACAATGCGAGAGCTCTTGCGTGGACACTTGGCTTCGATGGCATACAGATAAATTTTGAAGACTATGCTATGGGAACTTATGCGGCAGGCGCGCGTGCAGTTTATATCAAGTTCGCTGATTATCCGGATGTTTTCACAGACACCTATGATAATTATAAGGATGGAGAAATCCCTGATATTACAAGGATTGCTATGGAACTGAAGGAAGCTGAGATAGAAACAATCGATGCTGAGCCCTATATCGAAAATGCAGATAACGACAGCAGCGCAGAGGGTGAAGAGGAAGGCTACGGCGAGGACTGGTGGTATCATGCAGTTGTAAAGAACCCCGGCTGGAGCGCGTGGACAGCGGATGGAATCAGCACCAATGCGGGAGAACCTTCGATTGAACTTAGCGAGGTAAAAACAAATTCCACAGACTGGCTTAATGAGAATGAGTGGTCCAAGGATACCGGAATACCGCTCCCCGAGAGTTTTCCGTATTCTGATGGAACATACAAGTACAGCGTAGTAAACAATGCGGAAGGCGGCGAGATGTCGCTCACGGTATTTGACGAGTCGACCTCGACACTAAACGGCAATTATTACTTTGATGAATTCATCAGCCCTCCCAATCAGGGAGAAGGGATGTTTGCTGATTTTACGGAGCCGTCTATTCAATATGCGCTGGTAAAAGACAACATACTTTACGTTTCACTCGGTCACAGAACCTATGCGTCAGCCAACCCGCACAAATCCTACATCGTCGCTATTGATACTGTTTCAGGTGAGACACTCTGGAGAAGTGACGATCAGGTTTGCGGATCCTATAATTTCGTGATTCTGGGTGACAGCATAGTCTGCGGCTACGGCTTTACCGACGAGCCGGATTATATCTATATCCTGAACAGGAATAACGGCAAAGTGCAAAAGAAAATCAAAGTAAAATCAGCGCCATATTACTTTATAGTACAAGAGGAATACCTCTATGTTCTAACCTACAATACAGAATATCTATATAAAATAGTGGACTAAGGATGAATTAATATAACGGACTCAAATAGCATATACAGCCTTTTCTTCTCGAAAACTGTAAATATATTTGAGTCTGTTTCTTTATATTTTTTGATGCATTCGGCAGCATAAAGTGTTAGTATACTATGGCTATGAAAAATAAAAATATCACATCAGGCTCTATATGGAAGAACATGCTGTCTTTCTTTTTTGCTCTTCTTCTTGGAGCCTTTTTTCAACAACTTTATAATACTGTGGATGCGATCATTGTCGGAAGAACTGTGGGAAGCGATGCGCTCGGAGCGGTCGGCGGATCCGCAGCGATGGTGGTCAACCTTTTTCTGGGCTTTTTCCTTGGGCTGTCTTCAGGAGCTACAGTTGTAATCTCCCAGTTTTACGGGGCAGGTAAGCGCGAAGAGATAGAAAAAGCGGTCCACACCGCGATTGCCCTCTCTATAGTCGGCGGCGCAATTTTCACCATAATAGGCGTGGCTATATCACCATGGATCATCAGCGCGATGGATACACCGGTAGAGCAGGCGGAAGCAGCCACAATGTATCTTAGAATCTTCTTCCTTGGAATGATTCCGAACCTCGTCTACAACATGGGCGCCGGAATACTAAGAGCAGTCGGAGATTCCAGACGACCTCTGATCGTCCTGGTAATAAGCTGCATCGTGAACATCATCCTCGATGTACTCTTCGTGATCGTCCTCGGACTTGGCAGAAGAGGAGACGTCTACGGAGTGTCAGGTGTTGCGGTTGCAACCATACTCAGCCAGTTTATAAGCGCTGCAATAGTGCTCATTCTCCTTGCTGAGAGCAGCGACAGCTACAGACTTGATATCAGGAAAATCCGCTTAGATTTTCCGATGTTATACAAGATTATAAAAATCGGAATACCCGCCGGTTTTCAGACTACGACCTACACACTGTCTAATACTCTTATTCAGGTATCCATCAACAGTTTGGGCAAAGATGTGGCCTCAGCGTGGGCGGCCTACGGGAAGATT
The DNA here is from genome assembly GCF_900104155.1 of Butyrivibrio sp. INlla16. Classification (GTDB taxonomy): domain Bacteria; phylum Bacillota; class Clostridia; order Lachnospirales; family Lachnospiraceae; genus Butyrivibrio. The sequence continues at coordinate 52,005 of NZ_FMYB01000017.1, forward strand.
GACGTACTTTTCTGGATGACCATCGGATCGCTCGGAACAGTAGCTACCACCTTTGCGGGTCAGAACTACGGTGCGGGAAAATATGACAGAGTGCGAAAGAGCACCAGACAGGCACTGGCAATAGCAGCAATCATCACGGTTCCGATGAGTGCTTTCTTTTGTATGTTCGGAGATGTTCTTCTTAAGATATTTGTGGTGAATCAAAACGTAATAAATATCGGAGTCCAGATGATATTCTACCTCGCTCCGTTTTATATAACATATATCTTTGTTGAGATATTTGCTGGAGTCCTTAGGGGAATGGGAGATGCCTTCGTTCCGATGATCATCACCCTGTGCGGAATCTGCATACTCCGCGTACTCTGGATTCTGGTTGTTTTCCCCATGAACCGAACCGTGGAAATGATAGAAATGAGCTATCGCGTAACCTGGTGCGCCACCTCTCTACTGTTCCTTGCGTATTACCTATTCTTTGTAAAAAAACGCGGCATCAAATGATAATTCTTGGAAAACCTAAGCCCGAAAAAAATATATGTGTGATTTTTATCGATTATGCTTAAGCAACGAGATAAAAATCACACATATATTTTTGTACGGGCGTATATTTCTCCAAAAATTTATATTTATTTCACAGGGAGTTAAATTACTTGGAAACTATATCATGGTAGAATAGTGTTATCGGTAATATGTGTGCAGTTCGGGGGAAACACTATGGATAGTGGACTTGATGTAAAAAGAAAAATACTCATTGTTGAGGATGAACCGATAAATCGGAAAATCCTTGAAAACATAATCAAAAAAGATTATGAAGGCATTTTTGCCAGGGATGGCGTCGAAGCAATTGAGCTTATAAGGGATAACAGCGATACCCTTTCGCTTGTGCTGCTCGACCTTATGATGCCCGATATGGACGGCTTCGAAGTGCTTGAATTTATGCGGGAGGACAAAGTATTAAAGCTCATCCCGGTGATAGTATGTACATCCGAAAAACAAGCCGAAATCAAATGCTTTCAGCTTGGAGCCGCTGATTTCATAACAAAGCCCTATGATCATCCTGCGGTCATAAAAGCCAGAATTGACAGAGCCATCGAATTCAGAGAGGGCAGAGGTCTTATTCATGCGACCCAGAATGACTCACTGACGGGGCTTCTTACCCATGACTTTTTCATGGAATATTCCCATTTCAGAGATTTGCATTATAACAATCACGACATGGACGCCATAGTCCTTAATATCAACAGATTCCACCTGATAAACGAACTACAGGGAAGGCGTGCGGGCGACGACGTCCTTATAAAAATTGCGGACAGTGCAAAGCGCATCTCAGAGGAAAAGGGTGGAATCGCAGGAAGAGGCGGAGCTGATGAATTCATGCTCTATCTTCCGAGCGGATCGGATCCGACAGAACTCCTAGGCAAAATAGAGGAGGGACTTCAGGACCTGCTCAATAACTCCAGAGTTTACCTCAGGATGGGAGTTTATAAAAAGGTAAACAGAGACCTGTCCGTTGAACACCGCTTTGACAGAGCGAGAGTAGCCTGCAACAGCATACGCGGTAGTTATAACGAGAAGCTTGCGGTTTATGACGAGGAAATGAATGAAAAGGAGACACTGAATGAGCGTCTCATTAACGATATGGAGGCCGGGATCGAAGAAGGACAGTTCAAGATTTACTATCAGCCAAAGTATGCAATACAGGGTGAGAGAGATTCCCTGTACAGCGCAGAGGCTCTGGTACGATGGGAGCATCCGGAACTGGGGCTTCTTAGACCTGACAAATTCATTCCGCTTTTTGAGGAAAACGGACTAATTCACAAACTTGATCACTATGTTTGGGATGAGGTTTCAAAACAAATCGGTGAATGGATGGTCAAATACGATCTCAAGATTCCCGTATCAGTGAATGTATCCCGAGTTGATATCGGAGCGCCGGACCTCGAGGAAGAGATTTTCACTGTGGTCCAGAACAACTGGATATCCCCGGGAATGCTGAACCTCGAGATAACCGAGTCGGCCTACACCGAGAACTCGGATCAGATCATAAAGGTTGTGAAGGGACTTCGCGAAAGAGGCTTCGCCATTGAAATGGACGACTTCGGAACAGGTTATTCTTCACTGAACATGATTACTTCGCTCCCTATCGATATCCTGAAGCTCGATATGCAATTTGTTAAAAACATTCATGAGGGCAACAAGGACATGAAGATGGTGGAGCTGATGATGGACGTAGCCAGATCCCTCAAGGTCAAGGTTGTCGCCGAGGGCGTCGAGACCAGGGAACAATACGACCTTCTGAAAAAAGCAGGCTGCGATGTAATCCAGGGCTTCTACTTCTCGATGCCCTGCGCAGGACCTGAATTCGAAAAACTGATCGAGAAGGAAAACGAGGAACTGGCACGCGAAGTTGAAGAAGCACTGGCATAGGAGGTATAAAATGCTAACAATTGACATACTTAACGAGTTTGGAGCCGACACAAAGGAAGGACTTGCAAGATGCCTTGACGATGAGGAATTTTATCTTGATCTCATCCCTGAAGCACTGGAGCGCGAGCGCTATGAGGAGCTTCAGGAACTTCTGGAAAAAAAGGACATACCGGCAGCCTTCGAGGCAGCTCATGCCCTTAAGGGGGTACTGGGAAACCTTGCACTTACTCCTATCTATGAGCCTGCAAGTGAGATGACCGAGCTCCTTCGTGCCGGCAAAGACATGGACTACACGGAATATATCACAAAAGTTATTGCAGAGAGAGACAGGCTTGCAGAGATGATTGAATAAACATAGAGATTCCCGGCGATTGATTCCATGTAGCAAAATGAGGAATGCCCATGTTTCAAAAGAATATAATCATTGAGAGTCTGGATGACCTCAAGAAGAAAGCTCCGTTTATCAAGATGGAGTTTGAATCACATGAGTATAACTCTGGCCTGATTGAAATGCAGGTTGGAAATATAGATGAGGAAGAGATAAAGGCGGTTCTTAAGGAACTTGCTGTTTCTTTTCCGAATTTTAAAGTTGTCGGGATGTCCTCGATTCCTACGGTTTATGCGCTTTATCACATCGAGAAGGGAATTGTGCTGTCCTTTACACTGATGAAAAACGCCGCCGTTACAGTACTCAGTTACTTCGCAGATGTGTATAAGGACAACAAAGAAATATTGGATGTTGCATCTGAATATGCCCATAAAGTAGCAGAATTTATACGAAATATAGAATATGCCAAGGGGGTTCAGATCCTTCTTGCAGGCAGAAGTGCGCCATCGCCTGTGCTTATAAGAGAGCTCTCCAAGGAACTCCCGGATATTCCGATATACGGTGCGATAGCAGGGGTGAATAAAAGAGAAAGTACAGACGGCTATTTTTCCGCTATTAACAAGGAGGATACCTTTGTAATAGCAGGTGAAGAGATGGGCAGAGGTGCGGCAATAGCCATTTTTCACGGGAAAGAGCTCTATACCTATGTGGATTATCTCTTTGGGTGGGAACCTATAGGAAGAACCATGGATATAGAGGTCTCGACGGATTTCAGTAAGGGGCTTATTGTTGCAACAAGTCTTGACGGAGTAAAGCCGGCTGAAGTTTATAAGAAATATCTTGGAGTAAATGAGAATAAGAATTTTGTCATGAATATCGGTGAATTTCCGCTTGTGGTGGAGCGTGACGGAATCACCATAGGAAGAACACCTGCTACACTTGGGAAAAATGGTGAGCTTTACCTCGAAGCGGATATCCTTGAGGGTGAGAAGGTGCGCTTTTCATTTGGACAATATGACAGGATCCTTGAAGGAACAAAGGCCGGGGCAGAGAGAATGAGGGCCTTTGGTGCAGAATATCTTAATCTTATCATCTGCGGCAACAGACTTAACTTCCTTCAGGATGATTATCATCTTGAGATAGACTACTATGCAGAGGGACGCTATGAGAAACCTGTGCTCTGCCTTGGTATGGGTGAAATTTATCGCTTTAACGGAAAAGGCGGACTGTTAAACTCTGCGCTTGTTGCTATCGGAATGAGAGAAGGACTTGGAGGGGAGGCGACCTACAAGCCTATAAACGACAAGCGGAATGACCTTGCACAGAGGGAGGGGCTGATTCCACTTTCGGCAAGACTTGCCCATTTCCTGAAGGCTATGACAGGTGAGCTTGTTGAGGCTGTACACGAGGCAGAGGCTGCAAATGAAGCTAAGTCTGCGTTTTTATCAAATATGTCTCATGAGATCAGGACACCTATAAATGCTGTGCTGGGAATGGATGAGATGATTCTTCGCGAGTGCAAAGATCCTGAGATAGTGGAGTATGCGCAGAATATCAAGTCTGCAGGCAATACACTTCTTGGACTTATCAATGACATCCTCGATTTTTCCAAGATTGAAGCAGGAAAAATGGACATCGTTCCCGTGGACTACGATTTTTCATCACTTGTTAATGACCTTGTGCACATGATCATACCAAGGATCACGGCTAAGGGTATCGAACTTGTAGTAGATGTGGACAGGAATCTTCCGAGCGTGCTTTTCGGAGATGAGATCAGAATCAAGCAGGCTATAACGAATATTCTCACCAACGCTGTCAAATATACGGAGAGGGGCAGCGTATCATTTATCGTGACCTATGAAAAAATCGCAGAGGATTTGATTGATCTCACAGTCCGGGTTAAGGATACCGGAATAGGTATTAAGGAAGAGGATATTGAGAGACTTTTCCATGCCTTCCAGCGAGTTGACGAGGTCAGAAACAGGACCATCGAAGGAACCGGACTTGGTCTTAACATAACGAAGAGGCTGCTTGCTCTTATGGGCAGCAGGCTCGAGGTTCAAAGTAAATACGGTGAGGGCTCGGAGTTTTCATTTACGATCACTCAGAAGGTAATAAAGGATGAGCCCATCGGCGATTACATGGATGCCTACAAGAGGGCTGTTATCGATAAGGAAAAGTATCACGAGAAATTTACTGCGCCTGAGGCAAAAGTTCTTGTGGTCGACGATACACCCATGAATCTTACTGTGGTTGAGGGACTCCTTAAGAAAACCCTGGTGCAGATTGACACGGCAGAGAGTGGTGAGGAATGCCTTGAGAAGACAAGGCTGAAGAAATATGATCTCATTTTCCTCGATCACAGAATGCCCATTATGGACGGAATAGAGACTCTTACAAAGCTAAAGAGTGAGGAGGATAATCCTAACCGGAATACGCCTGCCATAAGTCTTACAGCCAATGCGATCTCGGGGGCGAGGGATATGTATATCGAGGCCGGTTTTAATGACTATATGACAAAGCCCATCATGGCAGAAAAACTGGAGGCTATGATGGTATTGTATCTGCCGGAGGATAAGGTTTGCATGGTAGCGTCTTCGAGCGATAAGGATAATTTTGACGATGAGGAAAAAGAGCTTCCGGGCTGGCTTAAGGAAGCGCCTATCGATGTAAAGACCGGAATGAAAAACTGCGGTTCTGCGGAGAACTTCGTGCAGGCGGCCCAAACCTTCAAGGACTCCATGGATGATAACTACGAAGCGATAGAGCAATTTCTTGAAGATGAGGACATTAAAAACTACACCATCAAGGTTCATGCCCTTAAGAGCTCAGCGCGAATTATCGGAGCAGAAAAGCTCTCGGCGCTGGCTGAGGCTCTAGAGGCAGCAGGCGATGCCGTGGATATTGACAGGATAAAAAGGGACACACCGGAGCTTCTTAAGATGTACAGGGAACTTCGGGAAGCCTTCTTCTCTGGAGATGATGGAGCGGAGGACAATTCTTCGGACGACCTTCCTCTTATGGAAGAGGATGCCGTTACGGAATTAAAAAATACTTTAAAAGAAATCGCCGGAACCTTTGACTATGACAGTATTAATTATATAATGGAAACTGTAAAAGGCTATCGAGTTCCCAAAGGGCATAGGGAGTTTTTCACAGCATTGCAGAAAGCTGTTGCAAATGCGGATTGGGATGAGATAAATAGACTTCTTTAAATGCGTATAAATAAGTAATTGATTCGTAGGCTACTTGAAAATGGAGGAAGATATGGATAACAGAATTCTTCTTATAAGTAGCGGCTCAACTTTTATGATAGATGCCCTGTCGAGAAATCTTAAGGACGCGGGGCTGGAGGTTGTAAAATGTGAGCCGGTTGTGGATGAACTCGATAAATACAGAGACGGGCCGGATGTTTTCCTGTTCTATCTGGGAAAATTTGTCGATGAGATTCCGGATGTTCTCATATATCTTCGGGATATCTGTCTTGAGAAAAACAAGATTCTGTGCATGATCGGAGACGAAGTGGAGTACGAGAGCGTCAGTGCTGTCCTGTCTGCAGACTCCATAGCGGAGAAGTTTAGCAGACCTGTCGACATGAAGCAGGTTTCGGAGAGAATGCGCGATCTCTGTAAGCTCAACAATGAGATGGCAAAGAGGCGGAATATCCTCCTCGTTGACGATGACCCGACATTTTTAAAGCTTGCAAAGAACTGGCTTGAGGAAAAATACAGAGTTACGATAGTAAGCTCCGGAACCCAGGCAATTACTTACCTTGCGACGAACATGCCGGATCTGATTCTTTTGGATTACGAGATGCCTGTGACACCCGGACCGCTGGTTCTTGAGATGATAAGAAGCGATGAGAGACTTTATAATACGCCGATTATTTTCCTTACCGGCAAGGGAGACAGGGAGAGCGTGATGAAAGTGGTTGGGCTAAAACCCAATGGTTATCTTTTAAAAAATATGCCAAAGAATGAACTGCTTAAATCAATAGAGGATTTTTTTGACGGGACAAATAAGCTAAAATAGCATAGGAGGGATTATGAACGATACAAAAATTAAGATACTTGAGGCTGTTCTTTCGGAGTTCAAGAAAAAGGGCTCAAAATTCACAATGGATGATGTTGCCAGCGATCTCCACATGAGTAAGAAGACAATCTACAAGGAATTTGATGACAAGGAAAAAATATTCGATTCACTTGTTGACTACTGTTTTGATAATATTAAGGAGAAGGAGGCGGAGGTTCTTGCCGACAAGTCTCTTTCCACCATTGAACAGATTGAGAAGATAATGATCTGCATGCCTGACAAGTACAGGGATGTCGATTTTCGCATGGTATTTACACTTAAAGAAAAGTATCCCAAGATTTACGTGAAGGTTCAGAACAGACTTGAGAACGACTGGGAAGACACCATAATGCTTATTGAAAAAGGAATCCGCGAAGGCGTTATCAGACCGCTTCCGATTCCCGTAATTAAAGCGATGACAGAGGCCTCAATTGAGAGGTTCCTCAGCTCAAATGTGCTTATTGAGGGCAACACAAGCTATGACGACGCCCTTAAAGTAATGATAGACATAATAATGAGAGGAATTTGCGTAAGATGATTTTAAGGAATGGCAACATATTTTTACTACAGACGAAAGGCAGCAGCTACTTTATGCAGGTGCTGCCTTCGGGGCATATAGAACACATACATTACGGCGCCTCGCTCATCTCTGATATGCAGTATGAGAAGTTTATAAAAAACGAGAGCGCAGAGGAAGGACTTTTGTCAGACATGGCAAAAGTTCTTGAGATTAAGCACAAAAACGAGGGCGGCAACATGGTTGTTTACTCGAAGGAGAGTTATCCTCTCTGCCTCGAGGTTATGCCGCTTGAGATGTCGGGCTTTGGTAAGGGTGACATAAGAGAACCTTTGGTGGAACTGACCTTCGAGGATGGCTCCTCCACTTGCGACTTTTTATTCGAAAGTGCTGAGATATCGGACGAACTTGGTAGCCTTGAGACGCTTCCGAGTTCTTACGATGATAGTGATAAGGCAGCTCCGGGGGAGAAGGACCACGCGCAGCAGCTCACGATTACTCTTAAGGACACCGGCTACGATATCAGACTTAAGATGATCTACAAAGTTTATCCCGAGTGCGATACCATCACAAGAAGCGCAGTTCTGATAAATGACGGAAATGCAAAAGTGAAGGTGGACAGGCTTCTTTCAAATCAGATTGATTTTCAGCAAAGCGGATATCAGCTGACAAGCTTCCACGGGCGCTGGGCAGATGAGATGGGACAGACGGTCTCAGTCTGCAATGCGGGAAAAGTTGTTAACGAGGAACTCTCTGCCGGTGAATCCGGAAGCAGAAGCAATCCTTTTACAATGGTAAGCATGCCTGATACTACCGAGACTGCCGGTGACTGCTACGGATTTAATCTGGTATACAGCGGAAATCACTACAGCTCCCTTTCTTCAAACGGCACATTCCTTTCAAGGTTTGTCAGCGGAATTCAGCCCACTGGCTTTGAGTGGCTGCTGGAAGCCGGCGAGAAGTTTGAAGCTCCGGAGGCTGTCATGACATATTCCGGCATAGGCTTTGGCGGAATGAGCCGCAGCATGCACGACTTCGTAAGAAAGCACATCGTGCGCGGAGCTTGGCGCGATAAGGAGAGACCGATTCTTATTAATAACTGGGAAGCTACCTATTTCAATTTTAATCAGAATAGTCTTCTTAAGATTGCAAAGGAGGCTTCAAAGGCAGGTATAGAGCTGTTCGTCCTGGATGACGGATGGTTCGGTAAAAGAAATGACGATCACGCAGGACTCGGAGACTGGACAGTCAACACCAAGAAGCTCCCTGATGGGCTTGGCGGTCTTGCTGAAAAGATAAATGCAATGGGCATGAAATTCGGACTCTGGGTTGAGCCCGAGATGGTGAACGAGGACTCAGATCTGTTCAGAGCGCATCCCGAGTGGGCGGTAAGAATTCCGGGAAGATCTCACTCAGTTGGAAGAACGCAGATGATACTGGATCTCACCAGAACCGATGTGCAGGACTATATCATCGATGCGCTGTCAAAAGTGTTCTCCTCAGCTAACATTTCCTATATTAAGTGGGATATGAACAGAATTTTCTCAGACAGATTCTCACTTGAAATTCCGGCTGAGAGAATGAAGGAGTTCCAGCACAGATATTACATCGGTCTTTACAGGATTATGGGAACACTTACTAAGAAGTTTCCCGAAATCCTTTTTGAAGGCTGCTCAGCAGGTGGTAACAGGTTTGACCTTGGTATCCTTAGCTTTTTCCCTCAGATATGGGCAAGTGACGATACCGATGCAGTCTGCCGCATGGACGTCCAGAGAGGCTACAGCTACGGCTATCCCGCAAACACGCAGGGTGCGCATGTGTCCGCTGTTCCCAATCATCAGACGCTTCACACCGTGCCGCTTGAGACCAGATTCTCGGTGGCTGCTTTCGGGTGCTTTGGCTACGAACTGAATCTTGGCGAGCTCTCCGAGCAGCAGAGAAAGCAGGTGGCAGATCAGGTTGAGTTCTATAAAAAGTGGAGAAAGGTATTCCAGTTCGGAGACTTCTACAGACTTGATAAGTACCGTTTCATGGTGGTTTCAAAGGATAAGTCGGCCGCGGTTGCTCTGATTTTCCAGAAAGAGTCAAGACCCAACAATGATTATCTTGCGCTTAAGACTATGGGACTCGATGAGGATGCGGTTTATGAGGTTGCAAACAGACAGGTCAGCGTCAACATCAAGGCCTTCGGAAGCCTCATAAATACCATGGCTCCCATTCATGTAAAACAGGACGGAATCATCCACGGCATAATTGCAAGACATTACAAGATGAACGGCGAGAAGGACGAAGCCGTTGCGACAGGAAGCATGCTGAACTCCTGCGGAGTTCGTCTAAATCCCGACTACGGCGGAACCGGCTACGGCGAGGACACCCGCATGTTCAGAACCGGTGACGCCCGCCTCTACGTTTTTGCGAGGGTGGAATAAACTAACCTTCCTCAAATCGTTTCCTTGAAAAATTGCCTCTTATATGATACCTTTTAGTAGTTTTATAAGGGAGGAATATTATGGCTGATTACGTTATCAGCTGTTGTTCAACAGCCGATCTTACCCTCGATCATTTCAAAAAGAGGGATTTAGAAGTTGCCAAATTTCATTTTGAAATTGACGGCAAACCATACCTGGATGATGGTGAGTTTCCTATAGAGGATTTTTATAACGCTATGGCAAAGGGAGCGATGACCAAAACATCCCAGATAAATGTTGATGAATATATTAATCACTTTACGCCATTCCTTGAGGAAGGTAAAGATATCATCCACCTGACGCTCAGCTCCGGAATTTCCGGAACCATTAACTCAGCTAATATTGCAGCTGATGAGCTCAGAGAGAAATATCCTGAGAGGAAGATATATATCATAGATTCCCTGGCAGCATCATCGGGCTACGGACTTTTAATGGATACCATCGCTGATAAGCGCGACGCCGGAATGACCATAGACGAGCTTAAGAACTGGGTACTTGAGCACAGGCTTGAACTTAACCACTGGTTCTTCACAACCGACCTTACATATCTTGTAAGGGGCGGCCGTGTTTCAAAGGCAGCAGGCTGGTTTGGCGGTGCGCTAAAGATTTGTCCGCTTCTCAACGTGGATAATCAGGGACGCCTTATCGCCAGACAGAAGCTTCGCGGAAAGCCCGCAGTTATCAAGGCTTGTGCGAAGAAAATGCTGGAGAACGCCCTGTATGGCGACAAGTATAATGGCAAGTGCTATATATCACAGTCCGCTTGCAGAGGCGACGCCGATCAGCTCATAAAGGAAGTCGAGGCCCTGATCCCCGGAGTGAAGGGACGAATTGAGGTCTATGACATCGGCACCACTATTGGAAGCCACACCGGCCCCGGTACGATTGCTCTTTTCTTCTGGGGCAATAAGAGAGAAGATTGAATTAAAAATGCTCTATGACATCTTTGAGTTGTCATAGGGCATTATTTTTGTTATAGGGGATTGTTCTTGTATTAGATGATTATTCTTGTTTTAGATAATAATCCTTGCTTTAAGGGTGTTGTTTCTAGTATTAAGGGTGTTGTTTCTGGTATTAAGGATATTGCCTCTTGCTATGGACGTATTTTAGAATTATTTTGTTTGTAATTTAGAATATTCTATAAAGGCGTAAGTCAAATTTTCAATTTTGCTAAAATGGATTTACCAATTATCAATATTAAGAATGAAATTTGTGGAAAAAGGCCTGCGAATGCAACATATCATCGTTGTAAAGATAAAATATTAACGCCATATTGTCAAATTCCTAAAAAACGTAAGTCTAAAATAGAAAAATGAGAGATTAGATTTACGGTTATCGAAATTACGTCAAAAAAACTAATATCTTTATAAAGAATTCTCTAACTCACTTCCGTAGGTATTTATATTGTGAGATAATTGTTTAATAACATATTATTGAGCTCAATCGAATTTGTGCGGACATAAAGAGACCAACATGGAAAATATAGATCAGAAATACCAAAAACTAAAAGATATCATCCATAGCTACAACACTCTGGCAGTGGCATTTTCTGGAGGTGTGGATTCCACATTTCTTCTTAAGGTGGCGGCGGACGTCCTTCAAGCTAAAACAGCAAGCAAGACACCTGAAAACAATGTTGTTGCCATCACTGCAAAATCCATTTCCTTCCCTGAAAGAGAGCACAAGGAGTCGGAGGATTTCTGCGAGAAAAATGACATCAAACAGGTGATAGTCAGTGTTGACCAGATGAAAATAGAGGGCTTTGCGAATAACCCTCCGGACAGATGTTACCTTTGTAAGAAGGTGATTTTCTCATCAATTATAGAAGAGGCAAAAAGGCTTGGAATAACTACTATTGCTGAAGGATCAAATGCTGATGATACTACAGATTACAGGCCGGGTATGAAAGCAATAGAGGAATTGAAGGTCAAAAGTCCGTTGAAAGAGGCGGGTCTTACAAAAGAAGAAATCAGGATTCTTTCAAAAAGGCTCGGACTTCCCACCTGGTCGAAGCCATCCTTTGCATGTCTTGCTACAAGATTTGTCTACGGCGAGGAGATAACCGAAGAAAAGATAAAGATGGCAGGTGCAGCCGAGGAGATACTTTTCGGAAGCGGCTTTTCACAGGCAAGATGCAGAGTTCATGGCGACATGGCGAGGATAGAAGTTCCTGAAGACGAGATAAAAAAGCTTCTTGAAGATGAGACGAGGCAAACAATTTTCAAAAGGATAAAAGCACTCGGTTTCTCCTATGTATCTCTCGATCTTCAAGGCTACAGAACAGGGAGCATGAACGAGATACTAAACTATGATACATCCCCGCTCCTATAAAGATACTAAACCTATGAACGAGGTTATAATATGCAAAAAGCAGCTACAAAAGATTTAACAAACGGATCTCCCATGAAACTTATTCTGGGATTTGCCGTGCCCATGCTTATGGGAATGCTTTTTCAGCAGTTCTACAATGTGGTGGATACCATGATTGTAGGTAAGTTCTTGGGAAAATATGCCCTTGCAGGCGTGGGCAGCACCGGTTCCATCAACTTCATGATCATAGGATTCTGCATGGGAGTATCTGCAGGATTTTCCATACCGATAGCGCAGACCTTCGGAGCAAGGGATTTTAACGGCCTGAAAAGATATCTGGGAAATGCCATTGTCCTATGCAGCATATTGGCTGTGATAATGACTTTCCTTTCAACCATTTTCTGTAAAAAGATACTCATTCTCATGAACACGCCGGATGAAGTAATGGAGCACGCCTATGGATATATTGTCGTGATATTCATCGGGATACCGGTTATATATATGTACAACCTGCTCTCGGGCGTACTCAGAGCAGTCGGGGATAGCAAGCATCCGGTTATGTTTCTGGTGATTGCATCCTTCATCAACATAGGGCTGGATCTTCTATTTATAATAGTATTCGGACTTGGCGTTACAGGGGCGGCGCTGGCTACGGTTTTATCCCAGCTTATCTCGGGAATTATGTGCCTTGTTTTTATTGTGAAAAGTGTGGACATTCTTCATATTACAAAGCGCGACCTTACACTGGAGAGGCACCATGTTTTCAAGCTTTTCAACATGGGAATTCCGATGGGACTGCAGTACTCGATCACAGCTATTGGAAGTGTGCTGCTGCAGGTTGCGGTCAACAGTCAGGGAGCTGACATTGTGGCAGCGGTTACCACAGCGGGCAAGGTGGGAATGTTCTTCTGTTGCCCCTTTGATGCGCTGGGATCCACGATGTCGACCTATGGCGGTCAGAACGTGGGTGCAGGAAAAATTGACAGACTTTCAAAAGGTATGTGGGCAGCAGGCATTCTCGGCTGTATTTACTCGGTTATCGCCTTCGGAGTTCTGTATTTCTTTGGAAGATACTTTGCAATGCTGTTTATGAGCGCGGGTGAAAGTGCTGTTCTTGATTACGCACATACATATCTTATCTGGAACAGCCTGTTCTACATACCGCTTGTATTTGTCAATGTTGTCAGATTCCTTATACAGGGCATGGGCTTCAGTATGCTGGCTATCCTTGCCGGAGTGTGTGAGATGATTGCAAGAGCAGCGGCATCACTATTTCTTGTACCGGTGATAGGATATACGGGAATCTGCCTTGCCAGTCCGCTGGCATGGATTCTTGCTGACGTATTTTTGTTCCCGGCATTTTACTACACTAGGAATATTTTGAGAGGAAAGATTAGTAATGGATAAAAAAGAGATGGAAAAACTTCTGCAGCAGGTGGCATCAGGAGAAACTAAAGTTGACGAAGCACTTTTAAAACTTAAAGAAGCTCCCTACGAGGACATGGGGTTCGCCAAGCCCGATTTTCACAGGGGCTTAAGACAAGGCGCAGCTGAAGTAATATACGGCGCCGGGAAAACTCCGCAGCAGGTGCTTGATATCACGAACAAATTAAGAGAGCATGGGCAAAAGACCGTCCTCATAACAAGGATGAAGGAGGAGGCAGCGACTCTTCTTAAGATTAATATAGAAGATTTTGAATACGATCCTCTTAGCCATATCGGAATAGTGGGAGAGCTTCCTGAAAAAGACGGAAAGGGAAAGATTGTGGTTGCGACCGGCGGCACAAGCGATATCCCGGTGGCAGAGGAAGCCGCAAAGACTGCTGAAGTTTACGGAAACGAAGTTGTAAGACTCTACGACGTGGGTGTTGCGGGACTTCATAGACTACTTGGTCACATGGATGAAATCATGAGTGCAAGAGTCATCATCGCGATAGCAGGAATGGAAGGCGCCCTCGCAAGCGTCATCGGCGGACTTGCTGACTGCCCTGTGATCGGAGTGCCAACCAGTGTCGGATACGGAGCTTCCTTTAACGGAGTTTCGGCGCTTCTTTCTATGCTCAATTCCTGCGCCAGCGGAGTCAGCGTAGTCAATATTGATAACGGTTTCGGTGCCGGGTATCTGGCATCTATGATAAATCATATCGAGTGACAAACCCATCTATATAAAAAAGAAAAGCCGCCTTGCTTGGCGGCTTTTCATATGTGCACCGATTAGGTGCGCCCTTATCTTATTCAGTTATTTTTTATTCGTATACGATAACCTTGCAGGCAGTTACCTTGCCGTATGCGCGAGCATAAATAATTGTCTCGCCTACGCTCTTAGCTACAACCTTGCCGTTCTCATAAACTGCAACGGACTCATCTTCAACATCCCAGCTAGCCTTGGTTACTTTGTTGTTGGGAGCTGTCTTGCAGGAAAGCTCTTTTGAGAAGCCAACCTTAAGTCTGATCTCGGATTCTGTGAGATAGATGCCGGTTATTTTCTTGTCGTCATCATCATCGTCGTCATCGTCATCATCATCATCCGATTTACTTGTAACCTTAACTGTGATAACAGACTTCTTTGAACCCTTCTTAACAGTGATCTTAGCTGTGCCGGCCTTCTTAGCTGTGATAAGTCCGGTTGCACTTACGCTTGCTACCGAACTCTTGCTTGAAGAATACTTAACAGCCTTCTTGCCTAAAGTCTTGCTGCCCTTCTTTGCAATGATCTGCTTCTTGGTGCCCTTCTTAAGGCTTACTGATTTGTTGCTTCCAAGCTTAACAGTTACGGAAGATGCTGCACTTACATGGTTTACCGGAACACCGGACAATATGATGACAGCTGCCATTATAAGTGCGAGGGGTGAAAAGACAACCCTTCTGATTTTTGAAACTAATTTCATACTAATCTCTCCTTTCCTTTGGAAAATTGTTGCCTCTATATTGTATCACAAATTCGAATATTAATTATCAAAACAAATATTTTTAAATAAAAATTCAAACTTCAGACTCTTTTTATAAACTTTTAAGAAGCCATTAACATTCGCATAAATGTGGCTTTATTTTTGTGTTTTACAATAGGTTTAGGTCTAAAGGACAGACTAATACTAAGGAAAGTCAAAAAGGAGTCTGGTATGAGGAGAATTTTAAGTGGATTACTTGTCCTTACGGCGGTGCTTACTCTTACAGCCTGCGGGGGGATGAACAAGAAAAATATGGATGTCGGAATAACGCTGGATCCCGATCCTGAGATCGGTGAGGATGCTGAGGTGCTATTTTCCTTCAAAAAAGTCGGAAACACCTGGAAAGATCAGAATGTTCCGGAGACTACCTTAGCAGAAGGAGATTTAACCACATTCATTGGCGATGAGGACACACCTCTGGCAGGTATCCCGGATGCCATCTCACCCGATCGAGCCGAAGAAATAATGGAGGTCATCAGAAAGGACCTTGCGGACGATGGCACAATCACCGTAAGCGGTGAGACGTTTATAATCGAAGATCCTGACAGCTATGAGAACATGTGGGAGTTCCTTGATTACCTCTCAGAGAAATACGACGAGGAGGATGAACTTACGGTAGGAGATGAGACAGTAACTCTAAACGAACTCCGCATTATCATTGATATGATGCAGGGACTGTAAAGAAATGAAAATATGCGTTTATAGATGGTCATGTTTGCCTTAAATGTGACCATCTTTTTTTATTGTAAACAATGTAATAGTTATATAAATATTATAATTATAAATTATTGTAATGTGCTCTTATTATATGATTATGATTGGCGAGTTGAAAAACTATGTCATTACTGAACTTTTCATATAAACGTAATTATAAACATTTTATAAACTTCATAAAATGTCAAAAAAATGCATGGTTGAGCGAATTGACTAAATAATTCAAGATGTTAGAATGGAAAATGTCACGAAACCTCGGTTACGAAAAACCGTAAACAAAATTTTTTATGAGTGGAGGTAATTTATATGATGAAACTCTCTAGAATTGGTGCGGCTGCACTCGCGGTTGCACTGTCCTTTACATTGCTGACTCCGGTTGGTGTTAAGGCAGAACAGTGGCATGATTATAATAAGGGAGCTGGAACAGTAATTGATAAGTATGAAAAGACAATAACTGTAACAGGAACTGATAATGGCGATGGTACTGCAGGCGGTTGGAATGCTAATAAGGCTGAGCTTGCAGCATGGAATAATGCTGTTGCCCAGGGTATTGCTGTTGCTGGTACAGAAACAAGTTGGAACAAACGTATTGACGTAATTGATACGAGTGTTACACCGGCAAAAACGATACATAACTATTTTAAGTATGCAAGTGGAGGATACACTTCTACTTCTACAAATGATCCGGCCGCTGATAATAAATCAACTACATGCATCCTAAAGTTTACCTACACTGAGTATAAGAATACTATTACAGGTGAGATGGCTTATAACGAAGATGATCTTTCTGGAGGCAATCGTCTTACTGAAACACCTAATTATATTGATTCAAAAATTACCGTACATACCGGTGATTTTGATGATATAGGTATTTTACTGGATGGAGGTAATGTAGAAATTCGAAATATTAAGTCCAGTAATAAGAAGGTGGTTCAAGCCAGACTTGGAGATACATGGGTAAATAAAACAACAAAGATTAAGGATATTAATAAAGATGATAAGGGCTTTTACTATGTAGCAAATAATGGATCCGGCGAGAATATTTATGTTCCCAGCGCAGATACAAAGGTTAATGCATCCAGTGCAATAATCTCGATAAGAGTATTTGGAAAAAAGGTTGGAAAGGCTGTTATAAGCTTTGACATTTATGATGTAAATGGGACTAAGACCGGTTCTGCTAAAGTTACTGTAGTATCAACCAAGGATAAAGCAATCGAGAGTATTACTTTTGCAGGAAAGAGCCTTGAGCAGGGTGATACTATAGGTAAAACGGACAATAAGTACATTTATAAGGGTAAGGATATAAATACATTTTATGAGTATACAACAAAGAAAGCCGGAAAGCTTAAGGTTAAAACTGGAAAAAATTATAATCTTGTAAGAATTCAGGTAGGTGTTCTTGAAAAGTATAAATGGGATAGCAGTATGGATCCTCATTATGGAGAAGATAATTATTCTACAGCTGATGCTACTTATTCAAAAACTAAAGCCATCGAAACCACAGGGGCTCATCCGGTAGATTTAAATGGCGACGGCGATTATGATGATACAATTGACGGTATGCGAGAAAGCGCTGTCATGTTTAGGTATAAGACAGTAAAAAATAATAAGAAGATTACATTAGGTAAGCTTCCTGATTATACGAATCAAACAGATATTGATTCTGAGACCTACAATAACGCAAACGCTAATCAGAATAAGTCAGAGAGCTCAATAATTAATTCACAAAATGCTGCGAATCGTGCTCCTACAAGAATAAAGGTCACTGTATATAACAAGATAGATAAAAAATACGAAGATTATGAATATGAGATCTATAAGAGAATTAAGAAGTATTAAGTAATATTATGAGCGTCTATAATGGAGGTTAATATATGAATAAAAAAATTATAGCACTGGGCATGGCAGGTGCAATGGCCATAGCAGCAGTTTTCACTACTGCGGTTCCCGTATCCGCGCAGGTTATAACAACAGTTAGCTATGATGGCCTAGGATATTTGGATTTTGAACACCTTGTAGGTGAGAGTGATCCTTATCATGCGGGTGATACTTCAGAGACTATTGGGATTGGTGAGTCGAGAACAGCTATTGTATATGGCACAGTTGAAACAACCACTCGAGATACAATTAATACAGATACAAAATATATAAATAGTGATTTAGATGTTATGTCAACTAATGGTATTACAACTACAGTTAAACATCTTTCATTAGCTGATTGTAAAGATTGGACATCTAGTAATCCGGCTGTTGCTACGGTAGCAAATGGTGTTGTTACTGGTGTTTCATCAAGTAATGATAATTATGTAACAATTTCAGCTAAATTTGATTGGACAGATCAGAACGGAACTGTTAATACTGAGACTATACGTGGTTATGTGAAAGTTGCGAAGACACCGGTTAATGATTATCTGATTCCGGAAGATATTGATCTTGCTGTTGGCGAGACTTATACAATTGCGCCTCCTCCTGCTACAAGAAAAGGTACACCGCTAGACCAGACATACGTACAATTTGATAATGCTAATTTTGATGTTGATTTTGGAACTGATGCAAAGTGGGATGATGCAGGAAATGTTTATTCAGGGTCACGAGCATCCTTTGATAAAACATCAAAAACATTTACTGCTAAAGCACCCGGACAAGTAGATGTTTGGGCTAGGTTTAAGACGGCTACAGATGGTACCATGATGTGGAATGTATATCACTTCTGCATTAGTGATGCTATAGGAACGGTAGTAACCGACGATTACGGCGAAGCACAATACAAGATTCTGAACGCTCATGAAGTTGCCTATGCAGGAATGGTTAAGGCTACAAATAAGCCTGTTATCCCTAGCGCAGTAAAGATCAATAATGTAGAATACGACGTTGTTGAGATCGCTGACGGAGCTTTCAAGGGCACATCAATCGTATCCGTAACTATGCCTAAGCAGACCAAGAAGATTGGCGCTTCTGCATTTGAGAACTGCAAGAAGCTCACAAGCCTTGATATCTCCGAAACAGATGTTGAGCAGATTGGTGCTGCTGCATTCGCAGGCTGCGTAAAGTGCAAGGAACTCACAGTAAACGGTGATAAGGTTAAGACCTATGGCGCAGGCGCATTCAAGAAGTTTAAGAAAAAGAATGTCATAAACGTTGAAGCATCTTCCAGTAAGGTATTTAAGAGTGCTTCCAAGAAGATTAAGAAGGCTGGCGGAAAGAAAGCTAAGATCGTTGAGCAGGACTAATATTTGATTTAAGTATTGTGACATTCAAGAGAGTTTAATTTAATACGGCTCCGGAGGGATTTCCCCTCCGGGGTCTTTTTGTTACTATCTATTACATATCTTAAGTATTTCCAAAAGCTTCTTTTTAGATTCAAGATCCATCTTAGATATCAGCTGCATCAACTCGGTATCAATAGCTGATGCCTGATACTCAGGCTCAAGCTGACCCACCAGCGAATCCAGCGTTACACCCATGAACTGTGCATAATACATCAGAATCCTGAGAGACATGGCAGTTCTGCCATTTTCAACGTTGCTGATATAACCGGGAGTTACCTGCAAGTTTTCTGCTACCTGATGCTGGGTTAAGCCCATTTGGGTCCTTAACATTTTGATTTTCTCACCGTAATTTGCATTCATAATTACATGCCTCCATATTCTGATAGTATATAATATATATCAATAGTATTGACAAGCTTAGTATATCAATATAATATACATGATATACCAATAGAATACACAGGACAAGCAATACTATTTAGGTCAGGGAGGACATATGACACAAGTGGGAGATTTATTACAGGATCATATTACGTTCGAGGAAGCGCAGAGCATAGTTCAGGGGATGAATGTTCTGTCGGACTTCTTTTTTAATTATTTGATGGAAGATGAGGAGCGGGCCAAGGAAGTTGCAAGTATCATCATCAGCAAGGTTATGGGATTTAAGGTGGTGGTCGATGATGTAACACCGCAGAAGACTTTTATGGGGATAGATAAGGGGAATCATGGTATAAGGCTGGATGCTCTCGTTAAGGCTAAAAATGCGGAAGGAGAGAATGCTCCAAAAGCATCTTCCGTTGCCTATGACCTGGAGATGGAAAATCGCAAAGCTGACAGGAAATCACTGCCTAAGAGGCATAGATTCTATTCTGCTCTTACTGATGCAAAGATTTTTAATGAGGGTAAGGACTACGATGAACTGTCGGACTATGTGTCGATTACCTTTTTATCCTTTGATCCGTTCGGCGCAGGAGATATGTACTATGAAGTAAGAACGACTTTGGTATCACATCCGGATATCGACTACGACGATGGAAGGATAAATTACTTCTTCTACGGAGGCGGGAAAAACAACATTCCCGGAGATAAACTGCATAGCAAATCTGTCTCAGAGTTGGTAAAATATATTGTAGAAGGTGAGATCGATTCAGAGCCCGATAACGACCTTATACGGCTCGATGAGATTGTTAGTTCCGTTAAGAAGAAATCGGAGGTAACCAGAGCATATATGAAGGAATGGGATAGACAGAGGATTCATGATAAAGAGCTTACAGAGAAGGTGAAAAAAGAAACAGCTATTAACATTATCCAAGATGATCATAGTAAAGGAATGACCGATGATGAGATAGTTGCTTATATTTCGCGTATTTTCGGCTTTTCCGAAGAAGAGATTGCAGATTTACTTAAGGAAGCACTTTCATATTCAAAATAATACATGTCTGATTAATTTGCTCACATGGGAGGTAACCAGAGCATATATGAAGGAATGGGATAGACAGAGAATTCATGATAAAGAGCTTACAGAGAAGGTGAAAAAAGAAACAGCTATTAAGATAATTCGAAGATATTATAGTAAAGGAATGACCGATGATGAGATAGCTCATGATATTTCCGTAAATTTTGGATATTCTGAAGAGGAGATAGATGCTTTGCTTAAGGACGCCTTATGAAATTCCGCTCTTGACTGTACATCTCCGACTGTGCTTTAATGGTTTAAAGTGTTGAAGAATCGACAAAGGAGAAACAGTCATGAGCAATGAAGCAAAAATCCCTTATAAAATCTATCTTAGTGAGGATGAAATCCCGAAGCAGTGGTACAACGTCAGAGCAGATATGAAAAATAAGCCGGCTCCGCTCCTTAATCCCGGAACCCTTAATCCCATGAGTTTTGATGAGCTTCGCCCGGTATTCTGTGATGAGCTTATAAAGCAGGAGCTTGACGATACTACAGCTTATATCGATATTCCGCAGGAGATCCAGGACTTCTATAAGATGTACAGACCGTCACCCCTGGTTAGGGCTTACTGTCTTGAGAAGGCGCTCGATACACCTGCTAAGATCTACTACAAATTCGAGGGTAACAATACCAGCGGAAGCCACAAGCTCAATTCCGCGATTGTTCAGGCATATTATGCAAAACAGCAGGGCCTTAAGGGCGTGACCACCGAGACCGGCGCAGGTCAGTGGGGAACAGCTCTTTCCATGGCATCTGCATACCTTGGCATCGACTGCAAGGTCTACATGGTAAAGGTATCCTATGAGCAGAAACCCTTCAGACGCGAAGTTATGCGCACCTACGGCGCAAGCGTAACACCTTCACCTTCAATGGATACCGAGATCGGAAGAAAAATAAATGCTGAGCATCCCGGAACCACAGGAAGCCTTGGATGTGCAATTTCAGAGGCTGTAGAAGTAGCAACCAAAACTGAAGGCTACAGATATGTTCTTGGAAGCGTTCTGAACCAGGTGCTCTTACATCAGTCTGTAATAGGTCTTGAGGCAAAAGCTGCCCTTGATAAATACGGCATCAAGCCCGACGTTGTCATCGGCTGTGCAGGAGGCGGATCAAACCTCGGTGGTCTCATCTCACCCTTCATGGGAGAGAAGCTCAGAGGAGAGCAGGACTACAGAATAGTTGCTGTTGAGCCCGCAAGCTGCCCGAGCTTTACAAGAGGAAAATTTGCTTACGATTTCTGCGACACAGGAATGGTATGTCCTCTTGCTAAGATGTACACACTCGGAAGCAACTTCATTCCTTCCGCAAACCACGCCGGTGGACTTCGCTATCACGGCATGAGCCCCGTTTTGTCACAGCTCTATCATGATGGTTACATGGAGGCAATATCCGTAGAGCAGACCTCAGTATTCGAGGCAGCAGAGCAGTTTGCAAGAGTTGAAGGTATCCTTCCCGCACCTGAGAGTAGCCATGCTATCAGGGCCGCTATCGATGAGGCTCTTAAGTGCAAGGAAACAGGCGAGGAGAAGACAATTCTTTTCGGCCTTACCGGAACCGGCTATTTCGATATGGTGGCATACCAGAAGTTCAACGACGGCGAGATGTCCGACTACATCCCGACAGACGCAGAGCTGGAGGCTAGTTTCGCCAAGCTGCCCAAAGTAGATTAAAAAGTACATTCCATGTTTAAGAGGTTATATATCCACCTTGTAGGAGACTCTACAGGGTGGATTTTTTGTGTGTTTTACATGCTATGACCCTCATCTAGAGAAAGGCGAATCACACGCTAAAAAGCGTAAAATTATTTGACCAATAGAAAAAAAGAGAATAAAATAGTAAAAAAGAGAAAAAATAAGAAAATAATATACAAAAATAGTAAATAATAGAAAATATAAATAATAATAGTAAAAAGATAGGAGAGATTATGGCTGTTAAAATTGATCCATTCACTCTGACACCGGGAGTTGCGGGAAAGCCCTATATCGACTGTGGTATAGCAGATGAAATCATTACAAATTTTAAGAGCAGTGAATCGTCAAAGTTCGTATATAAGATAACCGGACTCAGAGGCTCGGGGAAGTCTGTAGAATATGGTAAGGTTCTGCAGACGCTTGAGAAGGATGAAAACTGGCTTGTCTATCCTCTCGCAGCAGAGGGAAGTGGGGTAACAACGCTCATTTCATATCTTAGTCAGGAAGATTTCATAAACGAAAAAAAGACAGAAACATCCATAAAAGCGAGTGCAACTGCCGAAGGGGGCATTCCTATTATATCCGGAAAGGGAAGCATAGAAGTAACCAAAACCTATGCCGAGAATAATGTTTTTTATGATAAGGAGGCAACTCTGGCAAGCATGATTGCCAAGGCAAACAAGAAAAATCGCAATGTCCTCGTTATGATAGATGATATTTCCAGAACGGAAAGCACAGTAGAACTCCTTTCTATATTGGGAACCATGTTTAACAGGGGCAGACGGGTGTACCTGGTTGTGAGTGGACTTTCGAAGAACATTGAGGAGTTTTTTACAATTAGCAAGAAAGATCCAAGGAGCGAGGCAGTTTCCAAAAGTCTGTCATTTTTCAGACGAGGAGACACGAGAGAAGTTAAGCCGTTGGATAAATTTGATATCGCAAATAACTACGAAAAATATCTTGGCGTGGATGCTTTAGAGGCTAAGAGACTATATGACATGACTCTTGGCTATGCGTATGCATATCAAGTGTTGGGATCGTTATATTTTAATAAAAATGAATCAGAAACACTCGAAGATCTGATTCCTGACTATGAGAGAACTCTGTTTAAATCTTATAATCTTGATTGGCCTGAACTGACTGATAAGGAACAGGATTTTATAAGAAGTTTTTATAAGGGAAAGACCGGAAAAGCAAAAGATACAAAAGCGTATATGTCTAATCCGGACACTTATAATACATACAAAGACCGCCTGATTGACAAGCATTTCTTTTCTGCTGACAAGAGAGGCTACCTGGAACCAAAGCTTCCAAGATTTGACAGATTCATAGAAATATGGTGTGACGATTAAAAAAATTATAAAAATTAAAAATAGTAGTTGCTTTTCTCCCCGTGACGTGATAAGATACCATTTGTCGCCGGGGTGTAGCGCAGTTGGTTAGCGCGCTATCTTAGGGAGGTAGAGGCCGCGAGTTCGAGTCCCGCCACTCCGACTACTTAGGACTTTGGAAATGCTTCCAAAGTCTTTTTTTCTATATGACAAAAAGTTTAGGGAGGGATGAATATGACAAAACAGCAAGAATCTAAAAATATGGGGATTGTTTTTCTTGTAGTACTTCTTCTTAACATCATCGTTAGCGTTGGCGGAACGTTCATCGCTATGAAGGGCGTTAAAGTGGGAATTTGGGGCTCCGTACTCTGCGAAGCGGCACTTCTTATTCCGGTCCTTGTTTATGTATTTAAAAGCGGCCAGTCTTTTACAGAAGCCATGGGTCTTCATAAGATCAAGATATCGACCGTACTTCTGACAATTGTTCTCAATATCGTTATCACACCGATTTGGGTATTTGCTAATTTCTTTTCACAGCTCTTTGTGCCCAACACAGTAGCTCAGAGCGCGAACAGTATGTTATCCGGTTCGGCAGGCTTTGCAATTATGGTTGTTTCGCTGCTTCCGCCTTTTATTGAAGAGTTTGCTTTCAGAGGACTGCTTTTCGGAACTTATAAAAGAGTGTCTACTATTGTGAAAGCTGCGCTTATTTCCGCACTTTTCTTCGGACTCATTCATTTGAACTTTAACCAGTTCTGCTATGCGTTTGTGCTTGGAGTTATCTTTGCTTTTGTAAATGTTGCAAGCGGAAGTATTATTACATCCATGATCATGCATTTCCTTAACAACTCCTTCAACATGCTCCTGGTTTATGCCGCAATGCTTGCTGCTAATACGATGGGGCAGGATCTTTCGGCAGTTGCTGAATCGCAGAGACAGAGCATGCTGGTTCCCACCATCGTATTCTTTTTCCTTGCAATAGCTTTTTCATTTGTTGCAAAGATTGTTATGAGGGGAATTGCCAGGAATGAAGGTAATTTAGAGGAGTTTGATTCGATTTTCAAAAAGAACGGTTCCGAGCAGGCTGATAGCGCGCCTGTATTTACGCTTCCTGCTATTATCGCAACAGTTATTGGCGTTGCGGGAGTTATCGGATTCTCCTATATGATGATGAACTGATAGCAATAGGAAATACCGCTTATATCAAAACTGTGCTATTATTGTGGTTATGGAAACTACAGGAAAAAAACACTTAAACATTGGAATATATGCCCACGTTGACGCCGGTAAGACTACCCTGTCGGAGGCACTTTTGTACCTCACAGGGGCGGTCAGGAAATCCGGCCGCGTGGATCATGGTGATACCTTTTTTGACTCATACTCTCTGGAGAGATCAAGGGGCATCACCATTTTTTCTAAGCAGGCGGAGCTTGATCTGTCTGAAAATACGCATGTGACGCTTCTCGATACTCCCGGGCATGCCGATTTTGCCCCCGAGACCGAGCGCACCATGAAGGTGCTCGATGCCGCGATTCTTATCATTAGCGGCGCCGATGGCGTAACTTCCCAGGTTCATACACTGTGGAAGCTTCTTTCTCATTACAAAGTTCCAATCTATATTTTTGTAAATAAAATGGACCAGCCTCAGTCTGACAAGGACCGCATCCTTGAAGATATCAGGAAGAGGCTCTCCGACAACGTGGTGGATTTTTCAAAGATGGATTTGGGTAGTGATGCCTTCCAGGAATCCCTCGCCGTCTGCGACGAAGCCCTTCTAAATGCCTATCTGGAAGAAGGCCGAGAAGTCACAGAGGACGACATCCGTGCCCTTATCTTTTCACGGAAGCTATTCCCATGCCTCTTTGGAAGTGCGCTGAAAATGGAGGGCGTTAAGGAACTGATATCTCTTCTTGACGACTTTGCGAAAGCTCCTGATTATCCGCAGGAATTTGCGGGAAGAGTCTACAAGATTTCTAGAGATACAAACGGCGCAAGACTCACCTGGCTTAAGGTTATGGGCGGAGCTCTTCATGTGCGTGACATCCTTACCATGCCCGCAGCGGGCGGGGCGAAGGCAGGAGAAACAATCTCTGCCAAAATCGACCAGATACGCATCTATTCGGGCGAAAAATATGAACTCCTTCAGGAGGCAGGGGCAGGCCGAATCGTGGCCGTAACAGGCCTTGATACGTCCTATGCGGGGCAGGGACTTGGTGCCCTCACAGGAGAAGTGACCGAGGTGCTCTCGCCGATTCTGTCGTCCAGAATCATCCTTCCGGAAGGCGCAGATGCCTTTGCTGCCTACAAGCAGCTTCTCGAGTTGTCCGAAGAGGAGCCGCTCTTATCAGTAAAAAAGGATGAAGAAACAGGCGACCTCTCCGTCAGGG
The DNA here is from genome assembly GCF_900104155.1 of Butyrivibrio sp. INlla16. Classification (GTDB taxonomy): domain Bacteria; phylum Bacillota; class Clostridia; order Lachnospirales; family Lachnospiraceae; genus Butyrivibrio. The sequence goes on from NZ_FMYB01000017.1 coordinate 77,919, forward strand.
TTATGGGCGAAGTTCAGATGGAAATCCTAAAGCACAGATGCATGGAGCGATTCGGGCTTGATATAGACTTCGGAGATGAGAGTATCGTCTATAAGGAGACGATCAAGGCACCTGTCGAGGGTGTCGGACACTTTGAGCCGCTGCGGCACTACGCTGAGGTTCATCTCCTTCTTGCACCGGGAGAGCCCGGAAGCGGTCTGGCCTTTAACGCCGATTGTCCTGTGGATGATCTTGCGATTAACTGGCAGAACCTCATTTTGTCCCATTTAGAGGAATTCAGGATTCGCGGAGTCCTCACGGGTTCTGAGATTACGGATATGAAGATAACTGTAATCGGCGGAAGATCCCACCTAAAGCACACCGAGGGCGGAGACTTTAGAGAAGCGACCATGCGCGCCGTTAGGCAGGGACTTATGATGGCAGAGAGCATTTTGCTTGAGCCTGTCTATGATTTTACTGCGGAGCTTCCTTCTGAAAATATCGGAAGACTCCTTAGCGATATCCAGAAAATGAACGGAACGACCAACCCTCCGGAGATGCTTCCAGACGGAACATCAAGTGTTACGGGCTCCGTGCCCGCTTCCGAGCTTTCGGATTATGCAAGAGAATTGATTTCATATACACATGGCGCGGGGAGAATCAGCCTCTCACTTCGCGGTTTCGAGCCATGTCACAACGCTGAAGAAGTTATCGCCGAAAAGGACTACGATCCCGAGCGCGACATAGCACAGCCCACAGGCAGCGTTTTTTGCTCACATGGTGCGGGGACCGTTATTCCGTGGAACGAAGTAAGAAACCATATGCACGTTAATACCGGCTGGACGATAGATGACGGGAAGAACTCAGTAGAGACAGATCTTACGAGCCTTGGCGATAAGCTGCAGAGCTTTAAGTCAGAGGAGGTCAGAAGAGAAAAAGAGCTGACCTACGAGGAGCGCACCAGGCAGTACAATGCCACAATTCAGGAGCTTGATAATATTTTTGAACGAACCTACGGACCCGTTAAGCCGCGCTACGATGCCAAGGCCGACGAAGAGCGCAAAAGGAAGGCGGCGAACAAAGCTCCGGAGAAGAAATACCGCGCGCAGAAGGAATTTTCACCGGATGATGCCTATCTTCTCGTCGATGGCTACAATATCATCTATGCAAATGATGAGCTTAGAAGTCTTGCGGAATCAGATATGAAGTCCGCGCGCGATAAGCTGATGGATATTCTCTCGAATTTCCAGGGCTACAGAAGAGAAACGGTGATTTTGGTATTTGATGCCTACAGAGTTCCCGGCGGAACGGAGCACGTGCTTAAATATCACAATCTCGATGTGGTATTCACCAAGGAAGCCGAGACCGCCGATCAGTATATTGAGCGCACAGCTCATGAGTACAGCAAGAAAAATCGTGTGACCGTCGCAACCTCCGATGCCATCGAGCAGGTAATAATTTACGGCGCCGGCGCTATGCGAATGAGCGCAGCCGACTTCTGGTACGAGGTTAAGCGAACCGAGGATGAGATAAGGGACAGGCTGTCGTAATATAGCCAAGCCATCCCCTTCGTTTTATAATTAAATTTATCACAATACATGAGGGAGTTCGGTATGAAAAAATCACACATTTTTACCCACAAGAAAATTCTGTCCATCCTTCTGGCGGCAGCTCTTTTGCTGTCACCTGCTGCTCCGTGTGGCGGTGCACTATCTGTTGGTGCGAAGGAGGAAGTTAAGAAGACCGTAGAGCTCGTAGTTGCTAAGCCGGTTATTACTGAGATCAGCAACGAATACAAGGGCCTTTTGGTTAGCTGGAAACAGGCGGATAATGCCCTGGGCTATTATGTTTTCAGAAGGCAGAAGTCCTCTGCACCCTGGGAGCTTCAGGCTGATTTGCCGGGGGATACGCTTTCATATCTTGATAAGGATGCGATGAAAGAAGGCGGCATCTACACCTATATGATTAAGGGCTACAATGGTGAGATTCTTTCAGAGGAATCCGCGCCCAAGACTGCGACAAGGTTCCCGGTTTCCAAGGTCGGAATCAATATAAAGTATGCTCAGAAATCTGCGAGAAACATGCAGAAGATGATAAATGACTTCAGAACGGGTAAGGACACCTGGCTCTGGAATGAGACCAACACCAAGCAGGTTTATACCTATGATCTTAATAAACTTGCCTATGATTATAAGCTTGAAAAAATCGCAATGCTCAGAGCAGCGGAGATAGCGCTTAAGTTCAATCATGAGAGGCCAAACGGCAGGATGTGTTTCAGTGCGCTGGATGAGAGCGACTACAACTATACCTACGCCGGTGAAAATATCGCCTATGGCTACAAGACCGCGAAGGCAGCTTTTGAGGCATTTCAGGAAGTGAATGAAAAGTACGCAGGTCAGGGCCACCGCAGAAACATGCTAAATCCCAATTACAATGTATGTGCCATCGGTCACGCCAAGGTAAAGGGAGTGCACTACTGGGTACAGCTTTTTGCAAATACGACGGATGATTCCGACTACACCAAGACGGTAAGCACGACCAAGAAAGTCAATATGTATATCTCGACGGATGACCTTTCTTCCTATAAGAAGACGCTTAAATCCCTGGGCGCGAAGATATCGGACTACGCCCCGCAGAAAACGTCCTTTGTAGCAATTGCCGGTTTTAAGGGAAAAGCGGTCATGGCCTATAACAAGGCAATCGGAGCCACCGGCTATGAGATTTACAGGTCCGATAAGAAAAAGAGCGGCTTTAAGAAAGTCGGCACGATTACGAGCCAGCTTAAGCTTGAGTACACTGACAGAAAGGTTTCGCGCAAAAAGAAGTATTACTATTATATAGTTCCTTACAGAGTGGCCCATGACGAAAGAATTTACGGGAAGAAGTCGGAAACTAAAGAAGTAAAGACAAAATGATGGACTAATAATTCCAAATGGGTTATTCTGTTACAAATTATAAATATCGGCAGACTGATTAGGCTGACCGGGGAGAGCAGGTAGGAGAGATGGATATTGGAGAGCGTCAGAATCTGAGAACCGAGATAGAGGGGATCGTAGAGCTTATTCTTGATGACTACAACAAGGGCAGAGATGTTGATCAGATGGACATTTTCAACCAGCCCGACAGGGACGTGGTCATTGATATTGTGAAAAAGCTGCTGCGTGTCATTTATCCCGGATATTTCAGAGATAAGATTTATAGAAGTTATAATGACTACAACAGGGTTGCGGTTATCATAGAGGATGCAATTTACAATCTGCAGAAGCAGGTGGCCATAGCTTACAGGCACGGCGGAGATTATGAAAATGCGTCCGATGAAACTCTGACCTGCGGAGCAAGATGCATTACGCATGAATTTTTCAAAAAGATTCCGGACATCAGAGCTCTGATAGATACCGATCTGCAGGCGACTTTTGACGGTGATCCCGCAGCGTTTAGCAAGGAGGAGATTATACTGTCCTATCCGGGACTTCTTGCAACGGCTATAAACCGTATGGCCCATGAACTCTATCTGCTGAAGGTGCCGCTTATTCCCAGAATCATGACAGAGTACGCTCATTCGAAGACCGGTATTGACATTCATCCCGGAGCAACCATCGGCAAGTACTTTATGATAGATCACGGAACAGGCATAGTTATCGGTGAGACGACCATCATCGGTGAGCATGTAAAGGTATATCAGGGTGTCACCATCGGCGCGCTTTCTACAAAGGGTGGACAGGCCCTTAAGGGAGCCAAGAGACATCCCACGATTGAGGACAACGTTACTATCTACGCCGGAGCATCTATCCTTGGCGGTGAGACGGTAATCGGACACGACTCCGTAGTGGGATCCAATGCATTCCTCACATCTTCCGTAGCACCCGGAACCAGGGTCAGCATTAAGAACCAGGAACTTCAGATAAAGAACGGAAGCTCGAAGGATTTCTAATTAAATATGATCAATAAAGTAGCACTGTGAAAGTTGTTTTTTATGGTGCTATTTTTATTCTAAAGAATTTGCTGCTGCTTACCGAAATAAAAGATGTAGGTATAAGACTGCACTTTTTATGTTAACACGAAAGCGGTGAGATTATGATGAGATCATTGTGGTCCGGAGTTGCCGGACTTAAAACACACCAGATTCAGATGGATGTTATCGGTAACAACGTAGCTAATGTAAATACAACATCCTACAAGGCTCAGAAAACCACCTTTGGAGATCTTTTATACCAGAATGCGAGAAGAGCAAACGGTCCTACTCAAGTAAGAGGCGGAACAAACGCCAAGCAGGTAGGTCTCGGTGCGAAATACTCGGCCATTATGACCAATATCGCAAAGCAGGGCTCAATACAGCAGACAGACAGCGTATTTGACCTTAGTATTACCGGCGATTCATTTTTTGTAATTGAAAATCATAAGGGCGAGATGAACTACTCAAGAGACGGCTCCTTCACAGTTGATGCGCAGGGCTATCTCGTAACCAGAGCTGATGGTTACTATGTTCGAGGCGTGCAGGCAGGCGATGATGCAAAGACATCTGAGGACCTGGCAGCAGGAGCTACAGACAGGCTGCAGATCCTTCCTATCGGTGAGGATGGGAACCTTATAAAAATGGACGGCGAAGCTACTTCCTATGCGAGAGTTACAGGAAATATCAGCAGAACCGATGACCTCCTTGATCCCAATAAGGGTAGAACCGTAGACCTCGAGTTCTACGGAGCAGATGGCAAAACTTATACAGTAAGAATGAAATTCGATAATGCGGGTGATGACAACGACTCAACCTATCGCGCAAATATCACGGGCATTATGGATGAAAATCATCAGATGATAGAGGGCGGCGTTCCCGAGAATTTGTCGGTAGCACTTACCTATGATCCTGAGACCGGAAAATTTACCGGTGCTGACGGAAATGCAAACGGACAGATTCAGCTTCAGTTTGAAGGCGAAGCGGCAGCAGCCGGCGGATTCACTCTTGATTTCTCAGGAACAACAAATTATGCACCGCTTAACGGTGCTTCCAGTTCCGCACTTGCAACCTACAGAGGCGACAGAGAAGGAAACGGCGAGGGCTATCCCGAAGGCGATATGAACGGTGTAGCTATCGCAAGAGACGGTACCATCACAAGACTTTACAGCAACGGACAAAATAGAGTTGCAGGAAAAATCGCAGTTGCAGAGTTTGCAAATGTAACAGGTCTTAACAAAGAGGGTGAAAACCTCTACTCAGTAACAGGCAACTCAGGACCTGCGCAGCTGATGTGGGTTAACGATGACGGTGGTTACATGACCTCCGGAACATTGGAGATGAGTAACGTCGATCTGTCAACAGAATTCACCGATATGATCATCACACAGCGTGGCTTCCAGGCCAACAGCCGTGTCATCACCGTATCGGACACCCTCCTGGACGAACTCAGACAACTCAAGAGATAGCTGAGAGGACTTGGTGAGGTTTTTTCGAACCTAGTCCGAACGTGTCACGCTGAATGACAATGAAGCGTAACTTCCTTATAATGAACTTCCGCCCGCCGGATATCTGGCGGGCTGTTTTTAATTGCGTTCACCAATTTTTCAAATATTCGTTTGGAAATTATGTAATAAAATAGGTGCTTTGAGCCGAAATATGTAGTACAATAAAGGTAGAAGAGGATGAATTTTGCGACAATTAGCACTCGACACTAGACAGTGCTAACATCATGTGATACAATCACTAAACATAGCAATTCATTTTTCAAAGGGAAAGGAGATGAGGCTATATGGTAATCGTTAAAATGAACAATACGACAGTAGAATGCAGTATCGCTGCGTCGGAACTTCGTGAAATCGGCCTCACCCCGGAAGCAATCATGAACGGAGAGAAGAAGACCGTTCCGTTTATGGCGCAGCTGAACAGGGAAGTTGGCGAGCAGCTTGGGTATAATCCCGAAACAGAAGTGCTCATGATGAGCAAGAACATGATGATGGACGGAAGTGTGCGCATTTTTGCAATAAAGATGTCCAACGAGGATATTCAGAAATCCGCAGACAGGATCCGTGGATCGGCAGAGGCTATTTTGAGAGAGATGACTCAGGAGAGGGTCGACTCCATAAAGGCTAAGACCGGTTTTGATAAGGGACAGGCACTCAATGAGATGATCGGACATGTATCAGAGCTCATTGAACAGATATATGATCAGGATGAGGAGCAGGATCCTCAGATAGAAGCGATGGCTAAGCCCATTGTCAACACTGAGAAATATATGGCGAGATTCAAGGACATCAATTCCGCAGCCAGATTCGCGAAGGTATCCTACAGTCTTCCTATTACAGGATCCAAGCTCTACAAGGAAAACGACGAGTACTTCGTAACACTGGTGCTTGAGCCCGACGGAGAGAACGCAGTATACGATCTTCGCAGGTGCGGACTTGAGTATGCCGAGGAGCTCATGATGAACTCACCCGAGCAGACACACGTTGAGGAAACCGCTAAATGCATTATTAAGGAGGACGCACTCCTTCACTTAAAGGACATGCTGGCAAAATAACATGAATGTGACGGTATACGATTTTACGGGAATCTACAAGAACGAGGGCTTTGACTTTTATAAAAAAGAGGGCGCTCGTTCTCTTTTTTGCTCATTAAAAGATATAAGCGGCACCAACTGCATATGCGACGACTACGCTTACAAAGAAATCAGGGAAAAGGTGAAGGCTTTGGATGCATCATCTTTGCGCGAACCTGTAATAAGCTTTTTTGACAATGGGAATTATCATTACATGTCTAAGCTTCTGATGGATGTGATGTGTGAAAAATCCTGCATTGAAGGTAGTAGCTCATCGCCTGAATTTGATCTCATCTTTTTTGACCACCATCCCGATATGAAGTGGACTTCCTACGGCGAGGTTTTATCCTGCGGAAGCTGGGTGCTTAATGCGCTTAAGGATAGAAAGGAACTGGGGCAGGTTTTCATAATAGGTGCAGATCCCTCGCTGTGCGCTGAGGTTATGGAGGAGAATCCGGAGCTGTTCGGGGATGACGGTGAAAATGCATCAAACCCGCGGATGACATCCGGGGCAAGAGTGCATTTTCTGAAAAGTGTAAATGAGCTTCCGGACACGGTCTCATCGATGATTTATCTATCGATAGATAAGGATGTACTTGATGAGGACGAGTTTGCAACCAACTGGGATCAGGGGAATATGACAATCTCCGAGCTTGAAAAATCGCTTATTTATTTGAAGGAGCGGTTCGGAAGTGGTATATTGTCAGTAGATGTCTGTGGGGAAAGCCTACCTGACTCCGTGGAGGCTTATTCTGAGCGGGGGATCGAGGCAAGTAACAAAGTTAATTCCATGATTATCAAAATCTTTGCTGAGTAGGAAGTGCTAAGTTTTTTGAATGCGCTTTGGTGCGGCAAGTGGATTAAGGGGACTGGTATGGAAAAGAGAATCAGGGACAGAATTAAACGTATTGAGAAGCTTGATATGGACCTTTTATCGGACGAGGAGATACTCGCTGAGAAAAAGGAGATAACGCTTCTGATTGAGGCAATGCAGCAGGAACTGCTGAGGCGGATTATCGTCATTGCGGCAGTGATTGTTTCAATTACAATAGCGGTGGTCGGACTCTTGTCTTATCCTTCCGCACCTATGCTTTTCGTGTGCCTTGCAGGTGTGCTTATTCTAATTGCAGTTCTTATTCAATATACCCAGAAGTATAAGGTTTTCAATGATCTTTACAAGGCAGCGGATATTCTGTTTAAGTGATAAATGCTGTTGACAAAACATCGTCAAATAGCTACAATATCTATTGTCGCTTGCAGGAATGGCGGAATTGGCAGACGCGCACGGTTCAGGTCCGTGTGATAGCAATATCATGAGGGTTCAAGTCCCTTTTCCTGCATTTATAGAAAAAGTTGCTTGACTACAAGAAGCTTTTACTATATTATTGTTCGAGTGGGGTCAAACCACAGAACACAGTTTAATACTTGAAATGCGGAAGTGTCGGAATTGGCAGACGAGCAAGACTAAGGATCTTGTGATGGCTACATCGTGTGGGTTCAAGTCCCATCTTCCGCATGAGTTTAGAGGGCTCAGAAAGCTTGAGAAATCAAGTGTTCTGAGCTTTCTTTTTTGGAAAAAGGAACAATATTGTGGGGTTCCCTAAGGGTTCCCTTTACGTTTTCATCCTGCGAGTCCAGTAAATCTCTTACATTCTCCAAATAATCCTTCTGTGCAAAACTGTAGAATGCAAGGTTGGTCTGAATGGAATGACCAAGCATTGCAGCTCTGTCTGCGACAGAAACATTCATTGGAATAAGTACATTTGAATTAAGGGACATCCTGAGAGCATGGTTGTTTGTTACCTTAAAGCCCTTGGCCTGGCAGAGCCTTCTAAGGAACGTTTCATAGGCATCTGTCTTGATCCAGTCACCATCCTCATGACAAAAGATGAATTCTGAGGATATGCTGAGCCTGTCCTGAAGCTCTTTTATCTCCCTGAGGAGACCTGCAATCTTCCTTGTCAGAGGAAATTCTCTTCCGTCCTGTGATATTCCCTTTTCATTCTTGGTGCATGTGTCATAGTAATAAACTTTTTTGCCTGATTCTCTTTTTGTGAGCTGCTGGGCGTGGATATGAATGGAGTTCTCCGTTATATCCTCCCATTTGAGAGCACACAGTTCTCCGGCACGGACACCCGTTTCAATGGCAAACAGCATGGCATAACCATTGATATAATACTCGCCCCATTTCTTTCTGGTCATGCGATATCTTACTTCCTGTCTGATGCTATCGATTTCTTCAGGGGAGAGGATCTTATCCTCCGGTCTCGCCTTCCTTGTGTCGCAGGACTTCATATAAGGCTTGTTTTTCATCATTGCTGCAGGATTGGTGGAAATTATCCTGTGGGCAAAGGCATAGCCGAATATGAGGTTCAGAACGCCTTTATAGCTAAAGAACGTCTTCTGCTTGGGATGATCTCTGTTCACCCATTCCTGGGTGTAGCTCTTTAATGCTGTGTCTGTGATACTGCGGATATCCTTCTTAGCCATATCCTTGGAGATAAAACGGCTAAAATCAGCCTTGTAGTGATAAAGTGTCTGCTGATTTGGATTCTCCGTAATCTCTTTTTCATAGAGAGCAGCTTTAAAGACTGATTCCAGAGAGTAGTCCTTCATGCCATTGGTGTAGAAGTTAAAGAGCTTATCCATTAGACCATCATAGGTGGTAGCCTTTATTTTCTTGCCATCAGGCATCTTGGTGCTGTAGTAATCCTTGGGATTACCGGGAGTAGGTTCGTGATGGCTGATAGCACGAGGCTCGCCATCTGCTGTGACATGGCTCATGAAAACAAGCCTGTCACGGAGTACTTTTTCTTTTTGTGATATCAAGTTTAGTTCATCTCTGACACCGTCTGAATCTATGATACCCAAGTCAAGCTGGACGTTCAAGGACTCTTTCTGGGATTCGAGAAGCTTTATTGTTTTGTAGATTTCTGCTTTACTTTGCATATTTCCCCAATAAGAAAAGGACAGCCCTGCAAAAGGACTGCCCGTGTAAACGGATAAACTACTGTTTTCTTACAGTTGTGACTTCCGTTTCTCTGTTTACTGTTTCTATATTTTTATCTTTTACCAGATAAATGGTTTATTGGTTTACAATGGTACTACCTAAGGATTCCTGAAGGAAAGGAACTTCCTTTTCCATTCCTTTGGGAATATCCTTAAACTCCGGTTCCTTCATCCGTACCCATGCCTTCTGAGTGCCATAATCGGAAAAACGATGTGTCGAGATTTTCTTATATTCTGTGATATGGTTCATGATGTTGCTGATGGCATTGCACTCCCACTGGGCAGGATTCTCATATCCGAAATGATTCAGAGCTTCTTTATAGAGCATCTTTACACAGACATATTCCGGCGAATGATCATCAAGATAGTTGCGGATAGCAACTTCCATGGGATCTTCTGGAGAGTATTTGCACTGGGTTTCAACCAGCTCGGTTTGTAAATCCTTAGGAAGTGTCAGTGAAAAGTCTCCGGACTTGAAAATGACCATGACCTCTGCCCAGAGCTGTTCTATGTACGCCCTTGAAGCTTTTTCATCATCAAGGATATGACACTGCGCATTATCCATGTTTACTTCTATAGGGAGAAATCTTCTGTTTCCGCTTTTGTCCATAGGAAGGAATTCAGTTTTGTTTGATGTTCCTGCAAAGACGCACTGTCTTGGGTGATCTACCGCATATCTGTCATAAGGTGTACGGTAGTTATCGGACTGTCTGCTGATAAAAGACTTTGTTTCTTCAACCATCTTGGCATTGAGGATAGCAAGCATTTCAGGGATTTCAACAATCCAGTGACCTTGAAGGCGTTGAAACGCTTTATCATCGTCAAGGCGTTTTATATCATCGGTAAAGTACAGATCATCCATGGCAAGAAATCTGAGGAAAGTGGATTTGCCGGCTCCCTGACCACCTACAAGGCAGAGCATGTATTCAAATTTACAACCGGGCTTGAACACTCTCGCTATAGCTCCGAGCATGAAAACCTTAAGAGAAGCTACAGATAAAGGAGTTTTCTCTACTCCAAGGAAATGGTTCAGTGCATCAGGAAGTCTTTCAACGCCGTCCCACTCCAGAGACATCAGTTTCTCCCTTATCGGGTGATAGCTGTTTTCTTTTGCTACAACTCTGATTGCTCGTTCAATCTGCTTGTCGGTTCTAAGTCCGTAGGTAGCCTCCATATATGTGATGATATTATCGAGATCCGTATCGCAGAGGTATACGGAATCTCTTTTCCATCCAAGATTCTGACAGATATCCACCTTCTGGTTGAGCTCATTGAATCGGATTGCATTTGTGAAAAGCGGATCCTTTCTGAGTACAAGCTGGCAGTTATAATTGGTCTGAAGCACCTTGTTCTTTTCTCCGCGGTCAAGCTGGGAGGATATGCTCTCATATGTATCTTCATTATTGTTATCCAAGTTCTTTGTTTCTGTTTCTGACATTTTCTATTTCTCCTTTATATTCATTGATAAATGTGAGTTGTTCGTCTCTGTAGCCCAAGGTAAGCTGGTCAATCATCCATTCGATCTTGTTCAGATTTTTCAGTGCTTCTTCAAATAGAGGATTGCAGGTATCCAGCTCGTCATAAGTAGCCGGGGCATAATCTCTTTTGTAGGAGCGAAGTTTGTCCTGGTATTCGTGCAAAGCAAAAAGGGCATCAAGCCTTTCCTGCTCGAATGCCCTTTTTGCTTCGTATTCCTGTCTACGCCTTACCATTTCGGGGTTGATCATGGGAGGTTTCTCTTTTGGGGGCTTCTTTTGCTTTTTATCCTCATTGCCCTGAGAGTCCTTATTGTCTGTGGACTTGCTATCAGATGACTTATCCTCCCATTCACAATCGCTGCAATCGATACCGAAGTCCTCTGCAATCTTCTTGGCTGAGGCATAAGGCTTTAGACCAAATAGTCTGCTGACAAAATCAATCACATCACCTTTGGCACCACATCCAAAGCAGAAGTATCGTAGCTCAACCTTCATACTTGGATTTTTGTCATCATGGAAAGGGCAGCAGCACAGGCCGTTCTTTCCGACTTTGATCCCATAAAAAGAAGCTGCATCCATGGTGGACACAGCTCCCTTGACCTTTTGAAATATATTCATTTGTAGTGTTTCTCCTTATATTGCTGATTACAGTGACATTCCCTGAGTCTTTTGCTTAGATGGCTCAGATATATTTCTGCTGTCCTTTGATTCTTTCTTTGCATCCTGGAGCTGTGCCATGAAGCTTGGCTTCACATCTTCAGCTATCTGCTTGATATACTTTTCCTTAACAGTGCCGGACTCAAAAGTTTTTCTTACGGCTTTCACGACCCTGTCCTTAATCGTGCCAAGTCCATGCAGAAGTTTGTTCAGTTGTTCCAGCGCGTATTTTCTGGTAATAGAAGAAAGAAAACCTTCAGAGCTTTGCACTTCATTTTTGAGTTTAATGATTTCTTTTGCCGTTTCCTTTTTGATGCTGTCAGCCAGACTGTTGATCAGACAATTGTGTGCTTTGTCATACGCAACCTCGGATACCTCTTTTAACAGACCTTCTGCATCAGAAATCTTGTTCATGAGTTCGTCATTTCTGCTGAGCAGACCTTCGTTATCTTTTATCAGAGACTCCTTTTCGCTTGTCAGCTTTTCATTTTCTGCACGACATTCTGCTGTACCGATGGCAAGCATTGTGTTTTCAGAGAGAAGCTGATCATTTTGAGTGAGTAGTTCCTTGATATCAGCGTTAAGCTTGTCTATGATGTATTCCTGCTTCTCCATGTAACTTCTTCCGCCATAAATTGGTTCTTCATCAATTTCAATCCCGTGTTTTTTACAGATATCAATAAGGAGCTTTCGACATTCGGCATCGTAACTCATCTTGCGATTGTTATATCTGCCGGGCTTTTTGGACGGATCAGGCAGATTAAAGCCAAGTTCCTTTAGAGCCTGCTCCTGTTTTGGCTGACGCTCTCCATACTGGTTGATGACATCAAAGACATGCCTTTCATGAATGTGAGGGGTGCCCTCGTCAAGATGAAGTGCCCAGTTAAGAGTGTGGATGTGGCTACCATAGCGTGATTCGATTTCCTGTAAGAATTCCACACCGACCATCACAAGTGCTTCATAGTCCACATGATTGTCCATGGTTCCAATCTGGTATATTGACTCCTCTGGACAGGTCTTGGGATTACACCTTAGGTCATCAATCGATCTGCATCTTTCAGAATGTCCGGCTTTAATGTTCCGGGCATTCTGACCATTCACATAGTCCTGATAGCACAGCTCATAGAATCCTTTCTCAACCTCGGTGAAGGAATGCGACTGCTCAGTAAGCTCACCGTGACGGATAAGTTGTTGGTCAACGCAGTTCCAATAGAGATTGTTTTCAGTAAGTTCAGCCTTGATGTCTTCTGCATTTTGAAGATCAAATTCTCTGTCATTGTGCTTGGAATTATAAGTTCCGTGAGATCCTGATCTTCCATTGTGTCTTGATACTCGTGTCATTGTGTTTGTTCCTTTCTGCTTTGACTTTTTTTAGCAGGGCTTGTCGGCGCAGTCTCTTGCCTCACGTCAGTCAGGTTTGGACGACAAAAAATACCCAGTACCATATGTCGAAACGACATAGGCCTGGGCGGGATTTCATCCTCGACCTGACAAGGAGCTTCGCCCCTTGACCCTGTTGCTGTGAAAATGCGTGCACACATTTTCACAAGCAGAGGCTTCTCACCTCTGCGTTGTTCCGGAACAAAGAAAAAAGGACTATTCCTCTGATCAGTGTTTCATCAGTGGAATAATCCCCTTATCTTTGTCCTGGCTCATATTGAAATCCCACGTAGGATTTCAATAAAAAAGCAGCCGTATGTTAAGGCTGCCCGGTCAATCTGTATTCACTTCGCGATTATAATAATATCATGTCATAAAATTGATGGAAAGAGACAAAAAGTGTCAACTCGTGTAAAATTCGTGACAAAAAGTGTCATCTGTCGATACCGCAAGAACTATCTGGCTAGTAATCATTCGCTCCTGCTGATTATAATGATATCAGCATTGAAAAAGAAATAAAAGATAGCCTTTCGGAATTGAAGGGCATTTAGACCATAAATAGAGGGGATTCGCCCCTAATGAACATTGTAAAGTAAATACTATCCCCAAAAGAAAGATGAAAGCGATGATTCTGTGATATATGTCCTAAAAAAGGCGTACTTTAACACAGCACCTGTTTTAAATGACTTTTTTGATCAGTGTGGTAGAATATTATCAGTTGATCAACTAAAAATCAGGCGGCTTGTGCGAATATATCTTTGACAGGGTTATCGGATTGAGCTTTGCCCCAGGCATCAAGATGCTGACACATCATGATGCAATAGAGGCGGCAGTACCACATCTTTGTAGATTGGTGTCTGCCGTTTTCTAATTGGTA
>NZ_FMYB01000055.1 GCF_900104155.1 Butyrivibrio sp. INlla16
CCGGCGCGGGCGTAGGATATCTGAGAGGAGCTGTCCTTAGTACGAGAGGACCGGGATGGACGGACCGCTGGTGTATCAGCTGCATCGCCAGATGCATAAGGCTGGGTAGCCAAGTCCGGAAGGGATAAACGCTGAAGGCATCTAAGCGTGAAGCCCCCCTCAAGATGAGATATCCCTGCTTCGGCAGTAAGACCCCTTAGAGACTATGAGGTAGATAGGCACAAGGTGTAAGCATGGTAACATGTTCAGCTGATGTGTACTAATAGGTCGAGGGCTTGTCCAAAAAGGATATAGAACAGAGAGAAATGGATTTAAGATGAGTATTCAGTGTTCGGTTTTGAAGGTACGGAAAAGCCATATACAGATGGCAGATAATCCTCAATAGCTCAGTCGGTAGAGCATTCGGCTGTTAACCGAAGTGTCGTAGGTTCGAGTCCTACTTGGGGAGCTAAAAAGCGGAGAAATCCGAAATAACCTGTAATACAGGAACACGGCTCCGTGGTCAAGTGGTTAAGACATCGCCCTTTCACGGCGGTAACACGAGTTCGAGCCTCGTCGGAGTCATATGGTGACTTAGCCAAGTGGTAAGGCGTGGGACTGCAACTCCCTGATCGTCGGTTCAAATCCGTCAGTCACCTTTATAAGCAAGTCTTAAATGTTGTATTTGCAACGTTTAAGGCTTTTTTTATTTTGCTCTTGGGATATCCGCGGTGTTATAATCTATTTCAGATGGAAAAAGGCATATATTTGCCAATTAGTGAAGAAAGAGGGAGGAATTTTTACAATGGAATCAATGGAAGATTTCAAAGACGAGATTGACAGATCTTTTAGACAGATCAAAGAAGGAGATATTCTTACCGGAACCGTAATCGGTGTGGAAGATACATATGTGCTCCTTGATATTAAGTATTATACACAGGGTGTTATTAAGGCTGAGGACCTCAGTGACGACCCTAAATTCAATATCAGAACTGATATTGCTGTAGGCGATGAGATTGAGGCTACAGTTATTGCTACTGATGATGGAAATGGCAACATTCTTTTATCCAAGAAGGAAGCAACCCAGGTTCTTGCGTGGGATAAGCTTAAGGCACTTCTGGAGAGCAAGGAAAATGTTACTGTTACCATAAGCGAAGCTGTTAAGAGCGGTGTTGTTTGCTACCTTGAGGGTATCAGAGCATTTATACCTGCTTCCAAACTTTCACTTAATTACATCGAAGAGGATGCACTTAAGGATTTTGTAGGTAAGAAGCTGGATGTGAGAGTGATCACAGCTGATGAGAAGGATAAGAAGCTCGTGCTTTCTGCAAGAGAGATCCTCAGGGAGAAAGCTGACGAGGAGAGAGCTCAGAAGGTATCCAACGTTCAGGTTGGTCTTGTAACAGAGGGTACGGTTGAAAGCCTTCAGGACTACGGTGCTTTCATCAATCTTGGAAACGGACTTTCAGGCCTTGTGCATATCTCTCAGATATCCAATCAGAGAATTGCTCATCCCAGCGCAGTTCTTAAGGTCGGAGATAAGGTTAAGGTCAAGGTTACAGCTATAAAGGACGGTAAGCTCAGTCTTAGTATGAAGGCTTTGCAGGATGTGGCAGCAACCGAGATTACCGAGGAAAAGATTGAATTTGAAAGCGAAGGAGAGGCTACAACATCTCTCGCAGATTTGCTTAAGAAGGCTGGATTCTAATCGTATTTAAAAGGGGGCAGCTATGGATGATAAGATCAGAGAGTTAAAGGAATTAATTGACGGCAGTGACAATATAGTTTTCTTTGGCGGCGCCGGTGTTTCAACGGAGAGTGGTGTTCCGGATTTCAGAAGCGAAGACGGTTTGTATCACCAGCATTACAAGTATCCTCCGGAACAGATGCTCAGCCATAGCTTTTATATGCGCCTTCCTGAGGAGTTTTTCAGGTTCTATAAGGATAAACTCCTTGTGAAGGGAATCGAGCCCAATAAGGCTCATTTAAAGCTCGCAGAATGGGAGAAACAGGGTAAGCTCAAGGCAGTTATCACCCAGAACATCGACG
Source organism: Butyrivibrio sp. INlla16 (assembly GCF_900104155.1). Lineage (GTDB taxonomy): Bacteria > Bacillota > Clostridia > Lachnospirales > Lachnospiraceae > Butyrivibrio. The sequence goes on from NZ_FMYB01000055.1 coordinate 2,029, forward strand.
GCCTCCATCAGGCTGCCGGAAGCAAGGAAGTTTTGGAACTCCATGGCAGCGTTCACAGGAATTATTGTGAAAAGTGCGGAAAATTCTATGACTTTGACTTCATGGCAGAGTGCGACGGCGTTCCTTACTGCGACTGCGGCGGACGAATCAAACCCGACGTAGTCCTCTATGAAGAAGGACTTGATATGGACGTAATGAGCAAAGCCGTAAACTACATCGCCAATGCAGACGTACTCATAATCGGCGGAACCTCACTTGTCGTATATCCCGCTGCCGGCCTAATCGACTACTACCGCGGCCACAAGCTTGTTCTCATCAATAAACAGGCCACCGCCCGCGACTCCCAGGCCGACCTCGTAATCCAAGCCCCTATCGGCGAAGTTTTCGGACAATTATAAATAGCCTTCCTTCAAATTCTGACTATCATAAATATACTTATTTTTGCTTGCGCTAATTCATTTTTTGTGCTAGAGTATATCTCTGTGATAATTTCCTTGTTACCGTACTGAAAACGGTAGCCAGAGACCAAAAGGAGGTAAGAAAGCATGACAAAATATGAGTTAGCCGTTATCGTTAACGCAAAGATCGAAGATGATGCCAGAGCAGCAGCTGTTGACAAGTGCAAGGCTTTGATCGAGAGATTCGGCGGACAGATCACAAATGTTGATGAGTGGGGCAAGAAGAAACTTGCTTACGAGATCGACAAGATGAATGAAGGCTTCTATTATTTCATTCATTTCGACGCAGAGCCTACAGCTCCCGCTGATATCGAGAAGCGTGTCCGCATCGTCGATGGCGTCATTCGTTATTTGCTTGTTAAGCAGGACGAGGCCTAAATAGAAAAGGACGAGAAAAAATATGAATAAAGTTATACTTATGGGACGTTTAACAAGAGATCCTGAGGTGAGATATTCTCAGGGGGAGAGTTCTCTTGCAATTGCAAGATACACACTTGCAGTAGACAGAAGATTTACCAGAAACAACCAGGACGGTCAGACAGCAGATTTCATTAACTGCGTAGCATTTGGCAAGGCTGGTGAGTTCGCTGAGAAGTATCTGAAAAAGGGAACCAAGATGGCCGTAACAGGCCGCATCCAGACAGGTAGTTATACCAATAAGGATGGCCAGAAAGTATACACTACAGAAGTTGTAGTCGAGGATCAGGAATTTGCTGAGAGCAAGAACGCTCAGGGCGGCAATGGTGGATTCTCAGGAGGTTCACAGCCAGCACCTTCATTTGATACTGCTCCTAGCAGTAACTCTAATCCGGGTGATGGTTTCATGAATATTCCGGATGGAATTGATGAGGAACTTCCGTTCAATTAATTGATTAGTATCTGCTGTGATTGTTCACATAAGTGATGATCAGGCGATGTCAACTGAAATTCGATAAGGAGGTACCACAATGGCTTTCAATAAGTCTGATAGAACCGATTCTCCTGTAAGAAGAAAAGGTGGTATGCACAGAAGAAAGAAAGTTTGCGTTTTCTGTGGAAAAGACAATGTTATTGATTACAAAGATACAGCAAAGCTGAAGAAGTTTGTTTCCGAGAGCGGAAAGATCCTTCCCAGACGTATCACAGGCAACTGCGCTAAGCACCAGAGAGAGCTTACATCTGCTATTAAGCGTGCAAGACATCTTGCACTTATGCCTTACGTAGCTGAGTAATTGGCAGGAAAATCAAGGGTTTGAGGTAATTGAGTCGGAAAAAGACCTATGAATGACCCATTTTTCGTGGGGAATAGGCACTGATAATTACCGATAATTACTTTATTTTTTAGAATAATAAGCTTTTTAAAGGCACTTTTTAGAAGAGATTCTAAGAAGTGTCTTTTTTAATTCCTTCCTATAACCTGAGTTAATCGTCAAAAAAATTATAGGAGGAACTAAAAATGGCAAAAATCATCGCAATCGCAAATCAAAAAGGCGGAGTTGGTAAAACCACAACCGCTGTCAATCTCGGAACTGGTCTTGCATCAGAAGGAAAGAAAGTACTTCTGATAGACGGAGATCCCCAGGCATCACTTTCCATAAGTCTTGGATATGATGAGCCTGACAAGCTGGAAGTATCTCTGGTAGATATTCTTTCTAATGTCGTAAATGAGGAGGAAATCCCTGAGAACTATGCAGTTTTGAATGTTAGGGAGAATGTAGACCTTATTCCATCCAACATTGAGCTTTCTGCAGTGGAAATATCTCTTGTAAATACCATGAGCAGAGAGCTGGTTCTTAAATCTTATATTGATTCCATTAAAGACAGATATGATTTCATCATTATCGACTGTATGCCTTCTCTTGGAGTAATGACAGTAAATGCACTAGCATGTGCTGATACGGTACTTATTCCCGTCCAGGCGGCTTACTTACCGGTAAAAGGATTACAACAGCTTATCAAGACAATCTACACCGTAAAAAGGCGTTTAAATGCAAAATTAGAGATTGAAGGTATTCTTCTTACAATGGTCGATAATCGTACTAATTATGCCAAGGATATCGCTTTAGAAGTAAATGATGTGTATGGCAAGAGCATTCCGGTATTTCCTATTGAGATTCCGTTGTCTGTAAGAGCTGCTGAGATTAGTTCTGTAGCCAAGAGTATTTTTGAATATGATCCAAAGGGTAAAGCTGCATTTGCATATCTTTCACTTACAAAGGAGGTGCTCGCACATGGCTGTTAAGAGAGAAAAGGTCCATTTTGCATCGGTTGATGAGCTTTTAGGTGCTCCAGCACTGACTGGAGAGGGTACAGAGGAAATCAAGCTGGAAGATATCCATTCTTTTAATAATCATCCATTTAAGGTGGTTGATGATGAGAAAATGGCAGATTTGGTTTCAAGTATTACTGTAAATGGAATTCTGACACCGGTTCTTCTTCGTCCAGATGGTAAAGGAAAATATGAAACTATTTCAGGGCATAGAAGAATTCATGCCGCCTGTATGGCAGGGCTTAAGGTTGTTCCGGCAGTAGTAAGGGAAATGGACGATGATGAAGCAGTAATTGCGATGGTCGATTCCAATGTTCAAAGGGAAGAAATACTACCAAGTGAACGTGCATGGTCATTGAAAATGAAAATGGATGCTATGAAGAGACAAGGAAGTAGAGATTCAACAACCTCCAACCAAAATGGTTGGAAGTCTGAAACGGCTGCTGTTATAGGTGAAGAATTAGGAATGGGGTCAAGCCAGGTGCGAAGATATGTGCATCTAACTGAGCTGATACCGGAGTTCTTGGATTTATTAGATCAAAAAAAGATAGGTTTTGTTATGGCGGTCGATATATCTTACTTCGATAAGGAACTCCAAGGATGGCTACATGATTATTACAAGGAAGTTGGCTTTCTAAGACCAAATCAGATAGCAGCATTAAAGAACTCGGGGACTGTAGAGAATATGACTGAGTACATTATGAAGCAGACACTAAATGCAGCCTTGCCCCAAGCAGACAACAAATCTAGAAAAGTCACATTGTCGGAGAAGAAACTGGATAAATACTTTCCATCACATTACAGTGCCAAGCAACGTGAAATGGTCATCATTAGTCTGCTTGAAAAGTGGCAGGAGGAGAATAAATAGAAGTTTGCTGAATAAACTTCTGAGAAAAATAGTTGGAGGACAATTCCGTGGGAAAAAAGTTAGATCTGAATTATTTTACTGGTCAGGAGGCAGATCAGTTTAATTTCATCAAGATACCAAAGCCTTTGTTGTATGATCCAATATATGCGGATTTAAAGATTGCTGAGATAATCACTTATTCAAGAATGCTGGATAGGATGAACCTTTCTATCAAGAATGGGTGGTTTGATGAGCTTGGAAGAGCTTATATATTCTGCTCACTTGCAGATGTTAGAGAGTTTGCTGAATGTGGCAAGAATAAGGCCGTAGATATATTAAAAGCACTTGAAGAGATTGGATTAATTGAAAAAGTTAAGGGTGCTCCGGGCACAGGAATGAGGATATATGTTAAAAACTTCATTCCCAAGAATAATCAAGGGTTTGCTAATCAAACTTTTGGCACAGTAGAAGTAGAATCGGATGTTGAAAAAAGCAATGTGGATAACTCTACAAAAGTTTGTTTTTCAAACTCCGAGAATCCCGAAAATCAAACTTCTATGAGTCCCGAAAATAAACTTTCAGGAGTTTGGAAATCAAACCCAAATAATAATAAATATAATAATACTAACCCTAGTAATACTAAATCTATTCGTATCATACCTTCAAGTGAATACATAGAGAGACAGAAACGTAAACAGGAATCTGAGATGCGATTAGATGAGATGGGATATGCAGAACTTATTCGTGAGAACATTGACCTTGATTCTTTATTAGCAGATTTTCCTCACGACAAAGAGTTCATCATGGGGATATATGACCTGATTCTTGAGACAGTTCTTTGCAAGAGTGACACTATTGTTGTTGCCAGCAACAAGTACTCAACTAACTTTGTCAGAGCTAAACTCTTAAAGCTCAACATGTTTCACATTCAGTATGTAATGGATTGCTGGAAAAAGAATACAGAGCTGCCTCGCAACGTAAAGAAATATCTGCTTGCGACTCTGTTTAATGCACCTAGCACCTGTGATGCTTATATCACAGCAGAAGTTAACCGTGATATGGCAAGCCCTAACTGGCCGATAGCAAATACAGATTGACAAGTACGCAATGCGTTTATTATAATGAAACCAGATAAAAGTACGCAATGCGTTAGTGAAGGAGGCGGCTTATGAGGGATGATTATATACTTGAGATCGAAGGAATGAATCTCAATATCGAATATGACAAAACAAATGAAGAGAAGGAACCAACCGGCAAGAGACTTACAGCTTATGCGATCAAAGCTGTTCGTGAGCAGTCCGGTATGAATCGTAAGGATTTTGCTGATTGGCTCGGTATTCCTTACAGAACGATTTCTGATTGGGAACATGGCGAGAGACAGATGCCAGATTATGTTCTTAGACTTATTGCTTATAAAGTGCGCATGGAGTTCATAGAGAAGAGGGGTGATTAGTATGCTGGCACTTAAATTACTGCTTAGGGTGATGTTGTTTCCGGTATGGTTGATTTTGACATTTCTTACAGTTTTTACATCACTGATCTCAAAGGTTGGAAACCTTGTAATGGGACTTTTCTATTTATATATTTTGATTGTTGCCGGTGTTATTATCGCAGAGCATGCATGGCTGCAGCTGGCTATAGCGATGGGAATCTCTTTTGCGCTGATGCACAGACAGCTTCACATGGGCGATAAGGCAAGATTCCATTTTGATTGGAAATATCTTGTTGGTAGCGGCTTATCTGTTAAAGATTTCATTGCGCCTAGCGGATTTGAGTTTCCAACAGGCAGATACTTCAAGATTGGAGATTTATTCTGTGCTATGAGCTTTTTATCAATAGATGCATCAGATATCAGCGACAGAATGCTTGCAGATTTCCTTGGTATGGAGTCTACACAGATTGTTACCATGCACATTCAGTCAGTAGATCAGAATGAAGCTATCAAGACAATCAAGCACACTATCACTGAGCTTGATCGTTCCAAGATTGAGGAACAGAAGAAGGCAGTAAGAGCTGGGTACGATATGGAAATCATTCCTTCAGACCTTGCTACTTATGGCAGGGATGCCAAGGCTCTGTTAAAAGAGCTGCAGACGCAGAATGAGAGAATGTTTCTTTTGACATTCATGGTTCTTAATACAGGACGCTCAATGCAGGAGCTTGAAAACAATATCTTTCAGGCATCATCTATTGCACAGAAGCACAACTGTAATCTTATCAGATTAGATTTTCAGCAGGAGCAGGGACTTGTGAGTACATTACCGCTTGCTTATAACGAGGTAGATATTCAGCGAGGTATGACAACTTCAAGCACAGCAATCTTTGTTCCATTTACTACGCAGGAGTTATTCCAGGATCACAGTGGAGCTCTTTATTATGGGCTTAACGCACTATCCAATAACCTAATCATGGTGGATAGAAAGCTTTTAAAGAATCCTAATGGACTTATCCTTGGAACACCTGGCTCTGGTAAATCATTTTCAGCCAAAAGAGAAATAGCAAACCTATTTCTTGTAACAGACGATGACATCATTATCAGCGATCCGGAGTCAGAATAACGGTATTCAAACAACGGTTATTCATGAGGGGGACAACAATGCACAGGAGGATGATTTATCTCTGACTGAGCAATTAGATAAGTATAGGCGCCAGAGAGAACTTCTGGCTCTATAATAGATTTACCGGTAATACCGGCTCTTACAATTTAATATTTATGAGGCAGTGAATGGACTAGTGCAGAGCCTTTGAGCCAGGAACAGCATCACTGCCAAGAGTTTGCCAAGAGCTGAATTTGACTTAGGCAGCACCCGTGAGGTGCGAGCAAGATCATCATGGAGTCTGCAAAACGGAGATATAGCCAATAGGTTTTATCCTATAGGTTTATTTCGAGTTTTGCAGACTTTTTTGTTTTGCATGGTAACTATTGTTGTGCTCTTGGCAGCGGCTGTGTCTCTGTTTTGTGAGAACTCCGGAATGGAGGAAAACATGAATATTAAAAACATGGCAACAATTGGAGGCAGATTGAAAGGCTTAAGGGAGGACAAGAAGTTAAGCCAGGAGCAGCTTGCTAAGGAACTGCATTTGGGATCTCGAAGCATGGTGTCGCAATTTGAGAATGAAACCAGAGCCCTGACTATTGATGCGTTGCTGGAGTATTCTCGTTATTTCAATGTAACTACAGATTGGATATTGAAGGGAGTATTGGCTCCCTCATTTATCAGCCCAAAGGATATTGAGGACGTTACAGGATATACGGAATTAAAGGAGCTTTATTCCAGCTTGGAGGATTGCCTGCTCCGTGATGTGGCGTTGGAACAGATGCGAGCATTGTGCAGGCTAAAAGGTCATAATATATAAAATAGGTCTGCATTTCTGAGGGAAATATGGTTATAATGAAAGAGATTGAATCGGAGGATTAGTGGATGGAACAAAATCATGAAATTATAGATACCAACAAGGATTACGAAGAACTCCTGTTAAAGGTGGGAACTACCTTGGAAAAAGGCAGGAGTAGAGTGGCAGCTGCATTAAAGACCATTATGGTTGATACATATTGGGAAATAGGCAGAGATATAGTTGAATATGAGCAGGATGGCCATGAGAAAGCAGAGTATGGTTCTGAGGTACTTAGCAGGCTTTCTCAGGACTTAACCAATCGTTATGGAAAAGGCTTTAGCAGAAGCAATGTTGTGTACATGCGTAAGCTTTATAATGTATATCCAAATAGACAGACACTGTCTGACCAATTGAGTTTTAGCCATTATGTGGAGCTTTTAAAAATTGAAGATCCAATGGAAAGGTCATTTTACGAAAAAGAGTGTGCTTCAGAGGGCTGGGGAGTAAGAGAACTCAAGAGGCAGATGAAGAGTATGCTTTTCCACAGGATAGCACTCAGTTCTGATAAGAATGAAGTAATGAGGTTGGCTCAGGAGGGGCAAATAATAGAGAGTGCCGAGGACATAATAAAGGAGCCTTATGTATTTGAGTTTACAGGATTACCGGAATTACCTGTTTATAAAGAAGGGGATCTGGAAGATGCACTTACAAACAATTTGAGTCAGTTTTTCCTCGAACTGGGTAAGGGATTTACTTATGTTGGAAGACAACAGAAGATGGTTATTGCAGGAAGAACGTATAAGGTTGACTTGGTATTCTACCATAGAATCCTGAAATGCTTTGTGCTCATTGATCTTAAACGCGGAGAGGTGCAGCATGAAGACATCGGACAGATGAATTTCTATCTGAATTACTATAAGGAAGAGATGAATACAGAGGGAGATTCAGATCCTATAGGGATAGTACTTGGCGCATATCAGGATAAACTGGTTGTCCAATATGCCCTTCAAGGTATAAGCAATCAGGTATTTGTTAGCAGATATCAGTTGTATTTGCCTGAAAGAGAACAGTTGGAAGCAGAGTTTAGGAGATTTATGGAGGACTCTGAATCAAATAAAGAATGATTTGAATTGGTCAGACACTGTCTGACCAATTTGACAGACGGGAGCAGCAAAAGTGCTGCTCCTTTTTCTATGTCACAAATTGAGAACAGCGCGTAACGTATTGAGACCGCTTTTTGTACGGCAGTTGCCTTATGATTAAAGAGTCTTAAAAATATCGATATTTCCAAGTGTATGAGACCATTTCAAAGGAGGGAGACGATGGCTAGAAGAAATATAGTAGAGCGATACAGCAGAGCTACGGTAGAGAAACGTGTTGAGATTATCCTTGATAACTACGCGACATTTAACCGTATTCTTGATGGATACGAGAAGAGTCTTAGCATTGTTATTCGCAATGAGCGAGACTTCAACAGGAAGAAACAGCTCGGTGAGAGCGGAATACGTGTGCAGACTTCCAATATCAACGATATCACAGCACAGACCGCAATTGAGAATGTGACTATACAGGAAGCAATTCATGATGGTGATTGGCGCACAGCAACAAAGGGCTCAGACAATATCTTTGAGCATAGGCTTGAGATCGAGACCATCAGTCAAATGCGTGATGACTACGATATTGTTACCGGTCAGTTGTCAGTTCTTTTAAAGGAAGAATATGACCTTTATCTTCCATATATTAATAAAGAGAAAAACTGCTTTGAAATTGCTGAGGATGAAGGGCTGTCTCTTGATGCAGTCAGAATGAGACTTCATCGTTATAGAGGCATTGTAAAAGAGTGCTCCATTCCTTTTATGGAAAGCATAGAAAAGATATCACTAAGTAAGTGTGCATAGGGAGGAAATTCCGTGGGAGAACTGCAATTAAAAGATAAGAAGTTTGTCCGTTACGAAAAGGGGGCAGAATTATATGATATGTGCCAGAAGTCTTTTGAGAAGCTGGCACGTAACGCCAATGCAACGTACAAAGTTGGAAAGATGGTGTTGGTAAATACGCAGATAATAGATAAGTATCTTGAGACCTGCAGAGTGATTGAGAATTAAAAAGAGACCTTGCATTGATGTCATACGTTAATTATAATAAGAATAGGTGCAAGGAGGTGTGGTTTTGGCTGAGAATAAAAGAAAAGTTGGGCATCCGTTTTCGGATAATCCTAAGAAAAATCCCGTTACAATCAGATTGACATCAGATGATTATTCTAAGCTGAAGGAGTACGCCGAGGAGCATTCTATGACGATGACACAGGTTATTATGGAAGGAATCCAATTGGTTTATTCCAAGTAACCAAAGCTAAGGTCTCTTTCTTACTAAAGAAGGAGGCGGTTTTATGGCAAAGTCCAGAAAGGATAATAAAGGCAGAGTCTTAAGATTAGGTGAGCGTTACCGGGAGCAAGATGGCAGGTATCAATACAGCTATTTGGATTCAAAGGGTGTACGTAGATATATTTATTCCAAGGATCTGGCAAAGCTACGCGAAAAAGAGGATGAGCTTAAGCGCGATCAGTTAGATGGAATTGATCACTATGTAGCAGGTCATATTACTGTTAATGAAGTGTTTGACAGATGCATGGCGGTTAAGACCAATCTCAGGAGAACCACAAGAGCCAATTATGAAATGATGTATAACAAGCATGTTCGTAACGGCTTTGGTGAGCGCATTATCGGAACGATTAAGTTCTCTGATGTAAAACTCTTTTACCGGCAACTTGTTACAGAGGATGGAATCCAGCCTAACACAGTATCAACAATCCATTGTTGTTTACATCCTGCATTTGAGATGGCTGTGCGTGACGATATAATAAGGAAGAATCCTTGTCACGGAGTTCTCGGAGAACTTTCAAATGATTTTGGGAAGAACAAAGGAATTAGAAATGCTCTTACAATAGAGCAACAAAAGGCATTCATGAATTATATGGATGGACATGAGGTGTACGACCATTGGTGGCCAATATTCATGATTCTTCTTGGAACAGGCTGTAGATGCGGAGAATTTATAGGTCTTCGCTGGCAAGATATCGACATGGACAAGCGTACCATAGATATCAACCACAGTTTGGTTAGAGTTAAGAGACATCGTGGCGATCCAGCCAGAAGACTTGGTGTATCTCTTCCAAAAACAGAGGCAGGTATTCGTGTTATTCCGATGCTTGATCAGGTGCATGATTGCTTCGAGCGCATATATGAAGAGCAGCTTGTTACCGGATTCAATGAGACTGAGATTGAAGGTATGAGTGGTTTTATCTTCAAGAACGCAAACGGAGATGTCCTTTGCGAACAGAACCTCAATTCGGCAATTAAAAGAATAGTTACTTCATATAATATGGAAGAGGAAGTAAAGGCTGCTAAAGAGAAGAGAGAGCCGATGCTGTTACCAAACTTCTCAGTGCATTATCTGAGACATACCTTTTGTACAAGATTCTGTGAAAACGAAACAAATGTGAAAGTAATTCAGGCGGTTATGGGGCACAAGAACTTCAAGACTACAATGGATGTCTATGCCGAAGCCACCGGAACTAAAAAACAGGAGGCAATGCAGAGCTTATCTGCAAAGTGGAAGGAATTCTAAGAAGAGGCCTTCTAAAAAATAAAGACCTACCGAAATGAAAAAGACCTACTTTTGACCGATTTTTCATTCGGAATAATTACTGATAATACTTTGATATATCAGACATGAATTACCGATTATACCTAATAATTACTGATAATGGGTAATAAGGTAGTTTGAAGTAAGGATTGTTGCACTTATGCCCTACGAGGCAGAGTAATTGCCACAATAACTTTGTATAATAGTTAATTGCTTATATGAGACACTTTTTAGAAGAAATTCTAAGAAGTGTCTTTTTATTGTTGCAGAGAATGCATAAAGCGAATAGTGTTTTTGGCTATTATAATATGGTGACTACTCAGCTTACTGGAAAATTGTACTAAAACATGATAAATTGTTTATGATAAGAAGAACACAGTATGATGGGGGAAAGTCAAGAACATATGATTAGAAATCAGTGGTATGCAGTACTATCATCACATGAGTTAAAAACAGGTCAGGTGGTTGGCGCAAGAAGATTTGGGGCTAATCTGATTTTCTATAGAGACTCGACCGGTGAGGTTGCATGTGCTGATAGCGCCTGTGCTCACAGGAAGGCATCGCTTGAAAAGGGATGGATTCGGAACGATCATATTAAGTGTCCTTTCCATGGAATAGAGTATGATATCACAGGGAAATGTGTTTATGTCCCATCTGATGGCAGAGCTTCTGTGCAGGAGTATGCCAGATTTCATCTGAAAATGTATCCGACCAGAGAAATAGGCGGAATAATCTTTGTATGGTACGGAGATAAAACCCCAACTAGAGAGCCTGATTACTTTGATATAATAACCGATAAAACATATACATATAATCATATAAATGATATGTGGAATGTTGATTATTCGAGAGTGATTGAGAATCAGCTCGATGTTTCGCACCTGGCTTTTGTTCATCACAATACCATAGGTCGCGGTAACAAATCTCTGTGCAACGGCCCCAGGGTAGTCTGGCTTGATGATAATACAATGCAGACCAGTGCTGACAATGAGGTTGACACCGGGCAGACACCAAAGCCTACGGAGCAGGCAGTTATCAAATCAACGAACTTAAACTTCAAGTTTCCCAATATGTGGCTGAATCATGTGTCGGATAAAATCCAGATATTGGCGTATTTTGTGCCTGTTGATGATGAACATGCGATAATATCACTTAGATTTTACAACAAAATAACAGGAATAAAGGCTATTGATTCAATGATAGCCTGGCTTGGCAGCAGGGCAAATAAGGTAGTGGAACGACAGGATAAGCGCATAGTCGAGACGCAGATTCCAAAAAAGACAGGGACAGATATTGGAGAGTGCCTTGTGGCGGCTGATCTGCCAATTATAGAGTACAGAAGTAAGCGCAGAGCGCTTCAAAATGAAAACACAGTCATGGGAAAACCATCAGCACAAGTTAATGAAAGGGGACATAAAATGAGTGAGATGAATACCAAAGCAATGTTCAAGTTATCTTATGGGCTTTTTGTTTGCAGCGCAAAGCGTGGCGACAAGGTAAACGGCTGTATCATTAACACGGCTATTCAGGTGGCATCAGAACCTAACCGCATTTCTGTTGCTGTGAATAAGGCAAATTACACCCATGACATGATTAAAGAAACCGGCTTGTGCAATGTGTCTGTTATCAGCCAGGATGCTTCCTTTGATTTGTTTAAGCACTTTGGATTCCAATCCGGAAGGGATGTGGATAAGTTTGCAGGATTTTCCGGAGCAGTGTCAGATCTGCAGAAGATAGATGGCACGGATATTACATATAAGCTTGCTGATAATGGAATTCCTTATGTTACATCTGGAGTAAATGCCTTCTTCTCGTTGAAGGTGGAGCAGACAGTAGATCTTGGTTCCCACACCCTTTTTATCTGTGAGCCCACAGCAATGGGAGTGCTTGCTGACACATCATCCTGCACCTATGAGTTTTACCAAAACAACATCAAGCCCAAGCCTGAGGCAGTAGGAACTACACACAAGGGTGAGACTGTATGGCGCTGCAGGATCTGCGGCTACGAGTGGGTTGGCGAGGAACTTCCCGATGATTTCATCTGTCCTATCTGCAAGCATCCCAAGGCAGATTTTGAGAAGATTGTGAGATAATGTACCTTGATGGGAAGTATGTGAAGACGGCTTATGAGGTTGAAGCCTTTGGAAGGAGCTTATCAGGATTGCGTGTATTGCGCTTCTTCTTTTGTGTAGGAAGTATCTGTTTCATGATTTCGATTTTCAGGAAGAGGAATAGGATTTGCAAGTGAAAGACCAGATGAGGACAGTAGCAGAAATAGGACGCAGACTGAATAAATCGCCACAGGCATTTAGCCAGAAATGCAAAAGGGATAATTTTACTATTACAGAGTTGCAAAATATTGCTATGGTAACAGGCTGCAAATTGGAATGTGCGTTTGTTCTGCCTAGCGGAGAACGAATAGAATTGGGGGATTAACCATGATCAGATACTTAGAAGGAGATATTTTTCTGACACCGGCACAGACCATTGTGAATACCGTTAATACTGTAGGGGTAATGGGAAAAGGAATTGCGCTGGAATTTAAAAAACGCTATCCGGACATGTTTGAGAAGTATAAAACGGCTTGTGAGAAAAAGAAACTAAAAATAGGGACACTTATGCTCTGTTATGAAGCTGATCATTGGACATTGTTATTTCCAACAAAAGAGCATTGGAGAAATCCATCCAGAATTGAATATATCGAGCAGGGACTTATGAAGTTTTGCAATTCATATGCTGAATATGGGATTACATCAATAGCATTTCCTAAATTGGGATGTGGAAATGGCGAACTGGATTGGAAAACGGTCAAGCCATTAATGGAAGCATATTTAAAGCCATTACCAATAGACGTATATATTTACACAAATACATTGAATAATGCCCTGCCGGAACATAAAGATCAAAAAAATATGAGCAATTGGCTTAAGCAAAATGCCAAGGACCTTTCATTTGAAGGATTTTGCGATGACATCAGATATAACTGTTCAATTGTTCCATTTAATTATAATTGCGGTGATCGTGAAATGCATATGACTTGGGACAAAGGACTTAGACTGTCTGCGGATGAGGGAGAGAATGTATTCATCACAGAGGAAAATCTGTTTACTTACTGGGATGAGATTCGAAGGGATGGCATAATCGGCAGAAACAGTAATAAGGTTCCGGTTGAAGTTTTAGACATGATGTTTTCAATGGGGTATTTTTCAAAAATCAATATAATAGACGGAGAGACAACATCAGAAGGATATCAGTTAAATGAGGGAATAGGAAGATGCTATTCTTTGGAAGGACTTGGAGATGTACAGTGAAATAATTAAAAAGAATATGGAGAACGCTCCGATAAAATGGTGGCCAAAGTATGCATATCATTTTACGGATATAAGAAATGCTGTAAATATTCTATCTCTTGGAAGATTATATAGCCGTTTTAATGCAGAGCATTACGACATGATGAAAAATGATAATGCCAATATCCCTGTTCCGATTTTCTTGTTCTTTGATTTAGAAAAATTACTGGAGGAAACCAAGACGCAGTTTTAGGAGTGCGGACAAGCCGGGTATGGAAATAAAATATCCCAATTATTATGAGATCGACAAATCAATAGCCGGGATTGCATGTCGTAATGAGGTTGAGAGACAGTCTTTGCTAAATATGTTACGTGATCGTGACAGGCAGGCAATAGTTGAGTTTGAATGGACTAATAGGAATGGGGTTTTGTTCCATAGAGAATTTAGAAAAGATTTGCCTTATATAAATACAAATTCATTAACATTCCATAATATTCCGCATATCCAGGGCGCTAAGGAGCTTGCGGTCAAGGTTTACTTTGATTCTAAAATAATGTGCTTTATGAGATATAGGATCAATGAAGGGGAAGTTTGGTGAGGGCTAAATGGGTTCCTATTGAGACTATCATTCATGAACGTCAGGATGATTATTATAAGGCGCTTAATGCATCTAATACAGACGGTGAGTCAACGATATTTGTGCAATTTATTCTGGAATTGATTAGAGACCTTCTAAAAGAATTGTCGCATAATGGCGTAATGAACAAAGCAAAAACATTAGATGAAAAATTGCTGGATTTGTTGAAGGTAGATGGTAATCAATCAGCTGCAGGGCTTGCTGAGATGGTAGGTTCTTCTCAGAGAACTGTTCAGAGGGCCTTGAAACGTCTGATGGACGAAGGCAAGATTGAACATGTTGGATCTAATCGATTCGGCCATTACGTCATAAAATAGGACTTACAAAATGTCATAATAAATGACGTAATAGAATGAGAGATTTTATTCTTTATAATTCTGTTACTAAGATATAAAAAGAAGCTAGTGACCCTTTTCTGGAAAAACCAGAAACATCACTAGCCTTCTTTTTAGCTTATTTAAGATCCATAGCATATAAATAAGATATGCACTCCATATCAGAAGTTTCGATATATCCCTTTTGTTTGTGAGATAAATCTGATATTTTTGTAGCACTCATATTTCCATATTTTTTGAGTACTGAAGAAAGAATCTCTGTTTCGTCTTCGCTGAATTGTCCTTTTGAGGATTTCGTGGTTGTAATGATTTCCCCATATCCATATGGGGTGATAGTCTCATCTATGCGGATTATTCCAGAACGTTCCATCATACCCAGTAAGAGACTATATTGCTGGGGGACCGGACCATAATGCTGGTGAAGATAACGTGATCCGGACATAGAAACAGTATATTCTTTGAAATAGTACATATCGGTAAACCATAACAGCTTTAGGAGCTTGGTTTTATATAATTCCTTGACGTTTTCGGCAAAGTATTGAACCATTAACGAAAACTTATTGAAATCAAACTCTATGAAACCGCTATATTGGTCTGCTTTAGTGGTATGAAACTCGCCCGGGGTGTCCATGGGCCAATAATTCATGGTGTTATCCCGGATTTGATTTACCAGAGCCTCCTTAATATTCTTGATTTCATTAGAATCCAGCTCATCTTCTTTTAATTCAGCAAGTTCTTTGAAATTCTCAGTATATTGAAGCATCCGCATAACGCTATTATGCGTGTTGTTCTGGATGTCGCCCTTTTCATATCTAACTATAGTTGCCTGAGAACAACCTATAAGCTTGGCCAATGTTCGCTGGCTAATATTGTATTTTTTTCTAAGCATTACAATATCATTAGAGTTAAGTAGGGAATGCTTCTTTTTGTATTGAAAAAAAGCTCTTTTTAGATTATCGCTGTCCAAAGTGTAATCAAACACTTCTTTACCACAATCCCTACATACTTTAACATTAGCAATGATAGTCGTATCCTCTCCACGAACGGGATAGGTTTCTTCTCTTTTTATAATATCGAAGTTCTTGTGACTGCAAGATCCTTCCGTACCTTTCATAATCAAATCCCTCAATTATAATCAACTACTGTATTAACTAAATCTAAAGATAAAGGGTTTCTCGGCCTTATGAAAAGATAAGATTAGTAGCCCTTCATCACTTAAGTGCTTTATTTTTACATACACATTTGTACATTCAATTACAAGTCCAAATTCCCAAATACAAGCTTTATCGTCAGTATCCCTATCGTTTGTTGGTCCACTGAGATAATTTTTATAAGACATCTGTCGTAAATAAGTAAAACATCCTTCTGGAGTTATCCCCAATTCAGCCAAAAACTCCATATTCTTGTTGCGCTCACCTGCAAATGTCACGTTTTGCGGATTGTCCAGAATAAGCTTTATGCGTATCAGTTCGCTTTGGACAATCCATTTATCGGCAGGCGGCGGTAACACATCCGGCATCTTAGTCACCTCCCTTTTGCCCTGTTATTATGAAAATAAAATGACCCTCCCTTATTTTGATGCTATCATATAGTAGCATTGATGTCAATTGTATGCTATCGTATAATAGCATACAAGGAGGAAGCAGGAGATACGAAAATAGATCGTTAGAAACGATATGTTCAAATTATAAGAGAGCACTAAAGGTTGAATATAATATTCAAGACTTAATAATTTTTATTGAAGCAATATTGAAGAATGAGCCGGAAAGGATAGGATTGTTTTTGGCATTGGGGATACTATACAATCATATTGGAGATGATGAATTGTCAAAGGAAAACATAGAAATGTATTTGAAATATGTTTCGGATCCATATAAAGCTAAAGAAGCATTAAAAAAGAGAGGATTCGTTAACTCTATAGCGGCGTAGCAATAATGAAATATTTATTATGTGATAGTACTATATTTGGCATGGGAACTTTATTTCATATGCTTACAAGGCACATGATATTATGAGTGACAGTGTTTATCTGAAAAGCAATATAAGAAATCAAGTGAAAAGACATTGGCAAAAAATCAATTTGATGCTGACAAAATGATTATACTTTGGCATGAAAAATATGGTTATTGGGTTAAACAAGATTAGCAGGATCAGTACAAGTGACTGGTCCTTTTGATTAAACGGGAGAAGGCTATGAAATTCAAAATGTTTAAAGTAAACTTCGGGGAATCAATATTATATTATGATGAGAAGAATCTTAATCACACATTTTGATGTTGATCATTACAACGGTATTTCCGAGATACATAACTGGTGTAAAGACTTTAAATTCAAAAAGATATATTTGCCAAGATATATTTACAGAGATAAAGGTGTATATGACACGGATATTTTTTTTAGAGATACAGTAAAATACTATGCATATCTGAAACTGATAGGGAAACCATACAGGCTTGATACTTTGCATGCATTTTTTGTTGATATAAAGGATATGGTACATAGAATTACAGATATCGAATGCGTAGGATATACGGATAGCTTTAGGCTGGGAAACTATGATGTGGATGTCATATGGCCGGATAAGGATTATAAAGGGAAGCTGTTCATGCCTTTATTTGAAGAACTTCCTACGGATGAGAACGATCCTGAACTGATAGAGCGTGCCAGAGTAGTAATCGAGGGCTATGCTGATGCTCTCGCGGAAGTTTATATGATGTATTCAGGTGAGGAGCAGTTTGAAATAAGTCAGGACTTGGTAAATTACTTGTATGGTCAGCTTGATAACGCTTATCAACGGCTCGATGACTTTATTGGTAATGTTCCTAAACTAGAGAATCTTGACGCTATGAGCAGTACTAAAATCAGAAATATGAATGAGTGCAGTGTGGTAATAAAGATAGATGATGAGTTACTTGCATTAGGAGACATTACACCCAGAATACTTAAGCACATTAATGGGAGATATGGAAATTCTTACAATATACTGAAGGTGCCACATCATGGAACCAAGTCATATTATTATAGTGGGCTTCCAAATAGCAACTATAAGCTTGTCTCCAATAGCGGCCCATATAGGGTGGATTGGTCAATAGACGGAAGATATTATGATATAAAAACTTGTATCTGTACAAATGATAATCCGGCTAGGTGCGACAGCCTTGCTAGGGGTATGATAGAATGCGCAAAATGTAATGTTATTGCAAAGAAGAATGCTGTTACTAACTGATACATAGCAGAAGAATTGTAAGCGACTTCACGCTTATTATGCTTGAAATAAAGACACTGTTACTGAATGCGAAGTGCGTCATGGTCGAGGAAGATGTCACATATCTGGTATATTAGCGAAAATATGAGACCTTCAAGACGAACCGATGGAAGAGGCTGTATGAAATCCTTAAGAAGACAGAGATAAGAGCTATAAAAAATGCGGGTCTTGTGGTTTGTTCTTTATGAAAAGGACAGAGATATACTAATTAACGATGAAATCTCGAAGGATAAGTTATTTGAGGGAACCAATTACTTTGAGCGGTATACCATGGTGAAGAGGAATCTGGATTATAAAAATCTGCTATTTTACGGAGTAATGGGCAGAGCGGAGAATTATGATTCCGTCATATGGTTTATTGATAACGTGATGGATGAACTTCTCCGGTAGAGATATGAGCTAACGATAGTGGTAGCCAAGCTTGCTGGAGTTCTCAAGGACAAGGTCAAGCTATTTAACGAAATATATGATAGGGACTATAAGCTTGTGAAAGAAAAAGGGAGGAAAGGGAATCCCTAATCACCCACACCGGCTTTGTGGACAGCGTAGATCTTTACTGTCCGGCGGCACATTGTGGGAGGCGGTAACGGCTGATTGTTTTCGGCAGTTTCCACTCCCTGACCGTGCGGTATAATTCCTGACCGCAGGATATTGGCGGGAACACCGCACACTGTCATAGCTTTATTCCAGAGAGCATTCAGAATGCTTTTTGAAATAAGGCCATGACTAAACAGTCACAGCCTTGTACATTGAAAATTTCATCAATCCAGAGCCTGGTTCTCAACGGCATCACGGATGATATCGGCATCGATGACCTTGCATTTACGCTGTGAGCCGATGGCGAAGGCATCGGTCATCAGGTTGTCGATGAGTCTGGGATTGCCCTGGGTATAGCTGTGGGCTGC
>NZ_FMYB01000056.1 GCF_900104155.1 Butyrivibrio sp. INlla16
TGTTCTGTATATCGGATGTCTCCACATCACTTCTTCCAAGAATAAGTGCTGCTCTTTGACATACCTTATAGGACTTTGCCACATCCATATATGCATTCATGGCAGTTACAGCATTTGCCGCATCTGAATAAGAATTCACCGCTGATGCATATACTGTAGCTTTAGCTCCAAAGGTATCATTTCCCTTATCCAAGGTAACACCTAATCCTACTAAGAAAAACAACACTGTTATTATTGCTATGAACTTAATATTTTTTTTAAGCGCATTTATACATCTAAAAATATCAATCTCTATTTCATTTTTATACATTATTATTCCTTCCCAACTGTGACTAAATTGAATAAAAAACACAAATTCACACAAAATCTATGAAATTATATCATCAAAAAAAAGGATTGTATACTGATATTTTCATAGAGAATCTTCTTTTTCAGATAGGTTTTTTGTATAATTTGATTATTTTACAATTCCATGTTAAAAATGTTACAATATTGTTACATAGTTGTTTTTATACACTAGGTAATATAAATGCAGTGTCAATATTTTTTCGTAATCTATTTTTACTTACATGGAGGACTACCTACTAATGGTTAAGAGATTATATTTAAGGTCACTATCTATTTTTATTACGCCTATCATTCTGGTTTCTTTAATGTGGCACCCCCTACACTCTTACGCCAGTAATACCCTAAACAGCAGCAAAGATGTCGAAATACCGGAGGAATTAGCCAATGATCCTGTCTATTGTTCAATGAATACTCCTTCAGAATCTGTTTCCGACGAAATGATTCGCGCCTGGCGTGATTACGGACACATCATCCATGATGATATTCCATCATCAGCTGAATACTTACTCAACTTCGGTGCTATAGAAGAAACCACTAAAACCACTCTCCCCGATCAATTTACTGTCTACCTCGGAAAAATGAAAATGTTCGCTTACTCAATCTCCCAAAAAAGGTGGATCACCATAGACTCTCAGCCTTATCCAACAGGTATATACATCTATACTCTTCCGTGGACAACTACTACAGCAACAAAATGCAAGGATGTAACCTATTACGACAACTATGCAAAGGTTGAACTGACTAAAAAGGATCTCCAGGGAAATTGTCTACACTTTTGGGGCAGATCTGTTCCTCTGCTCAAAGACGATTATCTATACTATGCTGCATGTTACGATGTATGGATAAGTGGAAATGCTGTAGGAACTTTAACCGCATCTGGGGGTATTGACACTAAAGATTCTACCGGCAGAAACACCTTGACCCAACTTTATTCTTCACGTGGGTATAGTGGCGCAACATACAAAAAAACCGTTTGGGGAACAAATATTCCGAACGATGAATATCAAAAGTGTAATTCACAAATGCTAAACTTATTGTATTCATCCGACTCTGCTTATTCAGATTCAAATACTTCTTCCAAATCCGAAAGCACAAACAAGTCATCTAATGCCAATAAGTCAAACGGAAAGAAGAGCAATTCTCAAAAAAGTGAGAATGATAAGAAAAGTTCTCAGAAAACAGACACTGAAACAACACCTTCAAACAAAGAAGGCACCAGTAAAACTCCCGACAAAGCTGCTGACAAATCAAATGATGAGAAAACAACTGATAAAAAAACATCATCTGAAATAGAGATTCCAGGCGAATCATTTACTGAACAATCAGCTGCCACAGAATCGTCCGCAGAATCTTCCACAGATGTAGTGACAACGCCTTCGGTAGAATCAAATAACCGGGATGCAAGTACAGACGAAAATAATAAGACCTATTACAAGCTTCGTGCACCTAAAATAAAACTTTTATCAGCAAAAAATAAATCAATAGACGTCAAATGGCAAAAGAGCTCACAGTCCATTTCCGGTTACGAAGTCCAATACAGTACAAAACAAAAGATAAGCAAAAAAGCAAAAAAAGTACGTATAAAAGGGAAAAAACGTAGTTCAACAGTCATTTCAACGTTAATACCAAATACTTTTTATTTTATACGTGTCCGTTCCTATAAAAAGATTGGTAGTAAGACTGTATACTCAAAGTGGAGTAAGCAACAATATATTAAAACCAAAAAATAAATGTCAAAACCCAGAAAGACCTCATATCTTTCTGGGTTTATCTTTTATTAAAACTTGCTATAGTTTTATATCAGCATTTTTTTCAGCAATAATCACCAAATAATACTCTACCCTATGGGCCAAAATGTATAACATACATTTTGGTTTTTTTATTATCTTTATCATTTATTTAAATAGAATAATTTTTTTTTTGGAAATGTTTTATCAAATATGCTTTGATAATAATCATATTTTCTTTTATCATTGTTTTCGTAGGTTAATTTTATTATTGCTCAAAAGAAAAGTGAGGGTCTTATGAACAAAATCATCTTCAGAACATTTTCAACTATTATTGCAGCATTTATTCTTTTCTCCGCATTTCCTGCAACAGCATATGCAACAAATTCCGATAATTCCTCAATAACTCTTGATAGAAACGGTATGCTGAGTACAACTTCTGAGTCATATTCATCTGATACAACTATTCGATGGGATTCTTATAGAAAATCAAAACTAGGTGTTCACGATGGCAACATTCCGGTATCCATGCTAAATGATCCAGTTTACTGTTCCATGAATCTTCCTTCTGAATCTGTTTCAGATATGATGATTGCAGCATGGAGAGATAATGGACACATCGTAGGTACTATTCCCGACTCAGCATCAAAGCTTCTTAATTTTGGAGCAATTGAAGACACCACTAATACAACTCTTCCTGAAAACTTTTCAGTATATATTGGAAAAATGAAGATGTTTGCATTTTCGTCCTCTCAAAACAAGTGGCTTTTAATTGATTCACAGCCATACCCCTGCGGTATTTATATTTATACTTTACCCTGGACAACAACCGTAGCAACAAAATGTACAGATGTATCATATCACGGAAGTTATGCAAAAGTTAACCTGACCAGAGAACAGCTTCAAGGTAACTGCCTCCATTTTTGGGGCAAATCTGTTCCAATTGAAAAAGATGATTATCTTTATTACGCTGCCTGCTATGACGTTTGGGTAAGTAGTAATGCTGTAGGTACATTAACAGCTACCGGCGGAATAGATACAAAAGATGCAGCCGGCAAAAACACATTAACCCAGTTATATTCCACAAGAGGATATAGTTGTACTACAACTTCCAAATCAATTTGGGGCAATACTATACCCAATAGCGAATATACAAAATGTAACAGTTCAGTACTCAATCAGATGTATTCAGGAAACATGACCAGTTCACCTGAAGTAACAACCCCTGAAGCATCTACACCTGAAGTATCTACACCTGAAGTATCTGTACCCGAAGTTACAGATTCAAATAACAATGAAGAGGCAGTAGCTCCCAGTCAGACTTCGGAAGTTTCGAATACAAACACTAACGAAACCGAAAACACCGAAACTCAAATAAATAATAATGAGGATACTACCCCCGATAATAGTAATCCCGGCTTGACAGAAGAAAAAGAAAACACACCTGAAAACAATAATGTAGATCCGGTAACAGAAAATCAGTCTCCTGCAAGTAATGGAGCAGAAGAAGTAAAAGAAGCCGCAATACCCACACCACCTACAACAAATATCACACTCGCTATCGGTGGATACAAATCAATTATCCTTAGATGGAAAAAACAGTCATCAAATGTAAGTGGATATGAAATCCAGTATAGCACTGACAAGTCTTTCAAAAAAAATGTGGATTCTGTAAGTATTAACAAATATACAAAAACAAATAAGGTTATCAGTAAGCTCAAATCAGGCAAAACATATTATGTCAGAATTAGAACAATCAACAAAAAAGATAATAAAACAGCTAACTCTAACTGGAGCAAAAAAGTAAAAGTAAAGACTTGGTAAAAGAAAAAAAACGACTACAGAGACTGCAACCGCGGCATCTCTGTAGTCGTTTTTTAGTTGCTTAAAATCCTAAGCAATTCTTCTTTAGATTTTATTCTTTCTTTTTCCAAAGTATGATTAGCTTCTGTGAAATCGATATCTGATTCCAATACACTAAAGTCATTTTCATCTCTGGCAATCAAGCTTGTCAATTTTGTTAATTCAAGCAAACTTATATTTCTGGCACTTGTACCTGTCTCAGGCATTAGTGTGACAAATGGCGTATTTAAATTGATTGAAAATGCAGTTCCATGAAATGAATCTGTTACCACATAAGCTGCATTATCAAAATACTCCAAAAATTCCTGTATATCCGGCGTTTCAATGAAGTCTCCGCCCCATGATTTTTGGTGTCTCATAACCGCCAATCTTTTAAGTGGCAATCCCACTCTTTGAGCGAATTTTGCAGCATATGAACTCAGCCTTTCATTCTTATGAATTTGATAAACAAGAACATATTTTCCTTTATCTTCTCTTTCTTTAGCAGAAAGCATTGTTCTCCATTCATCACCGGTGAATAAAAGTGTAGGATCCAATACCTGTGTAGAAGGAATATTATTATCATTCAAAAAGCTTACTGCCTGATTCTCTCTTACCGTGATGCTGTCATATTCCTTAAAACATTGAAGCATTTTTGCAAGATCTCTTTCCTCTATTTTCATTTTTCCAAAAGAAGCAGCATACGCGACTTTCTTCTTAGAACCTTTTACAAAATCCAAAAAGTAATTCCAGTCATACTGGAAATTCATCAATGGTCCCCATACCTGATCACTACCTGTCATATAAATATCAGCTTCGGGAGGATTACTCAAATCATGATAAAGCTCTGTCATGGGTAACCATTTTTGTCTCATCCTTTCGAATTTATTGCATGCAGATTTATCCTCGCTTAACCTGGCAAGGTAATATGCCGCCAGCATAGGAGGAAACTTTTTTACATATGTTTTTTGTTTGCCTGCAGTAATAAGTCCATTACTTTTGAATTCATCATTTCGTATATAATCTATAATTTTGCATTCAAATCCCAAGCCTTCAACAGCCCTTTGCGTGGCTATAGCTTGCAGAATTGACCCATAGTTAGCAATAGCATGCCTTGTAATAACTAAAACTTTTTTCATTAACTAAAACCTCATTATAATCTTTGCGCCAAGTCAAGATAATAATTCTGAAGAGTAATATATGACTCCTCTATATCATATTTATTATCCTGAATCACGTTATTCTCTCTCGACGTCAAATTCATTTTTTCGGTAATGATTTTTGCCCATTCATCAGCAGCTGCATCCAGCGGAATAAAATATGTGTTTTCACAAAATGCTACTTCCTTGGGTACTCTGTCAGAAAAGAAACATGGCAATTTAGAAAACTGCGCCTCTACCCCAACAACAGGAACCCCCTCGAAAAAAGACGGCATAACAAAGGCATCCATCGCTTGATATAATTCATTTACATCTGTTCTTTTGCCCAAAAACTTAACTCTTGCATCAAGTCCTTTTTCATGAACCAGCTGTTTTATTTCCTGCTCTTTTTCTCCAACCCCAATCACAAGAAGGATTACATTATTCATCAGCTTTGTGATTTCGGAGAAAATCTCTATCAAAAATCTATGATTTTTCTGATATGACAATCGTCCAATATGGCCAAAAACAACTTCGTCGGTAATTCCCAACATTTTTCTTTTTTCTTTTCTTACTTCGTTATCAAAAATAAATGCCGACTTATCTATTGCATTGGGAATAACTTTAAAATCTTTTCCCTTAAACAAAAACTTCCCGGCTTCATCCCCACAAGCCAAAAAATCGGTAGCAACACCTGTTATTCTCTCTCGATAATACATCTTTAACCAATATTTCATATCCTTATCTATAGATGTATTATGGCTATGTGCTATTCTTATAGGAACTCCATTCTTCATACCGGCCTTTAATGGCAAGTAACTCATCGGATCTATATGGGAATGCATAATCTTATATTCAGGATGTTCCTTAAAGAATTTTTTCATAAATAAAAAAGGCTCTTCTGGCATGAGTGTGGTTAGTTAAATACGCTGAAGTCCTCATGCCATGCGGCTTAAGCGTAATAATTAGAATCTCATCATCATAATCATCCTTCTCCGGACGGTGTGTCAAAAAGTCAAATTGTATTTCTGATCTGTCAATATGTCGGTAATAATTCATCAGCATAGTCTCCAACCCGGCTCTATGCATATTATTTACCACTTGCAAAACTCTTATCATTTCTCTCCTCGCTTAAGCATCGTTTTTGTAATAGCAGTTTGTATAGAATTAATAATCCACGCTACTATTACTGTAAATATAACAGAAAGAATAAAGTATCTGACATCAATAGTTTTAAGATACTTTTTCAGAATATCAAACATCATAAACTGATATAAATATATTTCAAATGATATTTTATTCAAAAATCTCAATGCAGCATTATTAAAGTTAAAGTATTTACATATAACCATAACAAAGTAATAGAATGGTATTAGCATACAGTTATGAGAAACCATATCCATTACACTTACATCTTTTGCTTTCAATGACACAACAAAAGTCACCCCAAGCAAAATAAACATTACTGCAAAAATCAGCATCTTGTACTTTTTTAAAACTTGTTCTATTTCATCTTTACACTCATAAAGTGTGACACCAAAAGGAAACGCCCACTCACTGATAAAATAGCTTCTCCCAATACCCGGAGTTTTCATATACGTCAGTACCAACGCCAAAGAAGTGAAAATTATAACCAAAGTCCAAATACCAATTATTCGAGCAGTTTTCTTTTCAATAAATCTGTATACAACAAAAAACAATATATAAAGGATTATCATTGCGTATACATACCAGTTCATATATCTGAACAAATCAACTAATGAAAGCTTTTCTCCATTTATCGCCCATAATACTAACTCGGTAACTACTCGGGAAATAACAGCAGTTATTATTATTTTAGGCATTTTTCTCTGCAGAAAACCCGAAATATAATTTATTTTAGTTCCACATGAATATGCTAAGCCATATCCTGAAAGAGCGAAAAAGAATCCCACTCCAAAAGTGCTCACTTTTCTTAATGGGACCAGAATTGCAGGAAGATTGTCATATGCCAAGGTGCAATGTGTATATATTATGAATATCGCAAACACCCCTCTAAGAACATTTACACGTCTCTGAATATCTATGATATTCTCATCCTTTACCTTTTCAAATTTCATCCCCACAAGACAAAGAATAAATAAGATCAAATATAAAACTAAGTACTGCATGTTTTGTCAAAGCCTCTCAATTCCATGTATTTTTACATTTTTATATCAGCACATTGTCACAATTATACTAATTATGCAATAAATATTAAATATTCAATCTGTAAAATTTATTAAGAAAATTGAATACTATTCATACAGATAGTACAAATCCCATATGCAATAAAAGTTATTACAATTATTGCTCTCTATTCTCTATAATTGTCTATTCTCTCTTTTATTGCTATTATTAGTCTAGTGCATTGTATGTATTATAAAGTTAGAGTTTTTCATGGAGTATTATCATGTTTTTATTTATATTTTCAACATTATTATTTCTTGCTAACATATATTTTTTTTATAAGAAAAAATATATGAACCTTTTTTTTCCCTGCCTTTTATTTTTGCCAAAATATTATGGTTTTGATATATCAAACGCTTTTCCTGTCATTTCAGCAACGAGGTTAATGTTTATAGTTTTTTATATCTACACCCTGGTAAATAAACGCAATGGCATTTCTTTACAGAAACACTCTATATCTAAATTCTTTTCAAATCGTGCAATTATACTGCTGAGTGGGTATTTTATTTCTAGAGTAATTGCAAACATGTATTATATTGGAACATATTCTGAAGCTATAAAGACTATTTTTAGCCTTTTATTTGAACAGTTATTGTTACTATTTGCAATCTATTTGCTAAACCCGTCGCAGAAAGAAATGCATTCTGTCATTAAATCCGTAGTGCTTTCAGCATCTGTTCTTTTTGTTGTGGGCATTTTTGAAAGTTTTTCTTTTTTCAGGCCTTTTGATTCTTTATATACCATTAGTAGGGAAATGCATAATGACTATTATGTACGATTAGGTCTACTGAGAGCAACAACTACTCTGGGCCTCCCTGTACTATATGGTAATATGTGTATTCTTATTCTTCCGCTAATTCTCTATTTGTACAATACCGAAAAGAAAAGAAGATATCTTGCAATAATTGTGTTGGATGCCTTAGCAACAGTTCATTCCGGATCAAGAGCTGATGCTATCTTCTTTGTTTTTATAACAATTATATATTTATTCTTAAAACTAATTACAAAGGATGGTTTTTTAACATCCCTAAAAAATACGTTCATTGTTGCCTTTTCATTAGCATCAATCATTTTCATCGTTTCAATCGGTAATAAGTACACTTATTACTTTTATTCAGGAAGTGCTAAAGCAGTCCTTAATGAGTTTGGATTTGATTTTCAGATAAATGAAAATGCTCCGGAAGGAGTTTCCGGTTACGGCGATAATAAGCATGGGGTTACATCCAGAACCTTCCAATTTACCGGTATAGAATATGCTTTTGGCAAAAATCCTGTATTCGGTTTAGGAAGTGGCGCTCTTCAAAATGGAGATGTGTACTATAATGGCTGGGGGACATGGGTTCCGTATCATACTTACGACATGGGAATAGTAGAAGTTCTGATTTCCGAGGGAATATTAGGTTTCATTGCACACATGTTTTTATTCATGTCGATAATTTATATTTATTTCAAGCGCAGAAAAGTCTTAAGCAAAAATAATTTTATATTATTAGCGCTGTTGCCTTTGTCTTACCTTTTATCAACTTTATCAACCGCAAATATGTATGCATTCTTGTTTTTTGATATAATCCTCTGTTTAAGATTAACAGCGGATAATAGCACAGAAACAATTAACATGGAATAAAATTATGAAACATTTAAAATATGTACTGCCAATTCTAATTATACCTATTATTTTTATTGCTTATCACAATTATAAAACAAAGCCCATTACTCAAACACTTTCTCGCGAACAAATTTTATCTGCAGATACTAATGACTATTCTTCCAATTCCATTTTAGTATGGAATGATTTTCGAGTAGGGAAATTAGACCAAAATGATGGTTCAATTCCCGTGTCAAAACTAGATGATCCCATATACTGTTCAATGAATTTACCCTCTGAATCTCTTTCGGATGTAATGATTGAAGCTTGGAGAGATAATGGTCATATAGTCGGAGATACTTCTTCACCGGACGCCAAGAAAATTCTTAATTTCGGTGCCGTTGAAGAGACAACCGGCGCTGTTTTACCGGATAATTTTTCTGTTTACATCGGAAAAATGAAAATGTATGCATATTCAAAATCCAGAAAAAGATGGATATTATTGGATTCACAACCTTATCCAAGAGGAATTTATATCTATACCCTTCCATGGACAACTACTGTATCTGAAAAATGTAAGAACGTAACGTATTATGATGATTATGCAAGGGTTGATCTTACTAAAGATGAATTAGAAGGAAACTGCCTGCATTTTTGGGGGTCTCCAGTAGATCTTGATAAAGCGGATTATTTATACTATGCTGCTTCATATGATATTTGGGTAAGTGAAAATTCTGTAGATTTGTTAACTGCTTCAGGCGGAATTGATACAAAAGATGCTCAAGGTCAAAATACTATTTCTCAGCTCTATTCTTCAAGAGGATTTAGTTGTCAAACCTATCTCAAATCAATCTGGGGAACTACTGTACCCAATTCTGAATATGATCTTTGTAACACATCTGAATTGAATCAAATATATTAAGAAAGAGGGCACATATTTTAGTTATGTGCCCTTAATAAATTTAATCCATCAGATTCATGTATTTTTCTATTTCATCTTGATTTCCATACTCTTGTTTGGATAAAAAGTCTTTGAGTGAATCTCTTAATTTATCTTCTTTGATCAATCTTGTAATACCTTCTGCTATTCCTTCAGCACTCATTGGTACTACAATACCCTCTTGTCCATCAACCATCTGATCAGAAACCGTCGGATAATTAGTAGCAACAATCGCTGCTCCAAGTATTTTAGCTTCATCCAAGACAACTGACTTTCCTTCATATCGGGAAGGTTGTACAAAGACACTTGCATTATGAATATATGGATATGGGTTCTCTCTGGCACCTAATAGGATAAATCTATCTTCTACATCCATTCTCTTAATTTGCTGCTTAAGGCTCTCTTCCAGTTCGCCTGTTCCAATAACATACCACTTAAAATCAATATTGTTCTTCTTCATAATGGCCGATGCTTCTATAGCCATATCAAATCCCTTTTGTTCACTTAATCGGCCAATAGATAATACTACATTTGTATTCTTATCAAATTCTTCCGGAATAAACTCGTTCGCTCTATTCTTTATCACAGCTGAAGAAGTTATGTTCTCAATCATATGTATCTTGTCTTTAAATTCCGGGAATTCATCCAGCAAAATATCAGCGCAAGAGTCAGATATAGTAACAATTGCATCCATATTCTTTAAATGATCATAGTCATATTTTCTTGGATGATTAGCCGCTCTATAGTCGTTATGAATCCAAACTATTTTTTTGCGTGCATTGACTTTTTCATCAAGGAAATAAAGTATCTCGCCTGAAATATATGCAAGCGCAACATCATATTCTTTATCAAGTTTTTTTATGCATGGGCCGTAAAAATACTTCCATCTGAAAGCTCGTTTTTCACGGTCATTACTCGTAAACACTTTTGAAATCCCATTTGTAATAAGTTTAAACGGCAACAAAGCACCTGCCTCATCTAGCGAACCATATAATCTTCTTATTACACCAGGTGTATCTATAACCTGATAAGCTTCCGGCACCTGATTCAAAAATAAACCGGCACGCTTAAAAAGAAGAATATCTATTTCATATTTATCTTCAGGAAGTTCATTAAGTAAATTAACTAAGCTTCTTTCTGCCCCACCGTTATAAAGTGATGCCATCACAATCAAAACTTTTTTCATTGATTATTCCCTTCAATCTTTTTATGAATTATCATCCCAAAAGACTTTTTGCCTTCTTCTTTACTTTCATTGGAATCAGCGAAGAAATAAAGTACTTTATTCTATCTTTCCAAAAATGAGTATGATAAAAATGTTCTATCCCCGCATATCCCTTATCTGCGTAAACATCTATGATGTTTTGGCGAACTCCGGTTAATCTACTTGGATACTTTAGTTGTCCATTATATTTTGATGCCATTTCAAAAGTCGACTCCATACAATTGCAGTGCTGCTTTATGTTATCAACAGCCCTCATACCTTTCTCAGAGTTAACTATAACGCAAGAAACGCCTTTTGAATCAGTAAGCTCTACAGAAGCAGCCATGTTGGGATATAAGGAACTAAATCCCCAAAAGTCACCTATTGTGATGTCTGAATATCTTGTCTGTTTAGCATATGGACATGAATAGCAATTGATTCTATATATATGCTGCTTGAGAAATAAATAGAAATAGCTATATAATTCTCCTTTTTTAATTATGGACCTACTTTTTGAATTATTGGTCTTAATATCCATCCTGGATATCATACCCTGCCCCTTGCTTTTATCCCTGAAAACAAATCTCTCAATAGTGCCATCAATATGATTTTCACGATAACTCAAAAAATCTTTGTACATTCTTTGATTAGGTACGCCATGGCATATAATATCAACAGTTAATAGGTTATCGTATTTTTTCATTAAGTAGTTATTCAACCCGTCTACTTGACATGGTGTCCCGGAAAACAAAACCTTCTGTCCATCATCTAGATCTTTCCTGACTTGTTTGTATATGTTTCCCATGTCACTTTGAACATATTTAGAGCCCTGCATCATCTTTAGATCATCCACTTTATCAATTCTGGAATGATGTACTGTCCAACCATTACTACGATCATCAGAAACAGCACCGTAAACAACACCGCTTTCATTTAATACTTCCTTTGCAATTTCTGCAAATGCTCCCCCCGAAGCAGATCTGGAAATAACGATGTCATCTTTAGACGAAAATGCAATTACATATTTATCACTCTTATCATTATCTTCATTTGCTTTTTTATATCCGCAAACCCTCATGCAAGCACCACAAGAAATACACTTATCTTTATTTATGTAAGGATACAAAAAGCCAACTTCATCCTCTCTCATTTCTATAGCATTTTGAGAGCATATATTTTCGCAAGCTCCACATGCACAGCATTCAGTTTTGTCTTTAAATAGTTCTATTTTTTCAATCATTGTTTTTCCTGATTACTTTAATCTAAACCAAATGATTTTTCTCTAAAAAATCATCGAGATCAATGTACTTTTTTTCCATGTTCCATACGTTATCAGCTACAGTCTCATATCTTTTTGAAAGAGCCTCAAAATATTTTCTAAATTCTTCAGTCCTGGGAGCAAATAATCCAATATATGCACCCATTTCTTCATATGTGGGTTTTCTACCCAATCTGGTAATTATGCCTTTAGCCAGGGTTATTGCTCCATCTTCATAATATTTCGCTCTTTTTTCCTTAAACGCATCAAGAGTAGATATTTGTTTAGCGGGGTTCCCTGCCCATACTGTATTATCCGGAACCTTGCCGCTTACAACAGCCCCTGCTCCAATGATACAATTATCGCCTATTTCTGCCCCCATAAGTATTGTAGCTCCGCGTCCAACAAATACATTATTACCAATTTTTGTCTGACGGTGATTTTGTGGCATTATTCCATAGGTGTTGTTCAATACACTAAAACTGTAATCATGCGCTAAAATCGTTACTCCTGCTGTAATCGTGCAATAGTCACCAATAGAAATCAAAAATGCAGCCTGTTCATCAACATGGGTTTGCTTAGGATCGATAAATACTGTTGTCTTTCCAATTGTTGCACCTTTCCCTCTCAAATAGGCACTATATTCTTCGGATGACATTCTGCCACTAATTTTCTTTTTTAAGGCATTTATTATTTTCATATTTTCTTACCTCTTGCAGATTTTTTTCACTAACCCGAGCGCATCCTTATACTCGTTTGTTCTAAAATAAGCCAAGAAGAACAGCAAGTTACAAATAATAGTGCAGATTATCGCTCTGATTACCAATGTCATAAACAAACCTGTTTTTATAGGAATCATTATACAAATGACATAAGCAACGCAAGAGCATATTGCAGTCACAACAGCATACGTTGATATTTTTATTATGTATTTTCTCATATAGTCATGTGGAAATAGTGTTGAGAAAATATTTTTTAACAGCCAAGGTGCTCCTACAAAAAGTACTGAAAGCACAGTCGATAGAATAACACCATAAATCCCGAAAAAATTCACCATTAATAAGTTCAATGATAAATTAGCCAATGCAGTAGTTAATGGTCTAAATCTATCAGTATGCCACAGACCTGCAGCATCCTTATAAACATTAATCGCTCTATAGACTTCCCAAATAAAGAAAAACGCACTTATATATATAACAAAAAGAAATGACAACATATTTTCTTTTTTAGCCCATAATTCCATGAAGGGTTGGTACATGCTCACCAGACAGCATGTACAAAAGCCGGAAATCCACGCAATGATGAAAGTAAATTTATTAAAGTCTCTAAAGTTTTTCTCAGGTGTTTCAGTAATAATGCTATTACCTATACCTGCCATACAAGCTGTAAAAATAATCTGAATAATACCTATAAGAGAATTAACTACATAATAGTAATTCTGATAGATACCAACCATTTCTAATCCCAAAAAAGCGGATATGACCATTGAGTCTGCAGAAGAAAAAACCACACTACCAAACTTTGATGTAAATAAGTCTCTAATCTGTCCATTGATCTCTTTTATTTCATCTTTGGGCATTGTTCCGATAGGTTTGTAGTTCGGGAACAGTTTATTTGCATAATAAGCCGTAACAATATTTGTAAGTATCTGAATACCTAACATTGTCATGACGAACGTATAATAATTATGCGTTAAAAGCAGCAGTAATATCTGAATAACATTTTGCAGCAACGCCATATATAACTTTACTTTACTTACAACATCCTCCCTTTGATGTGCGGAAAGGATACTGTTCTTATATGCAAATAACCAGTACGAAAGGACTGTAGCACCTAAGTTAAGCAGGTATAATACATATATATTGATATCCGGAGGTACATCTCCTTTTATAAGAGCCGGAATAAAGGGAATTAAGGCAATTCCTATACCGGCTATTACAAGTCCGATTATTCGGTAGTATAGACGATATAATGCCATTAAAGCGCATACTTTAGAGTGATCATCTTCGGCGATAGGTTTATACATACTAAAGACCATCGCACTACCAACACCTAACTCTGCCATATTTAGAACTGACAAAATTGATGTAAACAGACTTGAAAGTCCCAGATATTTCATTCCTAAAATATAAATTATGGCCGTTCTGGTAATGAATGGCAAAATTATTTGAGTGATTTTCATCACCAATCCAACCAGAATATTCCTGGAAGCATTCTTTGTTCGATTTCCGTTCATTATCTCTATTCTCCCAAATTATGTCTTTTTATATATATTTTCCGTTTTATCCAAAACTTAATTGGTCCACCCATATTTTTGCGGAACTCGGATTCAACAGCTTTGTAGCCTTCTTTTAAATATAATCCTAAGTATTTCTTTCTTTTCTGCGGCATTATACTTGGTTCCCTGAGTTGCTTGTTTTTGAATGCAATTTTCTTATAATCTGAAGGAATCAGTTGTAATAATCCATTGTATTCTTTTAAGAATTCTTTTCCTTTATCAGTATTTTCTAATATGCAAGACCAATATTTTCCTAAATCTATTTCTCCGGCATCAATTTCCTCTTTGTGCTGCTCTTCTATTCCCCAGAAATCACCTATTGTAATATCCGATACTCTCTCCTTACATGCATATGGACAAGAATAACAATTTTCCCTATATATAATTCCGTTCAAAAACAATTTGTAATATGAAAGCAGCGCATGCGGTATTTCATATTTAGTATTTTCAGAATATGCAGCTGCATTAAACCCTTTCTCTTTGCCGGCTTTATCTCTAAATGAAAAATGTAACAGCCTGCACTTCAAATCTCTTTCTAATCTGGAAATGAAATCTCTGAATAATTTTTGAGAGGAAACTCCATGACATATCAAGTCAATTGTAATGAGATTATTTGGATTTCCGGTAATTGTTTTTACAGCATCAACCTGACATGGTGTTCCACAAAATAGAACCCGTTCTCCACTATTAAGTAATTCCTTTATTCGCGGGAAGGCAACAAAACTATTTGACTGAACATATTTGGACCCCTGCATTTTCTCCAATGAATCATTATCATTTCCAACAATATGTTCAATTACAAATGAACCATTTTCCTGTTTGGCAATAGCACCTGAAATAAAGCCACCACTTTTAATAAAAGCATGCGCAAGTGCAGAAAAAACTCCACCAGATGCACTTTTTCTTTCCATATCAGTATCATTATTTATTGCTGCATATCCTTCTAATGGTTCATGCTTTTCTATTTTATCTTTTTTATAGGCACAAATACGCAAGCACTTTCCGCACTCTACGCATTTGTCATGATCAATTTCCGGAAACAGAAAGCCACAGTCATCTTCTTTCATGGAAATAGCTTGTTTTGGACATTCATTGGCGCAAGCACCGCATCCACAACAATCTTTTTCATTGTTAACCAATATTATTTCACTCATCAAAATGCTCCGCTTTAGCTAATCAGTCCAATACATTCTTTTATGTAAAGTTCGCTTTTTTCTCTCTCTTTATCAATAATGGAATCTACCTTAGTGTAATCAATATCTTTTATTAACTGACCTTCCAGCTGATTTATATCAAAAAGCATTCTCTCTTCCAGTCCTAAATCGCTCAGTAGATTTGACATTTTGTTCTTATTAGTCTTTCTGATAATAGATACAAACTTCTTGTGATTAATAATCGAAAAAATCGTTCCGTGGAAAGTATCCGTAACAATATATTCTGCATTATAAAAATAGTCCAATAATGTAAAAGGATCTGCG
Source organism: Butyrivibrio sp. INlla16 (assembly GCF_900104155.1). Lineage (GTDB taxonomy): Bacteria > Bacillota > Clostridia > Lachnospirales > Lachnospiraceae > Butyrivibrio. The sequence goes on from NZ_FMYB01000056.1 coordinate 16,008, forward strand.
GGAATATATAAATCGCACCACTGTAATACCCCACCAAAGCATACCGTTTTTAATTTATGCTCGTGGGCAAAGTTCTTTATTGCAAGAATCTCTTCTTTTGAACGAATACGATCGTTATATGCATAAACTATCATATAATTCTTTAATGAAACCGTATTCCTTTTGCGCTTAGAGAGTGGTCCGACCAAAACAGGATCCAGATTATGCACTATCTCTCCGTCATACAGACTGGAGACATACTCTTCTGTTCCTTTATCACGTACAGACATTCTTTTGAAATTGCTCATGCACTTTCTGACATCAGGCACAATTTTGCTTGGTATACCATTAAAAACCGCACTTCCACATGACGCAGCATATGTAACTACGGACTTAGCATTATTAACTTCACCGTATAGCTGTTTCCTTATTTTTGTAGTACATTTAAAGACTTCATCACTACCAACAAAAACTAAATCATATTGCCCATCAGATTTATCATTATCAGCTATTTCCAAATCCTCTTTCCAAAACTTATGGATTTTTTTGAAAAAGACCAACTTCTGAAGCCTGTACATAATAATTTTTCTAATCTTCTCTATAATTTTATTTTCGCAGAAGTACTCATCATCATAATCATCCATATCCTGAACAGGCATTATTGCCTCAAGTGATGGTTCTTCCTCTATATCAAGAAATTCTGCTTTTTCACCACAAACATTTTTTATCATTTCACGCAAAGAGTATGCCTGTAAAACAGAACCATAATTGACTACCTTTTGCATAGATAAAATTCCTATTTTCATAAATTGTCATCCTCTGTACACTGTTTATCTGTATCAATAATTTCAAAATTGTCTATATTCAGATTCTTATCCCATGCAAATGCAATTAATGCCACCACTACAAAAAATTTAAGATTAAGTGTAATTTCGGCAGCAGACAGAACTATATACATATAGGCCATCATTATGAACGCATTACTCTGAACTTTATCTGCCTTTTTCAAAGACATATACAAGATTCCCAGCAATATCAAAACGCCCACAATGCCAAATGAGAGCAGGATATCTGCCAGTCCATTTTGCAAGTCAGCCATTCCACCGGTAAAAATCATAGACATAACATAATTATTCTGAAATCCCGAGCCCCATATCGGCCTGTACAAAATAGCAGGGAACACTCCTTCAAATCCTGTCATTCTTCCGGAAAGTGTCATATCCTCATGCAGGACTTCTTCAATGATATATCTTATTGGAGCCCAATAAATAACGTTTGAAAAAATCAGCAATATCGATGCGGAAATAACCAGGACCAGCATCATAACTCTGAATTTTTTAAGTATAGATGCTGTCTTTTCTCTAAACAGGAACAATGCCGCAATGATTGCTAATCCGACCAATGCGGTAGAACATTCTGTATATGCTGCCACTGCAGCTGCAATGACAAAATGAACTATCGCTCCGATAGAAGGGAATTCTTTAATAGTGCATAAGTATATATATAAGATCAACACAAATATAAACAAATAAGAAATATTGAACTTATTTCCAACCAAATATGTTCCAATCAAACCTATATGTTTTGCTCCCGTTAAAAAAGCATGAACAATAGACAATCCGCAATATGATACACCGCATATATAAAACGTCTTCATAACAGGAACCACTTCGCCTGCTCTCTGTATGCACTCCATAACCAAAAATGGTAAAACAAACTGAAATACAGATATTATTTTCCAAACCGAACCTATATTGTAGATCATGTCTTCATTGCCAAACATTGAATATGTCATCGACAGTCCAAATAATACAATAAAAAAATTAATCCCCAAATACTCCCTATCCAGCAAAGTACTGATATTAAACAACAAATACAGGAGTAAACATAAAATAATCAGGACTTGTATGATGGTCTTATTGGTGAATTCAACTTTAATATAAGATAGGTGAAATAACAGTACGGAAATTAGTATTGTAACTGTACGACTATTTATCTTAAGGAACATATTTTTTACCTACTCTTCTTGTTTAAGCTATGTGACATCCACAAATATATAATCAATCTCATCTTGTATTTCAAAACAAAAAGCATTATTTTTTCTTTTCTGCTTAAGTCGGAACTTTTATAATCTTTCAGTGCTTCTCTCAACTCGTTATGATTTAATATTTCTTTTATTTTTCGAAATGAATCATTTCTGGTATGCGTAGAAGTAATTTTGCACTCATTTCGTAGAACAACATAAAAGCATTTTCCGATATATGAGCTATATAATGCATTCTTTAAATTTTCATAATCCCCACATTTCTTGGCAACATTATGCATCCCGGAATTGAGATTTTTGTATTGCTCGTATAATTTGTCACGATATTTCTGTGTCAGACTACCCTCACGAAAATCATAATTATATATAATGTCAGGAATCACAACCATACTTTTGGCTTTTAGATATGTTTCCAAATTATATAAATAATCTTCGCTACCAATTTCTCGCTCTGAAACAAATACAATATCCTCCGTTTTAAGAAACTCCAATCTGTATACGTGGGACCACGCAGAACAAATAACTTCGCCTGTATTTACCAGTGACTCCTTAACTATCCATTTATGAATATCATTCGCATCATATTTTCCGGGCATAATTGAAGACTTTTCTTCTTTTCCAGAAGGCATATATTTAAAATTAAACTTCAGTATGTCACATGAACCATTCTCCAATGTATTATGCAGAGTCAATAATGCATTAGGTTCAATCCAGTCATCAGAATCAATATAAAATACATACTCCCCATTTGCGACTTCAATTCCCGCATTTCTGGCACTGGACAATCCTCCGTTTTTTTTGTGAATAACTCTTATCCTTTCATCTGTAGTGCAGATTTCATCACATAATGCCGGACAGCTATCTGTTGATCCATCATCAACCAAAATGATTTCATAATCATCAAAATTCTGGCTGATAATTGAATCCACACATCTTTGTAAATAAGCTTCTACATTATATATAGGAAGAATTAAACTAAAAAAAGGTTTATTCAAAATACTCTTCTCCTTACAAATAAATGAAATACTAATTATCAAGCATCATAGGAAGATTACAATCATAATTCCAATCCCAATTTTTGTATTATATCAGAGTATTTAAAGAAAAAACTACTCATATTTTTTTCACAGGCATTATGTTTTTTGGTAATATTACACATATTTCCATTCATTTTCTATATTTGAACTCTTATGAACCTCTTATGAACAGTAGCAATGCCTTCATAATTATGATAATATAAATAAGTTACATTTTTTTGTTGGAGGAACTAATGAACACTGTTACGCTAATTAGTTGGGCTAATAAACTTCATAAAACCCGTTGTTATAATATATATAAAACAGCTCGCTATCTTCTTTGCTATTTGTTTTCAAAAAAAGTCTTGCAAAACAACGTAGAAGATGCATATTCGCTATTAAACTCATACTATCCAAAGCCTGATAGTACTTGTTTAGGAAATAACGTCATAAACGAGCCAAAATATGACCTGCAAATCATTGTCCCAACATACAATAATGAAAAGTATTTAGAAGAATGTATTAACTCAATAATCTCACAGAAAACAACTTATAAATGGAAACTAATAATTATAAATGATGGTTCTACAGATAATTCAAAACAGATTTTAAATAAATATACTGATATTCCAAACATCGAAATAATTCATTCTGAAAATGGTGGATTATCATCCGCTCGAAATATTGGTCTTAGTAATATTGAAGCCGCCTATATCACTTTTGTAGATTCAGATGATACCATGCCGCCAAACACAATTCAGCACCTTCTGGATTGTGCAATAAAAAACGATGCCGATATAGTAGAAGGATCTTACTACCGTTTATATGATGACAGGCAAGTAAAATTCAACCACTTAAAAAATGAGCAGCTCAATTCCTCATCCAAATTGATAGGTATGGCCTGGGGAAAAGTTTATAAAAGCTCTCTATTTAAAAACATTATTTTCCCTAAGAATATGTGGTTTGAAGATACCATATGTGCGTTTTTCCTTTATCACTCAGCAAAACGCATTTTTACTATTTCCGATTATGTGTACTCGTACAGAATAGTAACCAGTAGTATCAGCCACTCTTCTTCGAAAAAAATGAAATCAATTGATACCATTTGGGTAACGGATTTAGTACTTAAAGAGTATTCAAAGCTTAACTTGCCAAAGGATCGCTCTTATCATAATACTGTCATGAAGCAGATTATTCTTAATGAAAAGAGGCTTTGTAAACTTCCGATTGATGTTCAGGAATCAGCCTTTATCATAATAGCTGATCTATTTGAAAAATATTGTTCTGCTTATGCAAGTGATAAACGGTATCATGACTTGAACAAATTTCTACTTGAAAGAGACTTCGGTCATTATAAACTTTATTGTCGAACTCACTAGGTTCATTTATAGGTTTATTATTGCTTCCGTAATCGATGATTCATTGATTACGGAAGTGTTTAATTTTATATAACTAAAACTTCCCACACCAAAAAGGTGTGCAGAACCTTGAAAAATCAATACTTCAGCTAATTAAAAAGGCATAAACCATTTGTCCTTTGGTATAATGGAATTGTCGAGAAACCTATATCCCAAGGGAGGTCTATGCCATGTCCATTATATCACAGAGAAACGATTCTAAGGAGCTTACCAATACAATTTGGCTCTTCTGGCATGAGTGTGGTTAGTTAAATACGCTGAAGTCCTCATGCCATGCGGCTTAAGCGTACTTTACACGGTTGCGATTTGGTAACGGT
>NZ_FMYB01000067.1 GCF_900104155.1 Butyrivibrio sp. INlla16
GCTTCTCCAAGTGCGCGGCTGATCTATCCTCTGGTCGTAACGAGGACAGCGTCTGTGGCAGAACGGACAATCATCCTGATGCCATTTATCCGTCCGCGCATGGATTCTGAGGTGGGTAACACCATCCCGATCAAGATAGAAGTTTGCATCTTCTACGACAGCATGATTGACATTGAGCAATTTTTTACATAATGTATTAGCAGAAACCATCTGTGGGTACCTCTGGTATTTCTGAATGTTGTAGTTTGGACGCTAATACATTACAGAAACACAGATGGTTTTTCAATTGCAAATATACATCAGAGGACTGGCATAGTACCCACCATCATGCCAGAAGCCTCCATAAAACTTGTATTTACCTGTCTTGGGTGCCTTAAAAACATACCAGTCAGTATCAGAATCAGCATATGAAACAACACCGTTATATGTCTTATTAAGCTTTATCTTAGTAGCGGAATTAGGTGAATTATTGCCTTCCTTCTCAAGATTGCTGACAGGAGTAGAATTAACAGTAAATGCAATATCTATAGTTTTTTAGTAAATACATTTAAACTATTAAAAGTAAGAGTAGCAGTCTTTCCGGGAGCAAATACAAATGTACCTGTTGATGCAGCGCCTTTTCCGTTATAGACAGAAACTGAATCATATTTGCAATAATCAACAGTCATCTTCATCCATGCAAATCCAGTGTCACTGCTTCCTCCAACAATACAAGCCGTAACACTTGTAGTACAATCAGGCTGTGTAACAAATGTGTACTCTGTCAACTGATCAGGTCCAAGCGTCAGCTTATACTCCTGATTAACGTTAAGAGCTGTTGCAGCCTTGGTTTCAACACCTGATGCAGTTAACATGCTTACTGCAAAAGCTGCTGACATAATAATTGCGGTAACCTTTTTCAATACTTTTTTCATACGTTTCCCCTTTTCTCTATTATTCTGTTCACAAAATATTGCAAACGCGTCCCCTCATGTTTCGTAAAAACGAACGTTGAAATTATAACACAAACAAATATGATGTTCAATTTTTCGACCAATAATAGACCTTAAATCATATTTTGTGCCTATGCATTGCCCTTGTTTTTGTAATTATTAAGTTCAAAAAGGATAGATCAGCTATTTAAAAAAGGCTTTCCTTATCGCATTAGCTATCTGATCTTTATCAGCTCCATCAGCAACTTCTTCAAAAATCTTAGTCCTAAAACCCAAATTATTAAATCATACATTGCTAAACTTATGGCAACGTGCTATAATCACAAACTGTTGCGTTTTTGATTAAGTGTGTATTTATTATACTTGATGCGAAGGCAGTTACTTTACCGATTGGTGAAGGTGAAGTGATGCAGCTTAATAAAGTCATAAAGCTTGAAAAGGGTATTCGTAACAATTATTACACTATGACGATTCCCTCTTCCGGACGATTAACATTTCACACAATCAGTGACAGAATTCAAGGTGTTGAAATTCGTGACAAGGACAATAACAGTATTTTTTTTGATGACAGTAATGGCTGGTATAAAATTGATGATTTTACAAGATACTTAAGAGCCGGCCAGTATTCCGTCAGAGTATGCAACTATTATTGTAACGACTATGCACCGGAGTTTACTTTCTATTTCACTCCTGAAAACGAAAGCTTTCCCGAAACAGAAACAGTAAATAATGATATTCCCGAAACAGCAAGCATCATTCCATCATTATCCGGAACAGTATATACAGGTATGATATGCTCCGGAGCTGAAAAGTATGACTGGTATAAATTTACAGCACCTTCAACATGTGATGTAAAGCTGGTTTTAGCCTCACTCACCGATAGAGTAACTCCCAATTATTTAATACAGGACGGAAACGGAAACTATGTAGCAGATGGTAGCGGTTCAGATGAATTTGCTCATTCATTAAATGCCGGTACCTATTATTTAAGAATCGGTTCCAACTACGCAGGCATTTATACCTTCCAGCTTAAATCAGGATTATCTACAGATGTTTCAACCGTAAAGCTCAATAAAATCAAGGCTAAGGCATCAAAGAAGGGCAAAGTATCTATAAACTGGAATAAAATAGCAGGCAGAAATATTGCCGGATATGAAATTGAGATTTCCGATAGAAAAGCTTTCTACAGCACAATTAAAAAATGTGAAGCAAAAGGAACCGCTAATTCAAAGAAAATAACAATTCCCAAGCAGTACAGAGGAAAGAAAGTTTTCGTAAGAATCCGCGCATATTCTTATCCTACTTCAAATGAAAAGAAGTATTCAGAGTAAGCGGTAAACAAAACGCGTCTTTGAACAGCCTTCCAAAATCATTAGTATTCTCTTAGAGAAACTATTGGTTTTGGAGGGCTTTTATTATGGACAAATTTGTGATGGATATTAGGCTTAAGCAATGGATCCCAATCCTTGAGGCTCAAGCCAGCAGCGGACTCGACAAGCAGACCTTTTGCAAACAGCATGGGATCAGCAGAGGTCTCTTCTTTAAATGGCAGAGGATTCTCCGCGAAAAGATGGCCGAAGGGTTTGATCCTGCTTCCATCTCGCTTCCTGCTATTACTGATAATGGCACTGGAGACATCAAAAATAACGAACCCGTGTTTTATGAGCTGTCTCCTACAGCCCCCTTCAGCCTGGCAGAAAACAGCAAGCCAGTTGAAAATCTCGCATCTGATGCTGGCTTTTTAGCTCCGAAGAATGCATCTGAAGTTACCATCTCTTATGGTGGCTTTTCAATAAATCTGTCAGGTGCCGTTGAAGAAGCCTCGCTCAAATCGATTCTCAGGGCGGTGAAGCATGCTTAACTCCAATGGACTGACATTCTCCAAGATAGTATTGCTGATTGGTAAATGTGACCTTCGCAAAGGAATAGATGGATTAAATTCAATCATCAAATATAAATACAACAAGGAACCACTGGAAAAGGATACGCTCTTCCTTTTTTGTGGGACACGACGTGATAGGATCAAAGGAGTCCTGTGGACCGGAGACAGATCGATACTTCTCTATATCCGTCTCTCAGAAGGGGCTTTCAAGTGGCCCAGAACAGAAGCTGAAGCCAGAGCCATTAATGGAGAAGAATTCATGCGTCTGATGGATGGTTTTGACATTGATCCATCTATTGGTAAAAAGAGGGAGCCTGAGCCGATTGTAGTTAAGCGGCGCCCTTAAAAAACCTAGTGATATTTATAGAATAATTACCACTAGCCTATTGACACTAGCATAGGTATGTGGTAAAATATCACTATGGAGGGCTGAAAAATGTCAATTGTAAAACACACAGATAAACGTTCCGGAGTAACATATGTCTATGAATCCGAATCCTACTGGGATAAGGAAAAGAAGCAGCCCCGTTCAAAAAGGACCCTTATTGGCAAGATTGACGAGGCTACTGGAGAGATCATCCCTACAGGCAAAAGCGGAAAGAAAAAGACGGCATGTACTGATGCCGAGGAACAGTCCCAAGTCCCTGAAGCAATAACAGACCAGGTAGATCTTCTTGCGCAAAAAGATGCCCAGATCAGTTCACTAAAAGAGGAGAACAGGCGTCTTATTAAGGAAAAGCAGGAAATACTTAAAGCACTGGAAGTACTCTTACAGAAATGGTCTTGAAAAGCTAAGGGGGAGAAAAGGTATGAGGGCAGATGAAGAAAGATTCTATGAATCAGCACTAAAGATGGACTATGAAAGTCTGCTCTCAGCCTATGTCTCTCTTCATACAGAGCACGAAGAGCTGCTCCGTACCAAAAAGGAAACTGACAGGATCACCACCGAAGGTGTTATCCAGTTTCAGAAACTAACAAAAGATTACCAGGACTCCCTCATTAAAATAGAGCAGCTTGAAAAGACCATAAAGAAGCTGTCTGATCAGCTTGAACTTAAAAACAGAGCGATCTTTGGCAGAAACACAGAGAAGTTTCTTGATACACTCGCCTCCTCTGAAAATCCGCCTGAAGAATTCGAAGACGAAAGCCAGACGGAAGACTGCGATGAAGGAAACAACAATGGTCATACCATAATAAGCCTTGATGAGTACAGAAAATCCCTGGAAGAAAACGGCAAAGGTAACCCTGAAGGCCGTAAAGAAGGCAAAAAAGATGGTAACAAAAAGGGAAAAGGTTCAAAAAGGAGCAGACTCCTTGACTCTCTTAAAGGCCTTCCTTCACAACTTATCTATGATCTTGACATCGACAAGCTCAACAGTGACTACGGCGTAGGCAACTGGCGTATAGCCATGTGGCATGAGCACTATGTTGTTGAAAAAATAGAAAATCCACTGTATGTAAAAAAGATACTCACTCCGGTTATCTCATCAGGCCTGGAGCACGTGATGACTACCATTCCTTATAAAAATCCCTTAAAAGACAGAACCTATATATCCGCATCTATCCTGGCCGACATACTGTACAGGAAGTTTGTTCTTGCCCTGCCATTTTTCAGGCAGACTGAAGACTATTCCATGCAGGGGCTTGAACTATCACGGCAGGTGATGATCGGATGGGTAAATGAGCTTGTACCGCTCATAATGACACCTGTCTTAAAATATATGACCCGGCTTATGCTCCTTTGCCCATACCATAACTGTGATGAGACATATCTTCAGGTACTCCGTGATGGACGTGCTCCTGGAACCAAGGGTTTTCTATGGGTGCACAGTACAGGGGAACTTTACGACGGTAATCCTATAATCATCTTCATTTATGAACAGACAAGGGGAACAGACCATCTCAGGAAACTGCTTCTGGAATTCCATGGTTATCTGACCTGCGATGCCTATATTTCCTATCATGTGATGGAGAAAGAAAGTGAAGGACGGATAACTGTCACAGGATGCATGATGCATTGTCGCAGATATTTCGCGCTCTCCCTCTTTGTAAGGGATCTTAAGAACATGTCTGAAGAAGAGATAATGCAGCTGTCTGAGGTAAGAGTACTCATGCTCATAAGAGCTATATATCACGAAGAAATGAAGCTTATGAACCTGGCTGCTGATGACAGGCTTGCTGCAAGGAAAGAGTTTGTAGCGCCCAAAGTTAAAGCCCTGTTTGATTACATTCATGAACTTGAGGCTTCTGATGAACCACGTTCAGAGAAGCTATCCAAGGCTATTTCATATGCCATAAATCAGGAAGAATATCTTCGCAGGTTTCTTGAGGACGGAAACATCCCAATCGACAATGGATCGAGTGAGAGGTATATAGCATCCTACTCCCGAGGCAGAGCCAACTGGCTCTTTGCTGATACAATTCCTGGAGCAGAGGTTAATGCAGCCATGTACTCTATTGTTGAAACAGCAAAAGCCAACCAGGTAAATCCTTATGAATATATCAAATACCTTCTCGAAAAGATGCCAGACTTCCTTGATGATGAAGGTAATGTGACAGATCCGGAATGCTTAAAGGACATGATGCCATGGTCAGATGCATTTCATGAGTATGAGCGTGAATGCATGTGTAGGCGCAATAGCCTTTATTCTTCTATGTTTCCGGAGCCAATGGTTCCAAAGTCGCCCAAGAAGGCGGCATCGCTTGCTCCAGATGACCCGGGGCAAAATACCGCATAATGGCAACAGTATAACGCCTTACGTCCCTGCAAGAATAATCAGCAGGGACTATTAGTGACCCAAAAACAGAAAGTAACAAAAGTCACGAAAGTGCACAAACTTTTATGACTTTCGTGACTTCTAAAATAAACTCCACCAAGCTGATAATACTCCTATAGGATTCTATCAATTTGGTGGGGGCTTTTCTATACGCCTTTTGTTTACCGCTTACTATTCAGATTGGAGCAAAGTAGCTTCAGTTAAAGTGAAGAGATAACACACCCCTTACAATCTCAAAAAATATCCATGCTCCTAAAATACAGTGGCATGGATATTTTTCATTTTACATTTTGTATCCTATTATTTCCCTAAACAGACTATTTAAACTGCCCCAGTCATTATTGTGATCATCAGGCATATAATCGGCAATTTCCTTAAGCCTTATCACTTCATCCTCGATAAATTTCCTAATTACAGGAAGCTGGGGATTCTCTTCTTTTTCCGTTGTCCGTTTCTTGATTTCAAGAAGCTCGTCAATTGCAGACCTAAGTTCCTGTGACAATTCCATCTTTAACAGATCATCAAACAAAACCGGTGGTGCTGCGTGATTCTTCTCAATATACATCGCGGCAAGAATAGGCCTAAGAGCATAAAAATACTTCTTGTATCTCACCATCTCACCTGTTAGGTACTCCTGATATGTATGGTTTGCGGTCCCATAGTAATGATATACCGCGGACTTTTCAGAAAAGTACTGGCCCGATACCTCCGCAATTCTGGCCCATTCAGGAGTTGTCCTGTACACTATCGGAGATCCGCTCCACTCGAACAAAGTGGCATTTCCCCTGGCAAACTGCTTCAGCGCCTTCTTCAGATCCCATCCGTTTATATCAAGTACTTCATCAAGCTGCCATTCTATGACATCCCTTGGCTCATCAAGTCTCAGATAGTCCTTTGCATCACGCACGTAAACGAACCTGACATCATAGTCGCTGTCAGGTGAAGCAAACCCCCATGCCCTGCTGCCCGACTCTACCGCATGCAGAATTTTCACATTCTCAGTCTTCTCGATTTCATCAAGCTTTTCATCTATTTCCTTTAAAATATCTCTCATGTAAGTTCCCCTGTAACCGCGTATCTGTTTACGCGCTCAACAAATCTTTCTACCTTCTCCATATCTGGATTATCAGGAAGGGTTGTTTTCTTCGCAGCCTCATCCAGTTTTCTCTCATACTCATCAAGCATCTCAAAGAAAGCAGGTGAATAGGATCCATCCGCCTCCATGAAGTCGCCCCTTCGAATTGCGAGCAGTGTATCCAGGTCATTCGTCCTGTGCGTTATAATCTCGCCTTTTTCCAGAATATCAATCGCCATCATGAAAAGTCGAATCAGATGCATTGCATGCTTATTAAGGTGGTTGTCATCCTTCTTTTTGTTGCGCTTGCCGAGCTTGTCATAGTCTCGCACAACGCTCCGCATGACTCCCCACACATCCTCATAATCACGAAGCGGAAAATGCTCATAATTTGCATCTACAAATATCTCTGTATCAAACTCAGGATTCTCTGCCTTATCGATATACAGCTTCAGTCCGCCCTCAGTTTTCCCATAATATCTTCTGTTCACATCATCAAGGGCATGCATAACAGACTTCAGGATATGCTTCTCCCTCTCACTCTGCAGAAGGCTGTCCCTTGCTATCGCGTTCTGAAGCCTTCGAAGCTGAGAATCCGCATAACCGCCGAACGTCTTTATCGCTCTTTTGGACAAAAACATATGGCTGTTATCTTTTAATTCCTGTCCCAGCTCAGACATAATAAGATACTGATCATCATCAAGCCCCAGCATCTCACATGTGTTCGGATTGCACTCCACAAGAAGCTTCACCAGCTTGTTGAAACCATAGATAACAGTATCTGTCTTATCATCCTCATACTGATCAAACTCGGTAAGCCCCAATAAATCAGACGGCATCTGCAATGTAACGCCTCTGAAATCTATATCGCTGTTTTCATTATTAGTTCCATATGCATAGCTGCCACCGAGTCCCAGCAGCATTATTCTATTTCCAAGTCTCTCATTAGTTCTAAGGAAATCATACTCCTCAGACTGCATCAGCTTTACAAAATTCATATCCCTTTTCTTTCCTTAGCCTTTTCAATGAACTCCCCTGCTTCCTTAAAAGCCTCCGGGAGATAATCAGCATGCCATTCTTTTCCGGCCTTCTCTGCCTTTTTGATATCAGCCCAGGCTTTGTGAAGTTCTTCCTCTGATGAAAAAGTCACACCGCTAAACACATGCGGATGTCTCCTTACCATCTTATCAGAGATTCCCTTTACTACATCATCAAATGAAAAAAGGCCTTCCTCCTCAGCAATAACAGAATGGAACATGACTTGTAAAAGAAGATCCCCAAGCTCTTCCTTGAGGTTCTCAGGATCTCCTGTTTTTTCAAGTATATTGATTCCACCAATGACTTCAGCAGCTTCTTCAATACACTCAGGTTTCAAACTCGCATGAGTCTGAGCCCTGTCCCACGGACAGCCATCCTCAGCCCTCAGTTTCTCAACCACTTCTTTTAATCTGTCTATCTCTGACATGGTATTGTCTCCTCCAACTATAAGCCTTCCCATTACAATCCTATTTCAGTGCGGCACTGAGACTGTTAGGAATCCCTCTTGGTCCCCTTACAGCATAAATTGCGTATTCTGACTTAAGCTTATCAAAAGTGAACTTATCACGTTTATAGCGCTTCAAAAGCTTAATCTTCATAAGTGCTGTTATTTTGAGGTTCTTATCCTCATAGTCATAAGGAATATTCACCTCAGTAACCTTGCATTTATAAAGGATTGCTGATACCGGAGCTCCCACATACATGAAGACTGTGTCGCCCTTGATAATCCCGCTTCCCTGCTTCCAATCAATCTCATCCGATGCTTCAAAAGCGGCCTCAATGTCATAATATTTGGGATTAGCAGGTACAATCCATTCCTTAGCAGGCCGCATTTTTGCCTTCTTCTTTGCAGATGCTGTCGCCATATAGCTTGCATCCAGCAGATCAAAAATCTGTTTCTCCGGTACTGTCCCATCGAGCAGAACCGTTATCCAGTGCTGCTTATTCATATGATACGCCGGCATAATTCCGTCCTGCTTAACGAGCATATCTCTGAAAAACATATCCTCAATTTTCAGATTGATAACCGCCACAGAATCAATTCCAGCAAGCCCCAGCTTATCCCTTCCAACATCCATAACAAGAGCAAACCATTTGTTGTTATCAGCATGTCGGAACACTGCATTGCTGTCATATTTACGCCATGGATATTCGGGCAATACTTTGTATTTCTTTTTAATGTATGCAAATACTTTGTCTTTCATGTTCTCTTTACCCTTTCTTGAAAGGATTATGGTAATATCTCTTCAAACTGTTGCCGATAACTATACTATCACAATCAATCTATGGAGGGATATCTGATATGAAAAGAGAAAAAATTGCATGCTCCTGCAAAAATGTTAATTATGGCAAAATTCTCGATGCTGTAAAAAATGGCGCAGATACATATGAAAAAGTCCAGAAAGCGACCGGATGTGGTACAGGCTGCGGAAAATGTCGCGATTTCATCACTACCATGATCCGCGATATCATTATGTTTCCGGAAGATTACGAATGATCATAACCCAGATACCTGTGCTTCCGCCCCAAATTTAGATGGTTTTGAAAAAAAGAATAAATACACCCCAAAATCTATTTTTACAGCCGCATCAGCTACAACAATCCACAAAAGAGGAATACCGGGATTCATATACCCGACTGCAGCTATGATGATACATACAATTCCAAGCATTATCATGCTCGGGCCATGAACAACGAACCAAAGCAAAAAGTGGATCGCTGTTGCCAGAAGCACTCCCAGCCATATCTGTCTCCAATGCCATCCAGGGATAAATGGGCCTGCTATAGCAAACATCAGAATGAACAGCGCCGCTATACTTATGTAAATCATCCTTATCTGTACTTTTGAGATGCTCCCCTGTGAAAGCTTTTTCCTAAGTTTTTTATTTACATTCACGCCAAAAAAGCAGGCATAATATCCAATAAGAAACACAAAAGGATTAACAAGAAACCTCCCACCCAAAACTGCGGAGATAATCAAAACTACTCCTATAAGCATGAGCCAAAGTCCGCATTGTTTCTTGTGATTAAATTCAAGCACTTCTTTCATTTTTTCTCCTCTTTCAAATCAAGCCTCGTCATACCAGCCTTTACATACGTCACACCATCCCTCTGCATCGACAGCTTTTTCAAGTTCATCAGGGGAAAGCTTAACGGATGTAAACTCATTCCCACCCGCCGGATGAACATATTCAAAGCGCTTCATCGAAACATCAAGCCAGATCGGGACTCCCGATTTTACTGCAAAAGGACATACTCCTCCGGGCTGAAAACCTGTCAATTCTTCAACAAGGTCCCTTGCCACCATTGAAGGCTTTGTGTGGAACTGCGCTTTGAATTTCGAACTATTAACTCTCCCATCTCCGGCCATTACAACGATTACAGGCTTCTCCTCAACCATGAAAGATAACGTCTTTGCAATTTCTGCTTCGCTGCAGCCTATCTGCTGAGCTGCATGCTCAACTGTATCGATGGTTTCAGCATGCTCCGTTAATCTGTCCCCAAAATTCCTTCTGATAAGATACTCTTTTACTGTTTCGTTTACCATTTCAATCCTCCCCGGCCACTATCATCAAGCATTTCTGTCCATATTTTATCACGTTATGAATCAGCTCAAACATTCATATGGCAAAATATTCTTTTTCACCTTTCTATTTTATGCCTGACACATAGAAACATGCTAAAATGGTAGCCATAAAGGTTTTAGCAAAAATGGAGGGATTCGTATGAAGAGTTTTAAAAAGCTACTTATCTTATCAGCTGTTGTAGGACTGTTTGGGATGGCCCGCATACCTGCTCATGCAACAACGTATGATTCAGGAAGCAACACATATCCACTGGAAATAGGTGCAGGTGATGAAATAACTGCCGGCACATATACAGGAGAGATACATTTAACGGTGAAGTTCGCCTTAATGAGTACGCAACAGTTACTAATGGTACATTTAATGATTATGTGATGCTCAGCGTTGGAAATATATCTGGCGGGTCGTTTAGTAATCTGCAGGTAATGTATTCAACCCCGTCTTTTAACATGGCATCTCAGGTTACAGGATGCACGATAACAGGACAGATTTCCGTTATAAGTCCAAATGGCTACACTGTGAAACCTGTTATATCAGGAATAACAGCAACTTCAAGTGCTACTTTTCTTGATGTTTCTGCCCTTCCGGAATCTGACTGGGCTGGCATTTTTACGGCAGCAAGCGACCAGCATAAGACAGTTACATTATCCATTAATCCCCTCAGGACAATGGCGCTGCAAAATGTCCGTGCCGGCAGGTTTGATAAAATAAACCTGAAATTCGATCCTAATGGCGGAAGCGGAAACATGGCTGACGGTTTTGCATATAAGTATGGCTCGAGCGGTCTGCCCAATAATACCTTCACAAAAAGTGGAGCTACGTTTACAGGATGGAGCACAAAAAAGTACGGGGCACCTGCCTATACAAATGGGGCTATTGTTTCAGGGACAAACCTTGGTAATGTAGGAGAAACAACCACCCTATATGCGATATGGAGCGATACTCCTGAAAATGAGCCCTCTGCCAATGAAGCTCCCGGAAATGAGAGTGGTCAGAAAAAATCTGATAAAGCGGAGCCACAGAATAACGAACAGGCTCAGAACAGCAAAGACACTCCTCCAGAAACTGGTTTAAAACCCGGAGAGGAAACTGCAGATAAGTCAGGCACCAAGGTAAAGGCATCTTCTGATGGAAAAACAGTCACAGTAACGGGAGCAAAAAACAAGAAGACTGTGAAAATCGGAAAGGCCGTCACAATAGGCGATACTAAGTATCCTGTAACAGCACTCGGAAAAAAGGCCGTTACCGGCAAGAAAGTAAAAAATGTTACCATTGACGCAAAAAATCTTACTTCAGTCGATAAAAATGCTTTTTCAGGAGCCAAAAACTTAAAAAAAGTTACGATAAAAGGCGTAAAGAAAGGCTCAAAGATAGCAAAGAAGATTGAAAAAGCTGCTAGAAAAGCGAATAAGAATGTCAAAATAATATATAAATAAAAATAACCATTCTTCGAGGGAAAGAATTTTGTTTTAGGGGAAATATGTATGAAAAAAGTGTGCTACTCTCTCATGGAAGAAGCAGGCCAAAGGCGGCATCAAAGGCTATGAGATACAGTACAGCACAGATAAGAATTTCAAGAAGGATGTTAAGTCTGTAACAGTCGGCAAAACCAAAACAACTACAAAGACGATTAAAAAGCTTCAGTCTGGCAAGAAGTATTATTTCAGAATTCGCACCTTCAAAAAATCAGGCTCTGACAGAATTTATTCTGAATGGAGTAAAACCAAGAATATCAAAGTAAAATAATATATGCCCTGTGTCGCGTTTCTAGCCGCAACACAGGGCCTTCTTTATAAAAATCTAATTGCTACTCCCACTTCTTCCACACTTCAGGCTGATACCCCAGTGTGGACTGCTTTCCATTCCTTACAACCGGTGTCTTAATGATCTGCTGATTCTCAAGAAGCTTCTCAAGCTTGTCCTCATCAGCGATATACTGCAAAAGGGCTACGGCATCCTTATCCTTCGCATCAGGATTCACCATGTTCATGATGCCACCATTGGCACTTGCAACTGATGTGAGCTCACCCTTACTCATGCCCTTTTCCTTCATATCAACGAACTGGAACTTTATTCCGCGCTCCTTGAAAAATCGCTCAGCTTTCTTTGTATTATTACACTTTTTCGTACCGAATATCTGTATCAACGTGCTACCTCCATATGCTGCCTGCTGCCAAAGCCGTCTTTTTTCAGATCAGAATCCAAATAATCATAACTCGTAGCCACAACCTTGATGAGATTCATAGGCTCCGGAAGCTTTTTCATGACATCAACCGGAATCTTCTTGTGTTCCATTATCTTCAGATACTCATCGGAAAAAGGTTCCACCATACCGGCAATGCCCTCTACCTGAAGGCTCTTAAGCTGTCCGAATCCGCCATATGATTCAAATATCGCCAGCCCAACATTCTTGTTTTCTTTTAGCCCTTTGAACTTAAGACCTCCCTCTGAAAAGAAATAAAAATCACCATCCACATAGTTGTATTCAATAGGCGTATTTCTCACCATCTCCGAGGATGCCGTTGCGAGCGCGCAGGTATTATGTCCTTTTATAAAACTAACAATCTTCTCCTCCAGAGCAGCCTTCTCCATATGTACTGATTCTTTATCCTTCAAAAGCCAATGATTCGCTGCTGACTCATAATCCATTTCCCACATTTTTTATTACTCCTAAAACAAATTGTTAGCACTATTATACTCTACAGCCGTGTAAATGGGCCAACGAATAACCTTTTGATGGAAAGACCACCTACCAAAATCCGAGTCCTATGCCTAATTCAAGTGATGATAATAATGAATGCGGCAAAGATCTGTGTATAGCTGCCCTTGCATGTTGGATTATCGGCAATTTAATGTTGTTTACAGAGGTTGCAATTGTTGCCGGTTTCCTGCTTATAGCTGGCTTTGTAATTGCGCTTATTGCGATGGAAAAGTATCCTGACAGTAAGTTTGCCAAAATACTTACAATTTTATTTGTCATTGAGATAATTATCGTAATTATATGCATACTCTATGTAATTCATACATGCATGTCCTGTCTTAATGGGGGCAGTTCAGAAATGGGTTAAAAAACCTCAACAAAAAGAGCGGAACCTCTTACGAAGCACCGCTCAGCATAAACACTATTACTTTTTAAATAAACCACCGGCGAGATTCTTGATATCTCCCAAATCCAGCTTTCCATCAGCAACTGCTGCCTGTACCATCTTGATGTCCGATTCACTGACATCGATGTTTGCTTTCTTGAACAGCTCCTTTGCCTGTGTCGGATCAGCCTTCGCAATCTGAGCCATAAGTTCCTTGTTATCATTGATCTGCTTGATGATTTCCGCAATGTCTGCCATACCTAACCTCCTTCTTTATGAAAAACTTAATTGTTAGCAATATTATACTCCACCGGTAGAGCAAATTGGCAAATAACCAAAGGGGGTATGTGATTTGTAAATGAAAAGGCTTTTTCGAGCATTTGGTACCCATCAATTTTCAAATCATGGGTACCAAATCATTAAAAAGGTCTTCTCATTTACTTTTGGGTTTGAACCCACATTAAAATAAGGCTAAAATGTATACCAAAACGCTAAAGGACGCACTATGCATACTATTTGGTATTGGTTGCCTTACTGTATGCGTATTTGGTTTTATACTTTAATAGGGAATTATATGGAAGAAGGGCTTATTACTATGGATTATGATTGTGGCTTTTCCAATGATAATAAATGGTTCAGATATCGAGCTGCGGCTATTATCGTTGAAGAAGGATGTGTTCTTTTTGCAGGAAATGAAATTGATAATTATTACTACTCTATCGGAGGCGCTGTTCACATAGGAGAAACAGCTGAAGATGCCGTGAAAAGAGAAGTACTGGAGGAGACCGGCGTCGCTTATGAAATCGATCGCCTTGCTGTGATTCATGAAAACTTTTTTACCGAGAATCAAGGCTCTTTAAAAGGAATGGATTGTCACGAGATAGCAATGTATTTCCTTATGAAGCCAAGGGGAACCAAAGAACTTCAAAGTGACAGCTATACTCAAGGAGTTAAAGAAAACATGTACTGGCTTCCGATCTCGGAACTGGACAAATACAGAGCTTTTCCGACATTTATGAAGGAGTATCTCCAGAAGGAACATAGTGGGGTAGAACATATTGTATCAAATGAAACTAAAAAAGCTACAAAACGCTGAGATCACAACTATATATCAGGAGCGTCTGGTTCACGATTTTATCGAGGATGAGCTCAAAAAGCTCCCGGTCATTCTCAAAGCTGTTGATGATGGAATATATGAGTGTCTGGGGATTTATGATGATTCTGAGATAATCGGGTACACATTCCTTGTGAAGCAGGGAATGAATTACCTTGTGGACTATCTTGCTGTTTATCCAAAGCACAGGAATAAAGGTCTTGGCGGTGAAATCATCAGGATGCTTCGTGAATATATGTCAGAAGCCGGGCTTGTTATCCTTGAGGTAGAAGATCCCGCTTATACTAATGACCGCGACCTTAAAGCGCTGCAAACAAGGCGCATAGGTTTTTACAAACGGAATGGCTGCATCGATACAGGACTCAAAGTTAGGTGTTTTGGCGTCCCTTTTATCATACTTGTGCTTGAAAATAGCACTATCATATCCAATGAAAAACTGTGGGAGTTGTACCGGTCCTTTTATGGGGCAGTTTTTTCAATGGATATAGTAGAGAAAAATATAGAGTGTCTGGGAGGATGAAAGAGCATGGGGCTGTCGCACTAAGAATTAGTGCGAGGCCCCTTTTTAGTGCTAAAAGTCTTGATTAACACAAAGACCAGGCTTCGAAAAGCCTGGTCTTTGCTGTAAAATATATTTATGCTACTAAATAAAATCTTACAAGGAAATTATAGCCTTTCTTCCTTAAATCATCAAATAAAACTTCCGCTCGACTAGGGTTGTTTCATGAAGAAGTTTTTGTGCAGGAGAATGCCATAATCAGGTGGAGTAGTTGCTTTTTGAGATGTTATTATCCTATATTCAGCATAAAAAAGCGCATAGTTATCCCTATGCGTCATCAAAAGGAGTAAAGGTATTGTTATTCTCAAAAATCAATACATACTGGGAATTGGTTCAAAAATAAACTTTGCCACACATGTAAGATCCGAGTCCACTTCATCCATTATATCTATCATCTGTATCCGGTTCACAGGATCTTCTAATTGCATCAGCCTTGCTACGTTATATGATATTTTTCGCAAAACGGATAA
>NZ_FMYB01000094.1 GCF_900104155.1 Butyrivibrio sp. INlla16
AAAAATAATTGAGCTCCAGGCTGCAGGCTGATTGTTCTTAGATTCTGAGCCAGAGGTAATAACCCAGCCACCGCGTTAGCGGCTTGCCCTTGATGGCACAAAAAATAACTGCTACACTGCTGCAAACGACGGAGAAAATCTGATTGTTCTTGAGTTCTTCGCCGTCGGTGATTAACCGTCAGCAGTTATTTTTTGTGCTGTCAAGGGTGGCGTCCGGCTACCTCAATCTAAATATCTGCATTTTTCAAGGTTCATCTGAGCCTATTTTTTTGACCCATTTTTTTCATAGATTATTTGACACTATCAATAAAGTCCATATTGTCTTAATTGTAACGAATCATTAAAAAAAGCTTGTAGAATATCTCCGGTTTAAACTTAAAAAGGCTGTACTTAATTCTCTGCTTTTCGGACAAGTATTTTTTGTAGCCGTCGTACAAAAGCCGGTATTTTTTGTATGATTCAGCTTTCATTGACTCATTCCCATGCCTGTAAAACTGAACAAGCTTTAACAGCGCCCATTTTAGGACAGAATTAGCAAATTCAATATCATTATTATCTAAAGCTTTTTGCATTCTCTCTTCGTAGGCATCAACAGCATCAAGATGTCTCAAATCATTTCTATTCTCAGACCCGGTTATTCCCTCATCGTTGACACGATAAATATAATTTCTATGTGGAATATATACGGCCTTACTAAATGAGTAAATAAAATTGTTTATCATAAATTCATCTTCATGAATTTTGCCTTCTTTATACCTTAAGTCTTTGATGAGGTCTTTTTTATATATCTTGTTCCATGCGACTACCATTTCAACATATTCTCTTGAAAGAGGGTCAATCAGTAATTGCCTGCACTCCTTATCAGACAGAATCATTTGCTCTGTACCTAATCGATCACGTTCGGCCAGTCTGGCAGACTCTATATCGCAAAAAGCAAAATCAGCACCTGTATTTTCCAATGCATCTATAAAGTCTTCAATAAAAGCTTTTTTTACTGAATCATCAGAGTCCACAAAACTTATATAATCGCCCTTAGCAATTTCCAGCCCACTGTTTCTGGCTGCAGAGAGTCCCCCATTTGGTCGATGAACAACCTTTATTCTGCTATCTTTTGTCGCCCACTTATCACAGAGCATCCCGCATGAATCAGTTGAGCCATCATCGACTAATATAATTTCAATGTTCTCATATGACTGTGCAATAACCGATTCTACGCACTCATCCAAATATTTTTCAACGTTATAAACAGGTATAATTATTGATACCAGTTTATTGCTGCCTGTTCTCAAAAAAATCTCCTTTGAATAAAAACGCTTTATCCCTTCAATGCTTGATAGAAATAGCGAAAGAAGTAGAATATTTCATAATTCCCTGTTCGAAGGCATAGATACCTGAAAGTAGATATTTTTTTAGCTTTTCGAACCTCCAGCAACATTTCCCTAAATTCTTTGCTTCTTAATTCTTTATTAAGGTCCCTTTTTGCGCAAGAAAATGGTGACTCACCTTTATGCATTTTATATATAGCAGTGAGTCTATTTGTCCAATCATAAATAAACAGCGATTTTAATACCACTATGTTATCGGCTGTTACTTCTTTCTGATCTTGTTCCCATGCAATAAACCTTCTATATATATGCTTAGTATTTGTAAGATCATCCGAATGATATTTAACAGACAACCCGTCATCTTTTCTTTTAATATAGTAATAAAGCGGAAGATTGATCATTCCCAGATATCCTTCGGATTGTTCTAAGTAATCGATATTAAACTTAAGATCTTCTCCAACACTTATCTTTTCATCAAATATAATTCCGGATTTCTTAATAATTTCAAGATCATAACATTTGTTTGTAACAAAATTGAATAATTTAAGCCACGCAAGAGTAGCTGCATAATTTCTGGTCAGTAGATAGTTTTCTCCTCTTACATAGCCACGTCCCGACTCAAGAATGTACTCCTTGTCATTCACTCGTTTGTTATAATAATTTCTAAAAATCATGCCACAGGTAACAAAAGATACTTTCTTGTCAGACCATTGGTCGTAAGCTTCCATGTATTTTTGTATCAGATTCTCAAAAGGACAATCATCATCATCCATAAATACAATGTAGTCACCCTTAGCTTCAGTAATACCGGTATTTCTTGCAGATGACACCCCTCTGTTTGATGTAGATATAACTCTAATGCGTTCATCTTTTAACGCATATTCGCTACAAATTTTTACCACAGAATCTGTAGATCCGTCATCTATAATTATTATTTCTATATTTTTGTATGTCTGTTTAATAAGCGCCTTTATACTATCCGCTATATACTTTGAGCCATTATATGTTGGCATCACAATTGAAACTAGTTTATTCTCATCCATGGCTTAATATCTAATACACTCCCACAATAATAATGACATCGCTTTTCCAACCCCCATTATATCGGGAGTTTTCCATTTTTTAATACTCTCCTTATACGCTTGTGTCATTTTTTTCTTTATTTTTTTATCATCTGTATTTCTGTATATATACTTAATTCCATCCAATAATGAAATCAAACTATGCTGAATAAGATTATCTTCCTTATTTTGCTCGAAAAACAATACTCTTTCCTTTAAGGCATCAATGTAATAATGGCTTCTATCACTTATCTTCTCGCCCATAATGCCACTATTTCTTTGATAATAGTAATAGTATGGCACAGGCGTAAACGATACTATTTTTGCCTTATAAATAAGCTTGTACGTTGTTGCTTCATCTTCATGGAGAACTCCAATCGGAAATCTTACAGCATCAAATAAATGTTTTTTATATAGCTTATTCCAGGCTACAGTACATATATTATTGGTTCTCATCATTTGAATAACTGCTTCATGCCCACTCCACATACCGCAGTTTTCGTTGGTAAACAATTCTTCTTTGTCACCTGTAAGCATTATTCCACAAGCAACAATATCTGCATGATCTCTATACATTTTTGTGACCATACTCTTGATAGCATCCGTATTTAGGTAATCGTCACTATCGCAGAAAAACACTAAATCTCCTGACATTATTTCAAGCCCGGAATTCCGGGCAGCTGACAATCCTTGATTTTGTTGATGAACCACTTTAATTCTTTGATCCTTCTGGGCAAAAGCATCGCAAAGCATTCCTGAAGAATCTGTTGAACCATCATCTACAAGTATAATCTCCAATTGGGTATATGATTGATTTATCAGAGAATTTACACACCTATCAAGATATTGTTCAACATTATAAACAGGAACTATGACCGAAACAGTTGCATTTTCACATTTCTCCGAAATAACATCAACAAAGTTTTCATAATAATTATCTATATTAAAATCAGCAATCTTTTTCGAACGTATAAAACCTTTCTCAGCAATAGTTCTTCTATATTCATAGTCCAAAGATAATCTGCCAAGAGCTTTTTCAAGATCGTCCAAAAAGGATGCCCCTCTGTCAATTATTACCGCTCCATCACCCAGTATTTCCGGTAAAGCCCCTGAATTTGTCGTAATTAACGGTATTCCTCGAGAAATTGTTTCAAGTGCCACAAGTCCAAATGGTTCCATATTTTGGGTTGGCATTACCACTACATCATAATCATAATATTTCTGTAGTATTTTCTCCGAGGATATCATCTTTAGACAGTGAATATTATCTTTATTCTTTTCAGCATACTTTATTACTGTTTTTTCATAATGAGTTTTTTTATCGGAAAAGCCTATTATGTCCAGCCCATATTCCTTTCTCTCACTAATATCAAGTCTATCAATATATTGGCTAAAGGCAATAACAAGTTCCTTAACACCTTTATCCGGAATGATTCTACCCGAATACAAAAACTTTGTTGCTTTCTCCTTTTCATCTTTCTTAATACGATTGTTCTGATTTACACCGTTATATAAAACATTTACAACCGCATTTTTATCGCAACATAGTATTTCGTCCTTAATATAATTACTAACAGCAATAAATTGGACTCCCGCTTTTACCAATTCTCTAATATACTGAGGGCTTCTATATACATCTACACAATTATGCATATGAAAAAAAACGGGAATTTCATATTTTCCTCTGCAAAAATTTACTATCTCAATTGCTGTAGACATCAAATTTTGTACAATAACAGCACTATAATTCTCTTCAAGTTCATTAGTCCTTTCAATAAACAAATCCAGGACCTTTTTATCCAAAAGCCTTTTCGAATTTGATCCAATTCTTCTATAAATAGCATCTGTCTTATTATCAACAAATGCGATAATGGGAGATCTGTCAACATACAAAAGATGCGTGCTATTATATTTTATTTCTTTGCTATTTTCATCCTTAATGCAATATAAATCAATTATGAATTGATTCTTTTTCTCATTTTCCTCGATAATCCTGGTAATAAGCCCCTCAACAGCCCCTCCTTTTGTTGCAGGAACCGGCAATATGCAAGGAGTTATTATAGCAATTCTTTCCATAATAAAGCCCTAAAAGGGCTACTTTTATTTGTTATCCAAATAAAAAAGCAGCCCCAGCTATCACTTTAGCTCATTTTCTTCATAAAATGCTTGATGTAAATAAATAATGCAAGCAATGCCCCAACGCCAGCCAAAACTCTTCCTCCCCACAGAAGAGCAACATTCGAAGTATATCCATTATTTGATGTAATTTCAGGGCTAACGGTTACACTAAATGATCCTAAATCTGTCTGCAAGCGTTCTCCGGTGACGTCTGTATAAACAAGTTTAACTTTTACTTCCTGATCTCCTGCTTTAGTAAAAGTAACATTATAGTCCTTAGTATAGCTTTTACCGGCATATACTGTATCTAATCTTATCCGCTTACTATCATCTGATACAAAACCATCAATTATCAACTGAGCGTCTGTAATGTTACCATTAGACTTGTTTACATACTCGATATTAAGCAGTGATTTTCCATTAAGTACAGCGTGCGCATTGATATCTAAACTCTTTACAATAAGACTTTTGCCACTTGATGTAGTTATAACCATTGTCGAAGTGTTGGAAAGAGTTTTTCCAAGACTAAGATAGTCAAACTTACAAGTAAAATCGGCCACATCGCTATCAAGTTTAGAGCTAACAGTTATCGGAATTGATATTGTTTTATTTTCTCCAGGAAGGATAGTCCCTACAAAAAACTGATTATCTGTTCCATATTTAGGATAAATCATGCCTGACGCACTAGACATGGTAATTACAACATTCTCTGCACTTGCTGCAGAACTTATATTATGAAGAGTAAGGTTTACTGTAAGATCATTCCCCGGCTCTAATAGCCCTCCATCAATTGTGTAACTATCAACCCCAATATATGCAACAGTTGAATCTGCAGTTATCTCCTGCTCAGTTTGGCCTGCAACTGCAGGACCATCAGTAGTCGTAGAAATATCGCCGTTTGCAACTTCCCCATTATTACCAATAATTTTCTGCGCGGGATCAATTATATTTCCGGTGGTATCCGCAGGTTGAGGTGCAACCTCCTCTGTTACATCGGTACCCAGCTGGATTCCTGCCCCTGTGGCACCAACAACCATCCTTGTATTGGCACTTATAAGCGCAACTGAACCTATGCACAGTACAAATGCCTTTATTCCAGCATATCTATTCTTCATAGTTCTAATATCCTTATCTTTTTTTTCTTTTGCCTTTTATCATTTTTTTAACATATCTTTCATTTTGGAAATAATCATAATCTTCATGATATGCTGTATATTGCTCCATATCTGTTCTATTTATAATTGTTCCTATCAGATTGGCCTTTGTTTCTTTCAAT
Source organism: Butyrivibrio sp. INlla16 (assembly GCF_900104155.1). Taxonomy (GTDB): domain Bacteria; phylum Bacillota; class Clostridia; order Lachnospirales; family Lachnospiraceae; genus Butyrivibrio. The sequence continues at coordinate 5,781 of NZ_FMYB01000094.1, forward strand.
GCATTTGCAGCCTTAATTAAACCCTTCTTGCTTGTAGCACCAACAGCCGATACTAAGATAGTTGCATCTGCGCTAACCGCAATCACTTCTGCATCCATGGCAGAATTAATTGCAGGCATATCATAAATGATAAAGTCATAGTCATTTGCAAGTTCTTCCCTTGCAACGTTCATCTTATTGGAACACAGAAGTCGAACCGGATTATCGATTAATTCTCCACAAGGAATATATGTAAGATTTTCGGTAGTTGTATCATACTTAATTCTCCCGATTGGCGCCTTATCCATAAGATAGTCTGAAAGACCTACCGTAGCATTCTCATTAAGTCTTTTGTATCTGTTCTTTTTTCTCATGTCGCCATCAATCAATACTGTTTTCCAACCTGATTCAGCAAGTGCCGCAGCAAGATTGATCGCCACTGTAGTTGTTCCGTTACCTGCCTCACATCCGCAAACAACAAAACTTCTATATCCATTTTGCTTCTTTAAAATATGAAGATTCATTACAGCTTCATCAAAAGCATCCTTTAATATATAATTATCATTTTTATAAATATCTAACTTTTTCAAAATAGCCCCTCCTTACTCCTTATACTCAGGAATGATACCAATTACAGGCAGGCTGTTTCCAATTGTAGCCTCTCTAACGGTTCGTACGTTCTTATCAAGAATTTCAAAAAGAATCACCCCAAATGATGATAATGCGAATCCGACCATCATCGCAATTATTCTCTTTTTCCATGCAGATTTATTGGCATCATGAGCCATATAATATGTATAGGCATTATCCAACACTTTAACTGAATCCGCACGTAGTATATTAGCCATCTCAATAGTATATGCTTGAGCCATGGCATCAGCCATAGCCATTGATAAATCCGGATCAGACGTTCTTGCTGTAAACGAGATAATAGTTGCAGAATTAGCCTTTGCCAAAGCTGAAGAGAGCGAATTTGTATCCTGAGATGAGTATACAGATATACTGTTCTGTATATCGGATGTCTCCACATCACTTCTTCCAAGAATAAGTGCTGCTCTTTGACATACCTTATAGGACTTTGCCACATCCATATATGCATTCATGGCAGTTACAGCATTTGCCGCATCTGAATAAGAATTCACCGCTGATGCATATACTGTAGCTTTAGCTCCAAAGGTATCATTTCCCTTATCCAAGGTAACACCTAATCCTACTAAGAAAAACAACACTGTTATTATTGCTATGAACTTAATATTTTTTTTAAGCGCATTTATACATCTAAAAATATCAATCTCTATTTCATTTTTATACATTATTATTCCTTCCCAACTGTGACTAAATTGAATAAAAAACACAAATTCACACAAAATCTATGAAATTATATCATCAAAAAAAAGGATTGTATACTGATATTTTCATAGAGAATCTTCTTTTTCAGATAGGTTTTTTGTATAATTTGATTATTTTACAATTCCATGTTAAAAATGTTACAATATTGTTACATAGTTGTTTTTAT
>NZ_FMYB01000061.1 GCF_900104155.1 Butyrivibrio sp. INlla16
GCATTCATCCCGAATGCTTTCAGTATCGCTTTCTGGGTAGCACTTACTGCGTGATCTATCCTGTATGTATTGTCAGAGGACTTTATCATCTCTATCTTTTCAAGTTCCTTAAGTGCGGCAGGAACTGTCATGTAATTCTCTTTCTGTCCACTCTCCTTTACTTCATCCTTAAGGCATGTATATATCTTATTACGTATGATAAGAGCTATGAACTCTATGAAAAGCTTGGTCTCCAGAGATTCATTTCCATAAACCCTTTCTGCCCTTGCTCCCATATATGATTTATCTCCGCGGAACAGTTTTTCGGAAACATCCCTGCTCTTATACAGGTTTATTGCTTCTTCCGCTGTCATGGACTCTGATGTGATAAGTACAAAGTATCCACAGAGTGCAATCTCCCTGTCTATGACATTAGTGCGTTCGCGCCATGCAAGGAGTCGTTCATCTTCCTTGCCCTTATTGTAAATCTCAAGTTTAAAGTATTTCTCAATGTTTGGACTTGGGGGTATCTTCTTGCCCCTGTTCTTTTCCAAAAACTCGACTATCCTGTCTATCTTCCTCTCTACATTCTCGCGTTCTGCTGCATGTTTTCTGTCATTGTAGTATATGTGGAAATATCTGTCCTTTTCATCCGAAGGGAACAGCTGCATCTTAACTGTCATCCCATTGACTTTATAGGATCTTATACTGTTTGCCCTGCTCTGCTCAAAACTGCCTCTATGTTTTAAAACAAGCTCACTCACAAGGTCCTTCATGCCCTTGACCATAATCACAAAGCCGTAGCCGTGGTGATCCATGTAGTGAATGTTTGCCTCACTAAAATATCCCCTGTCGAGGATGAATCCTATATTTTTATAGCCATAGCCTTCCACCTTTTCCAGCATGTACTGAAGCTGTGACACGTCATTGATGCTACCCGGATAGTCCTCATAGAAAAGGGGCTCATTGTTGTTCCTGTCATATGCTATCGCATAGTTGAAAATCGGCTTATCCTGCTTATCCTTTTCATGTCCTATCTCAGCAAGATCTATATCACCTGCCTGGCAGTGCTTATTGGTTGAATCATAAGAAACATAAATCTTTGATCTGTGATCCCGGTTCTTATTCCATTCATTAAGGAAAGCAATCCTTGCATCAGTCATGTCCTGGCCAAGGAAGTCTGAAATCTTTGAATCACTATAGACATGCATCCCTTTTGTAAAGAGAGGATGCTTATAAGCATAGTCAGGATAATACTGACCGGCATTGTTCTCAGTTAGAATGCTATATGCAGCAAGATCAAGAAACAGTCCGGCATCCTTGCCAACAATACGATTAACCATCTCGTCGATATGATAGCTGGCAATGATCTTCCTGATTACAAAAAATGCTCCAACATTCAGGCAACTGCTGCGGCTGGTATCCCCTTCCAGTTCTTCAGGGATCTCTATATCCGGAAAGAACTTCATGCAGTTAGCATTAGGATACATCATGTCAAGGTGCTCATCATCACGTCTTCCGATGGATGTGGTCTTGGGGACGGAATACTTCTTGTCAGGGTCATACTTTCTCTCATACGCATAGTACACGTAGGTAGTTCCCTTGATGTTTTTTATTGTGATACCGTTTTCCCCAGTCGGTATCTTCACAAGGAAATTCATATACATGGCAGCCTCCATAGAGATGTAATTACTTCTCTATTATCTTACCATGTTTCCCACTCAAAATCAAGCAAAATCCGCATAAAATCTGGGTTTTTCCAATTTTTCCACCTTTCAATTTGGCTGCCGAGAGTTAATTATCGCGGAAGTTCACATTCAAGAAAAACATGCCTCTGACAGCGTCTATACTGGTATTCTTAACACTATGATGGAGAAAGAATTAGAAAACATTACAGATATCAGAATATCTGAATCGAAGCAAGATTTCTATTCTGCCATTAAAAACAAAAAGAGATTCTCTCCCATATCATATCCTCTTGATTATACTCATAGCTTTGAGTGTCAGATGGATTTGAACAAATACTTAGCAGAAAAGGCGGAACCTTTCGTTTACCTAGCCGACATATTGCTCAACCAAATTGTTCTTTTTGAAGCTGTTAAGGAAGGAAGAATAATGCCTACCCAACTACGAAATAACACAAAAATGGAACTGGACTTTCATCACAACAAGGGCAATTCCTTATTTGACGCTTTTTTTGATCTTTATCCTTTCGAAACATTTATAGTATTATAATTTTTCTGTGGCACCTTTTATATGAGGTGCCACAAATAATAATCGCTTCCTCACTTACCACCTATATCCAGCAAAGTACAATACAAAAAGAACTGTCTACTATAATCCTTCATGATAAATCAGCGCCTCTCGCATCACATACTTATAATATATTACTCTTCCCAACCAAATATATCGGTCTCCTTTTAACCTCCATATATATTCTTGCTATATACTCACCTATTACTCCTAGTACAGTTATTATTACCCCTCCTATAAACAAAAGAAGCAAAATTATAGTCGTCGTATCCTTCCATGGTCTCGCACCTGTTACACTATTAATATATAGCTTTATCGCATAAACAAAGGATATAAATACTACAACCATACCAAGCCAGATAACGCCACGTAACGGCGATGGGGCAAATGCAATGATCCCGCTTTTAGCGTAATTCCAAAGTCCCCTATATGACCACTTACTCTTTCCACCGGCACGCTCTACGCTCTCATATTCGATCCATTTATTCTTGAATCCAATCCAGGAATATATTCCTTTAATAAATCGTTCTCTTTCCTGCATTGAAACAATAGCATTGACAACCTCTCGTTTCATTAGACGATAATCCGTCATTCCTGAAACAAGCTCCATCCCTGTCGCCCAATTGATAACTCCACAAAAACATTTCGAAAAGAATTCTCTGGCCTTAGACTCCCCTTTTCCAGGAATTCTCCTAGCTGTAGCGCAATCATATCCTTCATTCTCTATCGCGTGAAGCATCTTAGCCAATAATATTGGTGGATGCTGAAGATCCGCATCCATTACAGCAACATAGTCTGCGGTAGAATTCTGTAGCCCTGCAAATATAGCCGCTTCCTTCCCAAAATTTCTTGTAAAGGAAATATATCTGGCACTATCTGTACCAACACCTTCAGCCAATTCCTCGATATGTCTAAGTGTATCATCGCCGCTCCCATCATCAATAAAAATGCATGAGAATTTATATCCTGCCAACTGATTATCAAACATCTTGGCAAGCTCATTATACAAATCCTTCACTAAACCACTTTCATTATAGCAAGGAATCACTATATCGATTTTTTTCACGGATCAATATTCCCCCAATACTCACGTTTAATACCGAACAGCATATCTTCTTTATGCCTCATCTTCATGATAGCTACGTTAACATTTTGAAATTTCTTAGACTATAAATTATGTGATTCTATTTCATTCCTTACATAGTATTGTTCTTCTTTAGCACGAATGTCGCGATATTTCCTTGATTCACCCTATCTAATGCTTTTCTTTTAGGATAAGAGCTTATAGCCTCTAATAATGCCTCTGCCAAACCTCTTCCGCTTCCCCAACTTGCAATATCATTGTCATGCTTATATTTGTCGCTCCAAAGACATGCTGAACAGTTTGTGTGAAAATGTTCAATACTAAAACCTGTTTGCTCTGCAAGTATCTCTATTGATTTTATCGTATGTAAATAAAGGTGTTCCGGTGCATCTAAAGTCCATAGTGATGAATTAAATTCCTCTCATAACCAGCTATTAATAACTGGTATCTCAATGATAAGTTTACCATTTTTGCTTAATAATGTATTTATCCTTCTTATTACTTCTTTAGGATTTTCTAAATGCTCTAAGGTATGAATCATCGTTACAATATCATATAAATTTGAGGGAATGGCAAATAAATCATCTTTATAAAACTTTATTCCTTTTAAAATTCCATCAGCTACCCCATACGGATCACACCCTGTCAAATTAGTATATCCCAGTTTATGTAATATATTTAAAAAGTGTCCATCTCCACAACCAACATCAAGAATAGCTGCATTTTTGTCTATACCTTTTACAAATGTGAAATCATGTGGATTATATATATGGGAAACCGAGGCTAGTACCCCCCTTTTGCACCAAACAATTCAAGATTCTGCCAAACTCTATCCTTCAATGTGTTTCCGCTAGAAGAATATTCATTATTATAATAATCATCATAAAGCATTCCATAATCACGTGGAAAAGCCTCTATCTGGAGGCATCCACACCCTTTACAAAAATAGTACTTGTGTTTCTTAATTACATTTTCTCTACCACGATATTTCAATTGCCAAGTATCCAATTCTACGCTTTTGGTTTGGTTTGATCCACATATTCTACATACCATATAACATATCTCCCATAATATTATAATCCGAGTCTTTTCAAAATTCTGTCAAATTAATACAATTCCTAGATCCGATCGTATAAAGCACCACTTCACCCTAAATATTCTGAATTCTTTCTCTTTATCATTACACCTTTTATAATATGGCACAACGAAACAACCGCCCAAGCTAACCCAAAGTAAATTATTGTATCAAGTAATACACTTATAATTGGTACATTTATAAACAAATGCAGTATTCTAGGCCTAAATATAGATATAATTAACCCATGAATCATAAAAATATATGTACACTTCTTTGCTATGTTCGAAACAACTTCATTTAACATCTTATTTATTTTCACATTCTCAAGAAAAACCTTGAATACCAGCATAACGGACATTGAGTACATCGTCAAAACACTTCCTACATAAGTTCCATAATGCCTTCCGTATCTCAAAATACCAATTAATGCATTTCTTTTTGTAAACCCTCCAAATTCTGAAATATAGGTACTATAGCAGCCGATAAACTCCCACACAAATAGCCATAACAAACATATAGCAATTACATATACCTTTGCCAATTTACCTTTTGCCATAATTCTTTTTCCAAGAATATTGTCTGTAAAATATCCAGTAACAAACAGATATGATGCCCCAACAGGAATGAAAACTTCTGAATTATCTAGATTTTTCATTAAATTGAATAGAATAGGAATAGTTTCAACGTACTCCAAATCTACAAACACCGGAACCACTAGTCCAAACACCGCTCCTAATATTAGGAAATAATAAAGCAATGACTTTTTCTTTATAATTTCCCTCAGCAAAGGAGCGCAAAGATAACAACCAAGTAAAATCCAAAAATAGTTTCTTCCAAAAGCATAATTTCCCCACTCATTTAATGCCTCTTTTAATGAGTACCCCCCCTTATTAATTCTTACCTCTACAACAGCAGCTAATAAGCAAACTGCAAATTGCAATATTAAAAGTTTTATGATTTTGAAAGTTCTGCCAACAAAACGTTTATCAACACTACATTCATCATTCAAAATCAGAGCCCCACTCAGCATTATGAAAATAGGAACACAACATGAAGTCAAATTCCCAATAATGACATATTGATACCACATACTTGTTAATGGTTCATAATTGTAGCAATATTTTCCATGAGCAGAAATAACTCCTAGCGTCAATAATATCCGTAAAACATCTATCCAAAACGTTCTTTTCATTATTTATTATTCTCTTCTCCGATTCATCCTGCGGTTATTCAGCCATTCTCTTACGATGAACCAATCCAAATAACCGCTCCCGTAATAGATCCATGCATACCCCAAGAATAAAAACTATAATTGCACCAGCTACAAAAGCAATTATACAAAACTCTACTTTCATTTTTGATATTAACAAAGTATATTTCCACATCAATATGCGAGCCGCATCAGAACAATGAAACAGATAGATTCCAAAAACAGTTCTGGATATCACATTTATCCACTCAGATTTTGAAATACTGAGATTTCTAAAAAACAGGAACAAACATATGGAAATAATTGGACATATAACCCCAACTAGTCCTTTTTCAATAAATGAATTCATGTCTTCGAAATATATGACACACAGCACACAAGATAATATAAAAATCATTATTCCATATATTGCTCCTCGTACAGTATTACTTAATTCCATAAAACAACCGCACAAAAGCTTCTTTTCACCTATTAATCCCCCAATAACATAAAACACTATTGCCCCTTGTATCATACAATAGTATGTTCCCAAAGCGCGGACTACAACATACCATAATATAAAGAACAAGAATGATACTATATAAGCCCATTTTTTAGATATCAAATTCACTATTTGATTTATTGATGGAGTCATCAAATATAAAAATATATAAACTGTTGCAAACCACCAATATTCGCTAGAGAAGGGCATAATTACTCTTTCCACTCCCCCAATATAAAAAACGCAGTAACAACAGCATAAAAATACATTGAATATATAATGTTCAAAATCTTTTCTATTCTTACACTTTTGTTCACCCAAAAATATCCAGACAAAAGAAAAAATGTATTATTTCCTAATGCCTCCAAGTTGAATTATTATTTTCTCTAAAATCGTTATACGTATATCATCAGGGTGTGCAACCATTGACAATATTAGCGTGCCATCGGGAGAACTCATAAAATGTGATAGTATAATTCCAAACATAAGAACTATTCGCAATAATTCAAAATTACTACTTCTAATATGATTATCCATTTATTCTAGTCCCCTTTAAGGTTAATATCTTTCCATGCAGAGCATACACTAATTAAAACCGTAAACTTTATTATATAATGCCCCACTCTTTTTTGCTGCCTCTATACCAAAATCAGAGTCCTCAAAAATTATAGTTCTTTCAGGTTTTACTCCTAAACTTTCCATAACTTTGATAAAACACTCCGGATCAGGCTTTGTACATTTAACATTTTCTTTAGTTATAATAAGGTCAAAAAAATCCTTTTTTCCAAAATACTCCAATATGTCGATAGTATTTTCTGTTGATGCAGTCGTTGCTATAGAAATATAAAACGTATCTTTTAAAGAGTTAATTATTTTGAACAAAACCTCATTTGGCTTAGCCATTTCAAGATTTTTCTTATATAACTCAATTTTTTTATCATGCACAATATGAAGTTGTTTATCACTTATATCTTCCCATATCACAGGAATAAACACTCTATAATCATTTCCATTACAGTGTTTACAATAGTAGTCGTAATCTAATTCTATTCCACTTCCAGCTTCCAATAATGCTTCTTTATATGCGTAGTAATTCACTTTTCTCGTGTCAAATAGTGTGCCATCTAAATCAAATATAAGAAGATTATTCTTTTTTTTACTTTCACTCATTTAAATAGTCCTATCATTATCCATTTCTTTTAACAGTAATATTTCCGGCTATCCTTCTGACCATCTCTATAATCGTTTTTTTCCATATACAGTATTCTTCAGTTTTTCCAAATGTAAAAACAAGCATAACCACTGTCATCACAGAGCATACAAGAGCCTTGAGAATCAATACTCCCCAGCTCAAATTCCAACGCCATAATGAAAACAGACCTACAGCCAAAACAATAACAGACAAAGATCTTAACATGTATTTTATAGCAACAATAATATATTGTTTTAAATATCCTTCAAAATAACTATCAAATAATGCCTTTGTCTCCCAAGGTATTTCAACTAAAGCAATGCATATTATTGATGAAATCAAAGCACCTTTTATTCCGATGCAAGGAACAAGGATCAAATCCAACAAAAAATCAAGAAGTATTGAAACATATGGTTTCAAGCGATCATTCCACCATAGTCCTTTTGCATTTTTGAAAATTTGAACAGTTCTTCTGACTTGCGATAAGTAAAAGTAAGTACAAAATAGCAAAATAACAACACCATCATATGAAGCTGTTCCAGTCCACAAAAACATAAAATCGTTATATAAACACATTAAACAGCTTGAAGCCCATGTTGCTAACAAAAAGCTCAGACATAATATACAACGAAACCTTGTGAAATTCGAAGAAACACTCTCAGAAGCAATAGCATTCCCCATACTTGGGAGTAGAGAACTATATACTGCTTCAAGGAGCATAATAACCAAAGTTAATACAAGAAAGTAATTACCATAAATGGCCAGAGGACCTAATCCTAAATGTGCTGATATAAAAAAATTATCAATTGTGTTGAACATCTTCTCATCGATTTGGTGTCCAATCATTGAAACTATTCTCTTTTTAATTTGGATCTTTTCATCTCTATCTAAATTACCCTGTATCCTTATATCCACAAATAACTTATTTCTATACAATATACGCATTACAGCAATAGCAACTGCATATAGAAAAAAACCCAGCATATATAAGAGATAACTTTTATTCACAACTATTACAACTAATTGATAAATATACATGATCATACAAGTAATAATTGTAATAAGATTAGTTAAATCGTTTCTCTGATATGCTTGTAATAATATTATTATCTCAGGAAAAATCAAAAATTGAGCAACTATAGGAATCAAATATAATAAGTAGTAGAAATATATATTAATTCCATACGGAATATCACATTTGATCAGATAAGTAAAAAAAGGCATAATTGAAACGCCTAGCATAGAAACAGCAATCCCTATTCTTATATATATTTTTTTTAATTGAAATAAAAGAGCTCCTATTTTCGCATAATCCCCATGGGATATAGGATCATATAAAAAATAAACCATTACAGAGCCAATTCCAAGCTCTGTAAGGTTCAATACTTGAATTACCGATGCATAAAAACTATTCAGTCCTAGGTATTCTTTTCCCAAAGTATACATAAATACTGTTCGTATTATAAAAGGGAAGACACTCCCCACTATAGTTACCCCTAAAGCGGAAATAATCCCTCTTGCAACGTATTCTTTTCTATTATGCTTTTGTTTTAATGGTGAATAATCTATCATTGTCAAAACTCACTAAAGCTCATATTTTGTGCATCCTGAAACTCTTCTGGAGTCCCAAAAGGAATATGTATATCAGTATTGAACACACCTATTTTTTTATTATTCTTAGCCATAATATTATATAATCCACTAACATAATACTCAGAATAATTACAATTATTCATATACTCCTGAAAAGCCTGAATAAATGTCTCTTTATCCCTAAAGTAATATGCCCCACAAATTGCATCATCACTTACAACTTCTTTCTCTATCGTTCCTATTACATTCTTACAATCATCATATAAAACATAGCTATAGCATGGTTTGTTAGATTTAAACGTTAAAAGTCCTGCATCTATTCTATCATTCGCATCATTTTGACAAAAACTGCGGAACAATTCCGATCTAAAAAGATGATCACAATCATTAAACAAAATCGGAATGTCATCTTTTATAGAACTTATTCCCTCTTTGCATGTCAAAACCGCGCCTTTTAACACATTCGGAACTGTGACTATTTGTGCATCTGGATAATAATCCAATATCCTCTTACCTATCTCATATTTCTCAATATGCTCCTGCAATACTACAAAAGTAATCCCTTCAAGCTTAATATTTTTTGCTACAGATTCTGTTGCCCAATAGAAAAAAGGGTGTCCATGTAAAACTATTAATGGCTTCGGCATATCAAAACATCCATTTTCAAATCTCGTACCTCCACCAGCCATTGGCATTACTAAATGTAATTTCATTTATCATCCTCTTTCAAATTATTTTTATATATTCCCAATACTATTATTCCTGATAATATCCTATAGCCCTAATGTTATCTTATCAAAGTCTTCTTCGCTATTAACAAAATATTTCTCTTTTGATTGACTCTTTCTATCTATAAAAGCGATATACTCTATATCATTGTCTACTAAAAATCTTCGGAATTCTGCAATACTGTCTTGGGTCATCCCAGCATAATAAAACACGAATCTCATACCATTCTGAGAAACAATTCGCATTTTCTTTATTGTCTTCTCACTAAGTGCATCAATCTTCTTATTAGCTAACATTGAATCCAGATCAATAAAAACTGTTGCTCTTTTTCTTTGCATTTCATACCATGCAATTTGGTCCCCCCAGTCTTCAAATACCTGCGTGTAGCCCAACTTAAATTTTCTATCTTTATATCCTATTAAGTGCTCCATCACATGTCCAACTGACACCCTGGGTATATTGTATGCCGGATCGCTTAATCGTAGATAGCTTTCAATGAAATCATCACCTTTTTTAAAACCATACAATCCTGCTGAAATAATATCCGAACAGAATCTTTTTTCCATGAAATCCAGCACAATATTCTGCTCATTAGCAACGATAAATCCTTTACTTTTTATCCTTTGGATACTGTCATTATATGTTAGCAAGTTTAGCCCAACTATAAAGTTTCCTTCCAAACGCTCAGTAAGTTCCATCGATCCTAGCGAATCTCTTATTGCTATCGACCCTTCAATATTCGCCGCTTTAATTGTTTTGTAGACGGTATCTGCTGGTCCCTTAGTAAGTTCTTCTAAACGTACTATTTCTATTTCCCTTGTTGCTCTCAATTCATTACTAAGAATTACATCAGCGTCATATTCATAACATTCTCTATCTAAAATAGTGTATATAACGCGATCATAAGTTTCTTGATAAATATTTTCTATAGCTTTTTTTGCGATTAGTCCTCCGTCTGGATGAGTATTTAAATATATGGGTTTATCATTAACAATCGTTCCACCGGCACATAACACAATTAGAGTTTTCATAGCTGGTCTTCTTTCTCTATCATTTTCATAACCATACCAATTTTCTCATTTAAGAAAAGTTCCGTTTTATCATCATTACAGTAAGGCAGTATTCTCACAAGTTTTAGTAGCAATGCAAAATAAATATCAATCATCTTATCCGGCTGCTTATTTTTAATAAAGTCCAATAACAAATCATTAAATATCATCATTCTGACCAAGGTATTATTGTTCACTTTATCATTGTTACGAAATGACCATAAACATCTCGCATCCTGAAGCATAGTAGCAACATCCAAAACCCAACTGTCAAAAAAGGAATCCAAAAAATCTATCAGGTACAAATTCCCATCATGAATGATTATGTTTTCTAGAGTCAAATCCCCATGGCAAGTTCCACAAGGTAACATTTTCCAATCATGTTTTTTCAATAATCCAAGTGCTTCACAAACTGTTTCATTTTTATTTTTTAGATCATTTGATAATTGGTCTATTTTCCTTCCAAATGACTCTACCGCCATTTCACTATTATTTCCACCTTGTTCAAATAAAAACTCTCCAAGAATTTCCACATACTTATGTATATCCCCTACTCTCATAGTTTTAAGTTTTTCAGCAAGCGTTATGCCTTGAAGAAATTCCATATCAAAGTAGAACAAGCCATTATCAAATCCACTATCGATGATGGCCGGTACTCCAACAAATGCAGATTTAAAATTCTTTTGTTTTTCCATTTGTAATTGTAACCGGTTATTATATTCTATACTTCCGGATATCTTTCGTACAAAAAGTAAATTTTCATCATCATACAATAAAACCTTGCATCCGGAGAATCCACTCATATTTGTAATTTGCACTTGTTACTCTCCTTGTATCTCAATATAACCAATAACTTTATGGTAAATTAAAGGAACTATCCTTTTATCTATTTTTGAAATAATCATTACTACAATTACTACGACCCCTAACAATCCTATTTTTCCACCATAACCATACATCAAATACTTAAAAATAAAGCTTGCAGGAAGATGCAACAAATAAATATACATACTGCTTTCTATTGTTTCTTTTACTATATTAAATCTCATAATTCCATTAAACATCCATTGAGAATAATAGCTTGAAACAATCGATATTGATAATAGGAATAATGCAATTATCCCCAAAGACACATGACTTGAGCAATATCTCAAACAAATAATATATGATACTGTTGTTATAAGAGTTAAAACCCGCATAGCTAGCACAAAATGAGTTTTTCCATATCTCTCTAAACGGCAATATCCTCTATAAACCAAAATGCCTAATGCCATCACACATAAGCCTCTTTGAGTCCCCCCCATGATTACATAATACGGTCTTGTATGGTTGGGCATATACCCCATTTTGCAGAAGTATATGACATAGCTAATAAAAAGTAAGAGGATTAAAATATCCCCCTTTTTCCCAAAAAGCTTATAAAGACACATATATAAAAATATCGATATAATCCACGCACTCACATACCAATCAGGCCCATTAAGCAAATTGATATTGATAAATAACTGTTGCCCCATCAAAGCTTCTAACACAATAGATGTTACTGATAAATCTCTATCTTGAAACAATTCAAAATTTATTAGAATAACCACTATTCCAATAACAATAGCAGATAAATACACAAAATAAATACCAGTGATTTTCTTTATAATATATTTAAAAATCCCTCGTTTTTTATTCTTTTCGTACTGCTTTGCAAATAAAAAACCTGAAATCACAAAAAACGAATCAACTATAACATAATTAATCTGATTTACATTTCCCCATGAGGATAGTCCCATGCCTAAATGGTTAGTCATAATAATAATAGCAGACACAAACTTCATGATATCTATGTAAGGATTTCGATCACTTCTCATGGCATTCATTTCTATTCTTCCCTCTATAGCATAGGTTGATCTAATAAATACGAATACGCTTCAGCATCTACGCTAATAACATTATTCTTCATATCAAGCCACATACCATAATTGATCATCGTATTGTCCATTCCGCATGACCCCATAATACTTCTCCTGTATAGCCACAGAAAATCGCTATTTTCATGGTTGAAATCGTACTTCAGCCACAAAGGTCTAAGGTATGCAATCGGTAAACATATTGCTCGTCTTCCACATATCTCCCACCATTGTTTGATGTTACACTCAACATTCTCACCTACCTTCTCAAAGAAAAACTTTGAAAAGTCCATAAGGGATGAACCCTTTTTAAATAGCATCCTGTAAGTTATTTTTTGAGCTGCAAAAAGATTTCCATTATATCCATCTTTATATTTTATTTCAGCAGCTTTTTCATTTGAAAACATGAGTTTTAAATCATTTGCCTCACCAAAATAGAAAGTTCCGCTTTCATTAAAAGGCAAAAAGGCATAGGCATTAAAAAAAATAACTCTCTCATTTTGAATACCCACGTCATTTATTGGATGATTTTTTAACAGTTCCACTAAATCATCAAATATTCCAGGCATCGTTATTCTAGTATCAGTTCTAGTTTTTAATACATATTTTTTATTTTGCCTTATTGCTTCACACATCCCATAATACGAAGAGACCCTCTGATAATTGATATTTCCATCACCCGCACTTGAAGGTAACTCATTCTGGATTACAATACAATTTGTCTCTTTCTTTAGAAGATGTATTGTCTTTTTATCTTCATTTATCCATGTTGACACAATGACTGATACATTTGGGAATACTTTTTTATAGTACTTGACTGTCTCTAGAGTAAAGTCATCTGCTGTTCTTAATGGTCCTTGCATAACAATGCAACATTGACTTGCATTTCCACCTGAATAATATAACCAATTATTTACATCCACCGCCTTTTTGGGGTGTAGATCATAAGTAACATAACAATCTGTATTATTCTCCATAGCTTGAGAATACGGTATCATCAAATTACATGCAAAATTTGCATCCCCAATAATTTTTTTTCCACAGAATCTTACAATTCTCAACGGAAAGCCACAAAATACTTTATAAATCGACGCAGTTTTCCTCATTATTTTTTTCTTTACTAATATTTTTTTATAATCACTACCCATTTCAATTAGTCCTATTTCTCTTCTTCGTCAATCGTGTTAATAAATTAGGAGACACTCTGAAGCATATACTCCATATTCTATTTAACATTTCTTTATACAACGGATAAACATTGTCATTTATATAATATTTTTCTTGAACATTGAAGCTTTTCATAAGCTCTATTGCATCTCTTGTCCAAGCCCCTTTAGTCCAAGCATGCACATATGGATATCTATCATATTTTGAAACTAACACCTCACCTTCGAGAGAATCACTATATTCGCTCCCATCAATTTCAAATTGCCATGGATTAAAATGTCTTTTGGAGAGCTCATATAAATACTCTTTCCTAAAAATCGTTGGCTGCCCACAAATTCTATATGGCATTCCTTTTTCAACTATATTAAATAATTCATCATATGTTCTTGAATTAAGCGAAAACGAATTTAATCTGATAGCCGCAACAGATTTATGCTCATCCATGTATCTAACACATTGGAATATATTCTCTTCTAATATTTCTTTAGAAATAAAAAAATCTTCTTGAGACAGGATGATATATTCTTCTTTAATCTGCTCCAATGCAAGTTCTAATCGTTCTCCCCATATCGCATCTGGTTTGGTGTATATCACTTCATCATAATAATGCTTCTTAGGTGCTGTTGTTTGAGTGACTAACACACACTTAATTTGCCTTTTTGTCCAAAACTTTTCAAAGAAAAAAGAAGTTAAATAGCTTAATTTAATTGTTTGATCCCTTCCCATAACTAATATAACTACTTTCTGACTCATTCTTCGTCTTCCTTTTTCTATCGTCTCTAAATAAAACAACCCAATCGACACAAATAGCTTATGTTAAAATCTGATATTTCACTGTTTATGCTTAAGTTTGACATTAACACACTTAATCAATCTAAAGTAAACTTCCGCTAACGCAACACTGATAAAAAGAGCTACAAAAAATACACCATATCGATTACTAATAATTTTGCTCGAATACCTAATGGCTATTGTATGTATCAAAAAAATATAGCCACTCCTATCTCCTATATAAACCAGTGGATTAAACAACTTCTTTTTTTCTCTTATATTCTTCTCACAGTAAAACAATAATAATATTAAAATTATTGAAGTAGGTATGTATATAACATCATACTCCAAAAAGGATTTATACCCATCAATAACCAATTGGTTATTGATGTATGTAAGAACCACCAAAACAATAAGCATAATTACTTTGTTTTTTGTATTCCTGACCATCTCACAGCTTTCATGATCTATAAACAAAACAAATCCGATAATCACACCAATAAAAAAATCAAAAAAACGATAAAATGGTGACCAATAGGTTAGCCAAAAATGAAAATCATTAGGTATTATTCCCTTTCCGGTAATTATAAGTGATGCATACGCAATAAGAATCATTAAAATAATAGTGACTATAAGTAATACATAATGAATTATAATGTTCTTTTTTGAAACCCATCTATAAGTGAATGGAAAAAGCAAGTAACAAAAAAATATCGAAGAAAGAAACCACGACACTCCATTAAGCACACCTTTCCCATATACATAATAGGGTACCCAGCTATGTAGTAAAAATATATTCATTACTACCGCTTTATATTTCACCTTTTCTTCAAAGGAAAATATCCAAATAAACATGGTAATTAAATGCAACGGATAGATTTTTCTAATATGCCATAATGCGTATTTTAATGAACTAGTATTAGTCTGAAAATTGTATGTATAAACCGCAACAATCCCAGATAAAATAAAAAAAACAGACACACCCCATCTACCAAGTTCAATCAATCCAACATGCGAAGCAACTATCGCCAATATAGCAATAGCTCTAACCATTTGAAGACTATATATTCTATTATTTACACTCTGTCCATTCATATATTGTCAAGAAATTCTATCCTTACCAATCACTTTTTTCCCATCGTAACTCGTAAAATCAGGGCTTTTATTCATCATTTTTTTCCAATACTCAATTATGATATTAAACAGCACATACCAACAAAAATACGGATGTAAAAGGAACACTGGATTATTTCTTGAAATAGCCATATAAATGCCATGGCTTAAACAGGCGGGAATAAATACTGTATATGGAATAAACAAAAACTTCTTATACTTACTATACCCTGTATATTTTTGTCTTCCTGTAAATCCATTTTCTCCTTTATCAGCAAAGTGAATATTGTTTTTTATTCGCCACTTCAGTTTTGGGTAATAAGCTTTCAATGAATCAGCGCTGTAATGTACAAGAGGATCATTTTTCGTAATAATTGCCTCCGTATATCCCATTGAGAGCATTATATAAAACATATGAACCATATCTTGAGAACTAGTTCCTATATTACAATTCGCCTTAAACCATTCCAAATCAACTATTGTAGCAAGACAACATAGTTCAAAAATTGGAATTCTTTTGGTTTCCTTAAAAGAAACCAAAAGATGTTTTGCATCTTCATCTACAATCCTACATATTCTTCTTAACCCCTTTTCAAAAAAAACAACACCTTTAGAAAAGTTATAAACAAACAAGGAAAATGGGTCACCAAATTCAGATATATACTCATTTAAAAGGGGGTAATCATCTGGACGTTTGTAACCCGAACAAAAAGCCACTTTACATTCAGAATACTTTTCTAACAATTCTATACGATTTTTTACACTATTGGGATTAGTCAAAACCTCATCATGATCCAGAACCATTAAATACTTACCCTTAGCGTTTTGTATACCAAGCATTTTTGCATTAACTGGTTCTGTCATTGGATTGTTAATGATCTTGCATCCATACTTCATGGCAATACTAATTGTATCATCAGAAGAGCCCCCATCAACTGCCAATATTTCCATTCTATTTCTAGGATAAGTTTGAGCTACCAGCGCATCTAATGTTTTTGGTAATAATTTACTAGAATTAAAGGTCGCAATTAACACAGTAATCTGCGGCATACTGTCTTTATTCATAAATATATCTCTTTGAATCCTTTATCTTTTTCATTATCCAATTAACACAAAACATCGTCACACAAGAATAAAGCAACAAAATTGTGTATAAAATAACAAGTCCGAAAAACGTACCATGCAACATGATTCTATCTGTAATTCCCCACTTTCTACATGCACCAAATATAAATATATGATTCAAATACACTGGATACATCAAATCTGAAAACCACTTTATGACCTTAATTATTTTTCTATTGCTTGTTCTTTGTGGATATCTAAACCCACTGTAACATAACAATATAATAAATATAACAATAAAACCATCCATTTTGGTATTGCCTTGCGTCAGGGATAAATAGATAATTAACGTGCCCAAACATATTTCTATAAACCTATAGATAATATAATAGATTGGTTTATAAACATGTTCATTTTTGCTTACAAGTTCAAAAACCATTACTCCGCACAGCATTTCAGCAAATGATCTTAAATAATAGATATTCAACATTATACCAACAGTATCCCCGCTATTAAATGATTGCAGATTATGTATCATATAAGCAAAAATCACAGAAATAATAAAGGGGGAAAGTGCAATTAGCGCCTCTCTATGCTTTGAATAACCGTAATGTACCACCCCTCCAATAATCAATAAACATGATAAATACCATATAGGATAGTTAAACATATATTCATTCGTCAGCGAGAAGTCAGACAGAAAGTATGCCCCCGGAATAATCTCAGGCAGATGTAGTAAACAACGCTTAACACTACTAACTGTGAAATGTGTGTCATTAAATAAAAAAAGAACAATATACGATAATAAAACATGTGGCCACAATTTAATAATCCTTTTCCTTGTATATTGCAAGGTCGTCTCATTAGTAATAGTTATTGAATACGCAAGAAAAAAGCCTGAAATTATAAAAAAATAATCCACACCTATATAACTACTTGTTGTACTAACATTTATTAATCCCGAATGTCCTAACGATACAAATATTGTAAAAAACACACGCCACAAATAATGACTATTATTTCTTATTTCTTTCATAACAATTTCTCATTCTCGTATAAAATATATTTTCTTCAGTTACCATTTTGTTAGCTCGCATATATATATTTAATATCCCGGCACCAGTTAATGGATATATTCTGCTATATAGCATATCCTTATCATCATAATATACAAATTGTTATTTTTTATAAAACTCGATAATTTTGTTTATTACTTTTTCCTGGTCCATTTTATCTAACATATAATACAGTGGAAGGCGTACTAGCCGTTCGCTCTCTTTTGTAGTAAACTCATCCGCACCAACAAATTTTCCATACTTTACCCCCGCAGGGGCAGAATGAAGAGGAATATAATGGAAAACCGTCATAATTTCATTTTTCTTCATAAATTCAATAAAGGATGATCGTTCATCTAAATCCTTACACTTTATATAAAACATATGCGCATTATGTTCGCAAAAATTCGGAATTTCTGGTATATCGATAATTCTCTTGTCTCTAAGAATAGCCAATGCGGCATAGTACTTATTCCAACTATCTAATCTGTTTTCATTAATCTCATCAGCTTTCTCAAGCTGTGCCCATAGATATGCTGCATTTAATTCAGACGGCAGATAACTATCACCAAAATCAACCCAAGTATATTTATCCACCTGTCCTCTATAGAATTTTGATCTATTTGTGCCCTTTTCTCTAAGAATCTCCGCTCTTTCATTGTACTTGGAATCATTAATAACAATTGCTCCTCCCTCACCCATCGAATAATTCTTGGTCTCGTGAAAACTATAGCAACCGAATGTTCCTATTGTACCTAGATATCTGCCTTTATAAGTGCTCATCACACCCTGAGCCGCATCCTCGACAACTATCAGATTATGCCTTTTTGCTATATCCATTATTGTATCCATCTCACATGCAATACCGGCATAATGCATAGCAATAATAACTCTAGTCCTATCCGTAATAGCTACTTCTATCTTTGTTTCATCAATGTTCATCGTATCTGGACGGATGTCTACAAAAACGAGGTTAGCACCTGCAAGCACAGCTGCTGTAGCTGTACTCGAAAATGTATATGACGGCAATATTACTTCATCCCCAGGCTGTAAATCACACATAAGTAACGTCATATCTAAAGCTGATGTACCACTTGTTGTAAGAAGTACTTTTTGAGCGTTAAATCTCTCCTCCATCCAAGCATTACATTTTTTTGTAAATTGTCCATCCCCGCATATTTTATGGTTATCAATTGCCTCTTTAATATATGTACACTCTGTCCCAACTACCGGCGGGATATTAAAACTTATCATTATAATACTTTACCTTTAATTGTTATATTATTCTTCTTTTTTGATTTAGCTATTTTGAGATAAAAAATGAGGCCTCTGGCATATGTGTGGAAGCCTACGCACCTTAACAACATAACAATATATACTTGAAAAGCCATCTGGCTTTCCTTAAAGTGTAGCTGACTAAGAAACACAAAAGGAAAGGATCCAGATGACTTCAGCTACTACTTTATTCAAGGAACTCTTAAATGTCAATGATACGATTATTGATGATATCAAAGTCTCAAAGAACCACTATGATGAAAAGGTTCTTATAGCCAGGATTCATCCTCGCAAAGGGCAGCAATGGAAATGCCCTATATGTGGTAAGCGATGCAAGGTTTATGACCAGCCATACGAAGAAA
>NZ_FMYB01000013.1 GCF_900104155.1 Butyrivibrio sp. INlla16
ATCAATAAGAATTAGTAAATTCCATACCCGAGTTTGGAATTAGTAAGTTCCATGTCGTGTGTTAAAGGGGTGGAATTTAGTTTTACAAGTTACTTTAGATTGCTTTTATTTTGCTTGGACTTATGAGCAGGTTGACTTGGCCACATTATTGTGATATCGTATCCAAGTCTTAATTCATTGGTGGGGTCGCCAAATTATTCAAAAAACATCAAATATATAAACGTTCGGATATAGTGGCTTTTTGCCCTTTTTTCGAATAAAATATAAGGAGAAGAAATTTGATTAAAGATTTAGAAGAGTATGAACATTTAACAATTACAAATAACTTTATTTTCTGCAAAATTATGCAGTATTATCCTGATTTATGTAAGGAATTGGTTGAACTTATTTTAAACAGGAAAATTGGAAGCATAGTTAAGAATGACAGCGAGCATACTATAGAAACGAGCCCGGATGGCAAGGGTGTTCGCTTGGATGTGTATTTTGAAGATGATCTTTCTTGCATGTATGATATTGAAATGCAAGTGATCGATAATAAGGATTTGCCACGCAGATCAAGATTTTATCAAAGCATTATCGATAACAGAGATCTGGAAAAGGGGTATGATTACACACAGCTTAGAGATAGTTATGTGATATTTATATGTCCCTTTAACATCTTTGATGAGTATGGCTACCATATTTACACATTTCAGGCACGTGCAAAGGAAAACACAAACATTATTTTGGAAGATGGGACATCAAAAGTATTTGTTTGTGCAAAAGGATGCAGTGATGATGTTTCCGAGAATATGAAATTATTTTTGGATTATCTTTCCGGTGAACTTAGCGACAATAACTTAGTTAGAAAACTGGATGATGCTGTCAAGTTTGCCAGGAAAAGCAAAGAATGGAGGGCAGAATATATGCTTACACAGCAAGACAAATTGATAATGCAGCACGAATATGAAGCTCTTCTATCTGAGAAGGACGAAGCCTTGGCAGAGAAGAACGAAGCTTTAGCAGAGAAAGACAAAGCCATAGCAGAGAAGAATGCTGAGATTGCCAGGCTTAAAGCACTCTTGGATAAAAAAGAGTAAACTTAGTATAGTCCAAAAACTATAAAAATCAGGGTGTAACGGAAGGAATGAACCCTTCGCTACACCCTGCATTATTATATAAATACTTAGAGAGAAAACAGTTTATTTACCTTTCAGGATGCAAGAAATCATAGGTCACTTTTCCGTTTTTGCAAGCTATAAGATGTTCTTCGGGATCGGTCTCATCGAGAAGAATTACATATACATGCCTATCATATTTTTTATAAGCAGCATACAATGTTTCACTTATATCTCTCATTGCTTCAACCATGTAATCCCAGGTGGGCTGGTACTTTTCGTCTATTGCAGCCAGTTTTACAAGGTCGTTCATTCCGGTATACCACATCTCAACAACTATACGGTCATCATAGGTTCTGAGATTGTAGCCGCTGCTTTCATCATCATCACAGCTTGATTTAAGCAATTCGTCGGTATAAGCAACAAGTTCATCTAGAGTCATAGCGTCCACTTCAGGACTGATTTCCACAGTGGTTTCTTCTGTTACTGTCCCTGCAGCTGGCTCAGATGCGGATGTTTTTACAGTACCTGTCATTTGATTAGCGGCTAAAACCCTGACTGACGGAGCCATTACTAGTGACATCATTATTGCCAAAGCCGTAAATGTAGCAAGCTTCTTATTGATCTTAACCATAAAAAATCCTCCTAACGCCTAGTCTTTTTCCACGTTACTTATAAATCAATTATATTTTGCAAAGTCTTTTTTTAGCCATAAAAATCCTATTAAATACGCCTGAAAAAGATTTTATATATCAGTAAAAACACCAATAACTGAAACAAATTTTTTACTTTTGCTCTTTTTCCGAATAAAATAGGAGGAGAGGATTTTTTAGAAAACCAATAAAACACAAAAACTCAACTATGGATGTTGTATTTGGGAGCGATTAAGGAGTCGTTATGAGAGTAACCGGCGGACTTGTTTTTGATAATAATTTCAGATTTGTGGAAAAAGATATATTTACCGATGGCGAATTCTTTGTCGATGGGGCGGCTGCTGTGAAGGAATCAGAAGCAACTTATGATGATAAGGTTGTTGATGCATCCGGATGCTATGTTATTCCCGGTCTTGTGGATATTCATGTCCATGGATGTATGGGAAGTGATTTCTGTGATGGAAGTTTGCAGGCTATAGAAAAGCTTCTGATCTACGAGGCGTCCTGCGGAGTTACAGCGATTTGCCCGACAACCATGACTGTTTCAAAAGAGAAGCTCCTGAAGGTGGCTGATGCTACCCGGGAGTTCTTTTTGCATGCTGATTCAAAAGATAATACCGAAGAGTTTGCTAGGAAAAAATCACTTCAAAATATGGCGCATTTTATCGGAATAAACATGGAAGGTCCCTTCATTTCTCCTGAAAAGAAAGGTTCTCAGGAACTGTCCGATATTCTTGCTCCTGATGTAGATTTTGCCAGAGAAATGATAAGAAGAAGTGGTGAGAAAATTTCCCTGATCGACATCGCACCTGAAACCGAGGGAGCCATGGATTTCATAAGAGAACTCGCTGGGGAGGTGACAATCTCCATAGCCCACACGGATTGTGACTATAACACTGCTATGGAGGCGATGAAGCTTGGCGCTCATCATGTAACTCATCTCTATAATGCCATGAGACCATTTCTCCACAGGGCTCCGGGAGTTGTAGGAGCTGCAGCAGATGATCCTGAGTGTATGGTAGAACTCATAACAGATGGAGTTCATCATCATCACAGCGTGGATCGAAACACCTTCAGACTTATTGATAAGGGCAGAATCGTTCTTATAAGCGACAGCATGCGTGCAACCGGACTTCCGGACGGAAGCTACGAGCTAGGCGGTCATGAGGTGCATGTAGAGGGCAAGCGTGCCCTCCTTTCAGACGGAACCATCGCTGCCAGCGTAACTAATCTCTATGACTGTATGATTACTCTTGTTAAGGAGATAGGAATTCCGCTTGAGACAGCAGTGCAGTGCGCTACCATCAATCCCGCAAAATCAGTTCATGCTGATGACAAGCTTGGCAGCATAACTCCCGGAAAATATGCGGATTTTCTTCTTGTTGATAAGGACACACTTGAGCTTAAGGCTGCTTTCTGTAAGGGAAAATGTGTTATCTGATGTATTTAATATATGGATATAGGCACTAATTATGAGATAATTGCCAAGATGCAGCCTGCCTTTGCTATATATTGGTAGTATTCTACAGACAATAAACCAAGATAAAGCTGATTTCAGTTATATATTGGTATTATTTTTGCAAATCTGAACCAAGATATAACCGGTTTTAGAAATATCTTGGTATTACTATGATTGCTGTGAACCAAGATAATGCTGGCTTTAATAATATCTTGGTGCTATCAAAGTAATTCCATGCCAAGATAAATCTAGAAACACAAATATATTGGTTACCCCTCTAAAATCTCGTACCAAGAAAAAGTCTAAACTACAAAAATCTTGGCATGCGTGGCCCGGAGGCTCCTAGCAGGAATCGGTTTGTCACTTTTTACAGTGGGTATTCGTTCTTTTGGAGGCGGATATACAGAGGACTTTGGTTCAGTAACCAATCTTATTATCGGTACTTTTACCCTTGTTGTTTGCCTTGTCTGGCTAGCTTTTGTAAAGGGATATCTAAAACAGCTTTCTGTCTTCCTGATCTACCTCGTCTCAGTTGCAGAGACCATAGGTGATACATCTGCCATGGCTTCAGGCGGTTTAAATCGTGAGGCTACGCAGGATGAAGTTTCCGGATCTCTTGCAGTTGATGGATATGCTTCAGCTATATCTTCACTATTTGCATGTCCTCCTCTTTCATCTTATTCTCAGAATGATTCTTATTGCAGGTGTAGTAGCTATGATACTTAGTTATGTGCTTCCTGAAAATATGGAAATAAAAAATACAGAAAGCAAATAAATTAAAGCGAAAAAAACAGCAGCACAATATAGTATTTATACATAAATTCTTTATCGTTATTTAATATAATCACCAATTGATTTGATGTACCATATATTTATAGATATTATGCCCTCAGTGTCGGAACGACTCCTTTACAAGGAAGGTGAACGTCTTGAAAAATATGCGGAGATCAAGTCAAATCTTCATAGTTTTGCTATGCACCTTCATGGTGTTTATTAGCACTGCTATGTCTTCAAACAGCGTAGCGGCAGCTTCAAAGAAACCGCTTATCGTGGGTGTTCCGGCTGACCGCTGCCCTATGTTTTATGTTGATCATCGGACAAACGAAATTGTCGGTATAGGGGCTGATCTTCTGCGTGAAGCAGGAGATGCAGCCGGCTATGAAGTACAGTTTAAGGCAATGCAGGAAGGAAATATTAAGGCGGCCCTCGATAATGATAAGTATGACCTTGTCATGCCGCTTGGAAGTGCTATTTCAAGCGAGGGTGGTCTGCAAAGTGTCATAACGGATGCCTTGGTAGAGACGCCGATGACACTTGTTACTGTGAGTAATCCGGAACTTCCTGCATTTAACAAGTTAAGAGTAGGTATGCTTAAATCTCAGGCAGGTATTGCGGAGACACTCAAACAGACTGTACCGGGAATGGATATAACTTTATACGAAGATGTTTCTGAATGTGTGAGCGTGCTTAAGGCGGGAAAAGTTGATGCACTTTTGAATAATGCATATGTATGGAGCTACCTGTTTCAAAAGCCATCCTATTCGAATCTGAGGGTTTATCCGACGGAAGTCATTTCCATGGGAGTTTATGCAGGCGCGCCTGATACTTCAAATAGCCGTAAGATTATTGAGAAGCTGAACAAGGGAATAGCAACGATTCCAGATAGTGAAAAGCAGGCTATTATTCTTGATTACACGACAAGAAGGCTGTATAAATATAACCTTTTGGATTATATGTATGCGTACAGAGTGATTCTGGGAATATTCTTTATAGTTGTCGTGGTTGGAGTCATTATGTACTTCAGACTCAGAAAAGCCTACAAGGTCGCAGAGGAAGCTTCCAGGGCTAAGACTCTGTTTCTTGCAAATATGTCACATGAGATCAGAACACCCATAAATTCAATTATGGGTATGGGGGAACTTGTGCAGAGAGAGACGAACGACAAAAAAATCAAGCAGTACGCATTCAATATAAACAGTTCTGCCAATGCGCTTCTGTTCCTTGTGAATGATATTCTTGATTTTTCCAGGATGGAAGAGGACAAGTTAAAGATAAAAAAAGAGTCCTATCATTTATCGAGCATGATTCACGATGTCAATATGATGATTACAGAACGTGCAGAGAGCAAGGGACTTTTCTATAATCCAATAGTTAATCCGAATATTCCAGATGGGCTTATCGGCGATGAATCAAGGCTGAAGCAGGTCCTGATAAACCTTCTTACAAACGGTGTGAAGTACACCATGGCAGGCTTTGTGGAGCTGAATATAGACTTTACAAAGGTTGAAAATGATTGCATCGATTTGAAAATTCACGTCAAGGACTCAGGCATTGGAATGAAACCTGAGGAGCTTGATAAACTGTTTAGTACCTTGGAGAAAATTGAAGAAGGCAATAGAAGATCCCTTGAGGGGATAGGGTTGGGCTTGAGTATTGTCAAACAGATTCTTGATGGAATGGACAGCAAGCTTGAAATTAAGAGTTCGTATGGCGTAGGTAGTGAGTTTTCCTTTGTAGTAAGACAGAAGGTAGCCAACTGGGAGAAGATAGGGGCATATGACAAAATTGATGAGGAAGTTGCTACCGGACAGGGCAATTACAGTCCAAGCTTTATTGCTCCCAATGTAAAAATCCTGGCAGTTGATGATAATGAACTGAATCTTAAGGTTGTTACAGGGCTTCTGGAACGTACAAGGATGACAGTGGATACTGCCCTTAGTGGAAAGACGGCTCTGGATCTCCTTAGCAAAACGAAATATGACATTTTGCTGATAGACCACCGTATGCCCAAGATGGATGGTGTAGAGCTCCTGAAGCATATCAAATACGATGCAGATGGAATAAATTATTACAGCGTTTGCATAGTCCTTACAGCTAATGTTGTCAGCGGAGTAAGAGACATGTTTATTAAGGCCGGTTTTGATGATTATCTGGAAAAACCGGTTAACGGAAAACGTCTCGAGGATATGCTGAAGAAGTATATTCCGGCTGAGAAAATAATTACTCCGGGAAGCGCCGAGGCTAATGCTATTGAACAAAATATTGGTAATGGCTCGGAAGAAACTGAAGGCAGTGACGATAATAACGAAGAACCTCCGGTAGTCAGATCCGACACTAAAAAAGTGCTTAACAGTCTGGAGAAAGAGGGCTATATCGATATCGAAGCAGGAGTGGACTACGCCGGAACGGAGGAATTGTTTGTCGATACACTTCGTTTCTTCAGGGACAGCGTGGATAAGAAATCGGATGAAATAGAAGAGCTTTACTTTAAAGAAGAAATTGAGGATTACACAACAAAGGTTCATGCACTAAAGAGCTCCGCCAGAATAATCGGAGCGAGGGACCTGTCCGAAAAAGCAAGACTTCTTGAGGAAGCCGGAAATCGCGGAGACCTTGATTACATTAAAGATAACAATAGCGAATTGCTTGAAGATTATCGAAAGTACAAGGAGGTACTGGAGCAGTTGTAGTGTCTGTGAGAGGATAAGCAGTGAAGGCAAATACTTATCGGAACAAGAAATACAACCTGCTCGGAGTGGGAACCATTTCATTTGGTATTGCAGTCAATGTGATTATTTCCTATGTGTCCTATAAATTGGACTTACCCATTTTTCTCGATACAATAGGAACCATAATTGTTGCTGCAATGGGTGGACTGTTTCCCGGGATAGTGACAGCTGTAGTGACCAATTTGATCTGCACTGTATTTAATAACATTGCGGTTTATTTTGGATTTGTAAACACTCTGGTTGCTATCTATGTAGCATGGTTTGTAAGAAAAAGATCGTTTCGTAAAATTCAAAATATAATCCTGTTCATACTGGTTTCGGGAATTATAAGCGGCGGAATCAGCGTGCTTATTCAGTGGGGCCTTTTTGGAGGCCCTCAGCAGGACTACACTCTGAGAATCCTTTCTGCGATCGGTGCAGAAGATGAATTTTACAGGTTCTTTATGTCTCTTGTAATAAACATCTGCATGGATATTATTGACAAGAGCATTTCTATAGCAGCAGCGCTTGCAGTTATTCATTTTATTCCATCAAAAGCGCGGGCTATCATGCAGGAGATGGGATGGAGACAGCGGCCACTGTCGCCTGAAGAAATCCGGGAGATGGATGAGCATGCAGGTAAAACTCATCATTCCGTGAAAAGACGAATGACGCTTATGCTGCTGGCGATTTCTGTTGCTACTTTGATGAGAACAATGTCTATCACAGAGGACCCGGTTTTCTTGTGTGTTACATTGTTCCGGTAATATGCCCGATCATCCAGTACACAGCTGTAAGAATGTATAGAAAGAGGATAGCAAGACTTATTTACATTGCACTTACGGCATACATTTTTGTACCAATTGTAGTCGGGATTATTCAGATATTTGCGTATGGTGTTTCCATCGTAAACATGGCAATGGCTGTGGTATCAATACTCATGTATGTGTTCTCTTACCTTGACATTAACGATACGGTTGAGAAGGCACAGCGTGTTCAAATGCACGAACTGCGGGAGGAGAGACGGAGTATGAAGCGCCTCTTTGATCAGACAGCTACTGCGTTTGTGACAGCGGTTGAAAAGAAGGATTCTTTCTCTGTCGGAACTTCCGAGCGTGTTGCGGATTGTGCTAAAAGGATAGCGGAGATTTACGGGAAAAGTGCTGAGGAATGCGATGAGATATATTACGCAGCGCTTCTTCATGATGTCGGAAGAATAGGAATCGCGGATAATCTCATTGATAAGAATCCGATGTCCCGAATGTACAGGTAAACGGCTTCCGCAGCGCATCTACTCAGGGAATAAAGGTTGAAGACGGTCTTAATATCAAATTCCATAGCATGACACTTCCCGATGCGGGCCTTGTGTGGCATTGTCCTTACATAGTTCTTTTCTCCTCCGAGGATGGAAACGTAGGAGGAGGTGGATATAAAGAATATGCGCTTATTAAGATCAACGGCGAGGAAGAGGAAGCAGAGACAAATGCACGCAACAAATTTATTATGAAAAAGAAGGACACCTTCCCCGGGTGGGATACCTGGAAGTCTGAAAATAAGGCAGGAATAGAGAGTGAGATAAACTTTATTAAGCGGGGAAACAAGATTACAACAATCACTGAAAACCTTGGTATTTACATAGAAAACATTACCGAGGTATCGGGACTGGGAGAGAATGTTTACGCGGCTCTCACCGGCGACGAAGTCGCCCTGACTGACATCAGAATACGATAAAAAATATGGCACAGACACCTCTAAGCTAAGAGGAGCTGTGCCATTTCTGCTTTTATAAAAATCAGTTATCAAATGATACATCAAACAAACCACTAGTAATATCTGCTTTAATGTACTTTTCTTTATTATTGTCTGTTCTGAATTTGCGCTCTGTTATAGTGCCGCCAACCTTGATAGTTCCGGAAGTTGCATCTATATTAAAGTCGTAATCGTCTTTATTTCCGGCGATGCCAAGCTTCATATCACCTGAAGTAGACTGAAGATCAGCTTTGTTCACCTTGAATTTCTCAAAGACCATAAGACCGCTTGTCATATCGGCACTGAGTTCATCTGTTTCACAATCTGTAAGGTGCATATCTCCCGAGGTGAGTTCGAGGCTAAGTTTTTCAGTGATGACTTTATCGAGATTGATGTCACCTGAAGATGCGGATACCCTAAGATCTTCGGACTTTATGTTATCAAGCTTTACAACTCCTGAAGATACTTCAACTTTTCCCTTGATATCAACACTTTCGACAGCTATTGTACCGGAAGAAGCCTCGAGTTTGGTATCGATTATTCCGGCATTATCGGGAACAGTAATCTTGTAATACTGCTCACCATCTCTGTCAAAATTGAAGCTGAGAAGTATTCCGTTATGTGAAGGCTGATCAATCTTAAGCTTTTTACCTTTCTGATCCACCTTGGGAATGTTGTCCTTATAGGCGCAGTACTCAAGCTTATAGGAATCACCTCTTACCAGATATGTATTGATTGATGCTGTATCCACGTCCACCTCGTCAAATTCGGAAAGCTTTATAGTATCTTTTACCAGTTCTTTATTTGCTCTTGCGCTCGCGCCGTTTGAGCCGATTGCGATAATGGGGCTGGCACCAAGAAGGATCCCTGCGCCGAGGATTATCGCACCGAAAGCTACCATCACACCTGCTACCATAAATACAATTCTATTATTCATATCGCGTCTCCCTCACTTTCTTATTTCTAAAAATCGAACGGAAAAATGCTTTAACAAATATAATAAGTGCATAGGTAAGTGCTATTCCAAGACCTGCCATGATCAATCCTGCACCTATTGTGAAGAACTTCTGGCCTATTCCGGGAACCATCACGCCCCAGAATATGGAAGCAAAACCTGCTGCTGCAATTGCAACTGCTGTAATTACCAGTGATAAGAGTATGGCCAGTAATGCTATGCCAAGTGCAAACACAACCGCAACTGCTGCAATTCCAAGGGGCAGTGAGAGAGGGAGAGATATTATGCCAAGTATTGTGAGCCATAAAACTGTGGCCTTTCCCTTTACTGTCTTTTGCTCCTCGGTGTTCTCTATGTGCTTTTGCGTGCACTGTTCGATAATACTTTTGGCAACTTCCTTGGGAGTTCCGAGCTTTGCTACAACATCCTCGTCTCCGGTAAGTTCCATGTCGGAAATATATCCATCGTAATACTCGATAGCATCCAGCCTGTCGTCGACAGGGATGAGTCTTAATCTGTTATCGAGTTCATTTAAAAATTGTTCCTTGTTCATTCTGTCATCCCCTCCTCAGAACTCTTGGCGATGTCTGATCCTGTCCCCTTTATCAGACCGTCGATTTTGTCCTTGTACTCGTTCCATTCGCCTTCATAGAATCCAAGCATCTGCCTGCCTTCATCCGTGATTGCGTAATATCGTCTGTTTCGCCCCTGAAATGGAGCATCATAGGTTCTTAGGCACCCTGATTTCTGAAGTCTTCTGAGAACCGGATAGAGGGTAGATTCCGAAATATCCACCACCTGACGCACCTTTTGTGTCAAAGTGTAACCATATGAATCTTCACTTCTAACTATTCCCAGAACGCAGGCATCAAGTAGTGGTGCTGTTAATTGATACGTCATGCTTGTCGCTCCTTTCTATTTTTTTTGATTATACAATATTATATAGCGTATAGTATTATAAAAGTCAACACATTATATAAAAAATAATAATATAACAGGAATAAGGATGAACTGTTTTGGGAATGAAAATAATATGTTATTATATTGATAAGAGGCAAAGACGCTTACATCAGTGGCGTTCTTTGCCTTTTTGTTTTACATAGTGTTTTCTCGCATGGAGGGCTTCGTATGGCAGCATTTGACAGAATATTGTCCGGGATTCCGGAGATGGATAAGGCACTTGATAACATAAGACTTGGAGACAACGTGGTTTTCAGAGTTTCAGAACTCTCGGAGTTTAAGCTTTTCGTGGATCCATATATTGAGCAGGCAAAAAAGGATAATCGAAACATTATCTATTTTAGGTTTGCATCCCATGAGCCTTTAGTGGAGGAATGCCCGGAGGTCAAAACTATCCATATTCCGCTGTCGCATCGCTTTGAGACCTTCACTGTGGAGATACATAACATTATAGATAAAGAAGGTAAAGATGCCTTCTATGTGTTTGACTGTCTTTCAGAACTGCAGATTGCCTGGGCGACCGACCTTATGATGGGTAATTTTTTTAGAGTTACCTGCCCGTTTCTATTCATTCTTGATACAGTGGCCTTTTTCCCGATTATAAGAGGTAAACACTCCTATCATGCAGTTAATAAGATTCTCAATACTACTCAGCTTTTCCTAGATGTTTATTCTGATACCAGAAATGTTTACGTGAGGGCGGAGAAGGTCTGGAACCGCGACTCAGAGACAATGTTCCTTCCGCATATTTATAAAAAGGAGGATGGGACCTTCAGACCTATTCTGGATGGTGTCCAGTCAAGCCGGTTTTACCAGGTGCTTGATAATTTCCAGAGGCCCGGTGAAGATCAGTACATCGATTTCTGGGACAGATTTTTCAACATGGCCAAAATGCAGTTCGACAACCATATGGACATCGAGGAATCCTGCAACATGATGTGCAATATCATGATGACCCGCGATGAGAAGATGAGGCAGATGGTGAAAAAGCACTTTAGGCCGGAGGACTATTTCAACGTTCGAAGTCACATGATAGGAACCGGACTTATCGGAGGAAAAGCCTGTGGAATGCTGCTTTCAAGAGCAATCATAAGGAATATGGCTCCCGAAATTAACGAGGTATTGGAGCCCCATGATTCATTTTTTATAGGTTCTGATATCTATTACACCTACATCGTCGACAATGAATTCTGGGATATCCGCGTCAGACAGAGAACGGAAGAAGAGTACTTCTCCCTTGCGGAGGAATTTGCGGATAAACTTAAAATGGGAGTTTTTTCTGAGGATCTCAGAACTCAGTTCGGACATATTCTGGAGTATTACGGACAGGATCCGTTTATCGTAAGATCCAGCAGCATCCTTGAGGACGGCTTTGGCAATGCTTTTGCGGGAAAATATGAATCGGTATTCTGTGCCAACAGGGGTACTCTTGAGGAACGCCTGACGGAATTCGAGAATGCCATTAGGACTGTATATGCGAGCTCCATGAGTCTGTCAGCTCTTGATTACAGAAAAAGAAGAGGGCTTGATAAGAGAGATGAGCAGATGGCTTTGCTTGTTCAGAGAGTTTCAGGCTCCTATTATGGACAGTACTACATGCCCTGTGCGGCAGGAGTTGGCTATTCCTACAGTCCATACAAGTTCCTCTCGGGCATTGATCCTAAGGCCGGTATGCTGAGACTTGTCATGGGACTTGGTACCTCAGCTGTCGACAGAACCATGGGGTCCTATCCGCGCCTCGTTAGCCTTGATATGCCTGAAGCAACTTCATCTGTTACGATAGCGGAGAAGCACCAGTTTTCACAAAGGGCGGTCGAAGCAGTGGATGTGGGCGAGCATGCACTTAAGAGGCTTGAACTTCGCGAAATCGAGAGCAAGCTCCCGATGTATCTCATAAACACTCTCTTAGAGCACGACTTCGAGGTGGAGGATTCTCTAAAGGAGCGCGGAATCTACCGTGATGTGAGATTCATTTCCTGTAGGGGGCTTGTGAAAAAAGAACAGCTGATGACTCAGATGCAGCAGCTGATGCAGGTTATCCAGAAGGAATACGAGCACGCGGTGGACATCGAATTTACAATGAACCTCTCAGAGAATGGAGAATATTCGATAAACCTTTTGCAGTGCAGACCGCTGCAGATATTCAAGGATACAGCAGCAGTCGAGATCCCTGAGAATATTCCGAAGGAGAAGATCATCCTCGAGAGCGTCGGAGCTTCGATGGGACTTTCCAGAAGCGTTCAAATTGACCTTATCGTCTACGTGGACCCTAAGGCTTATTACAACATGCCCTACGCAGAGAAGTCCGGCATTGCGAACCTCATCGGGAAAGTCAACTGGACTTACAGAGAACAAGGCAGGCGCATGCTCCTCATCGTGCCCGGTCGAATCGGAACCTCCTCACCCGAGCTTGGCGTACCCACAACCTTCGCCGATATCAGTGAGTTTGAGGCTGTTTGCGAAGTTGAGGAAAAAGAAGTGGGCTACAATCCCGAGCTCTCCTACGGAAGCCACATCTTCCAGGATCTCGTCGAGGCTGACATCCTCTACACCGCTGTTTTTGCGAATGAAAAGACTCTTGCTTTCGCTCCGGATAAGCTCTCCGCATATAAAGATATCTCCTCTGATTTTATAAGTGATGAGAAAAATAAAGACATAGCCAGAGTCTACGATCTTAAAGGCAGCGAACTTACTCTGTACTACGACCTTGAGAACAACAAATTGCTATTGGTATAGGATAGTAAATAAAAATTTCATCCCCCGGTAAATAATTTGAACTTTTATTACGATATATAAGTATAGAACAAATTATGAGGGGGATCACATGTACAAGCACAGAATTACTTCACACATTTTATCAGTATGCTTTTCCTGCATGCTTGTTATTACTGCACTTTTCTCATCAAATATCACCGTTAGGGCCGACTCAGCGCCTACATCCTACAACCTCTGGATCGGCAGTACCCAGATCACAAGCGCCAATATGGCCTATATAAAATGCGGAACAGGAAGTGTTTCATTTGATCCTTCCACCAATACTCTTACCTTTAATAATGCAACGGCAATAAGCGGCACTTACAATGGGAAAATTGCTTCAAACTGCATGGTTTACACAGAAATCCCTCTTAAAATTCGCGGCAACGCAAAACTGCTGGCCCCCAATATCACAACTATGATAATCGGATCCTACATGGCTGCGCTCGACATACAAGGTAATTTTGATTTTAGCGGAGGAAAGAACGGCTTCTTCTCCACAGACAAAATTACTATTAGCGGTGGTAATACTTCTATTACAATAAAAAATGCTGACAAAGCGATATCAGGAAGAGGAGGAGTTCTGGTAGATGGCGGAACATTGGAATTCACCTCGGTCAATCAGGGAATCTATACGGATACAGGAGCGCTTGAACTTCTTAGCGGAAAAATAAGCATCAGTGCGAAAGAATCCGCGGTTCTTGCCTATGATAACAATGACATAAATATAGCTAGTGACCTTATATTTGAAACACCCAAAAACTTTACAATAAAAAACATAAAAGTCGGCGATAGCAGCTATAACGTGATTGCAGACGAAGCAGGGAACATTGCCAAAGAACTTCGCGCTGCATCAGCACAGCCTACTACCTATGGAGAATCGCCTGCTCCGGAGCCTGAACCTGAAACAAAACCGGAAGATAATACGAGTAAAACAGGATTGCAGCCCGTAGAGGAAGTAAAGAAAGTTGAAGAACCTGCACCGGAAGGAAAGCAGGAAGGGACAGTTTTTACTGCCACGGAAAAAGCGGCTGAGTTTGTAGTTACTTCCTCTGCACAGGAAAATCCTACGGTTGATTATAAATGTACTATTAATAAGAAAGCAAAAAGGATAACCATTCCCGAGACGGTTACTGTAGACGGAATTACATATAACGTTACGGGTATTGCAACCAAGGCATTTATCGGATGCAAGAACCTTAAGACTGTAACTATAGGGAACAACGTAATTAACATCAGAGCAAATGCATTTAAAGGTGCAAAGAACCTTAATACCATAAATGTCAAATCTACAAAATTGACCAAAGACTCTGTTGCTTCAAAAGCTTTTAAGGGCACACCGAAAAATGTGACAGTAAAGGTTCCGAAGAAACTGAAGAAGACCTATGAAAAGCTTTTCATAAAGAAGGGCTTGGCAAAAAACGCTAAGATCAGGTGATCTCTATGGATGATTCAAAAAGAAGCCATGACTTTTTATGGATAGTGTTATTTCTTATTGTATTCATCAACGGCTTTGAAGCAGGCGGATATCAGGCAAGTCTGTGGAACATCGGGAAAAACTACGACTTGTCGGTTACATCCATGGGCCTGTTTGCTTCTGTTGAGCTTTTTGCGACAATGCTTGCACCGTTGATTCTCGGAGGATGGGCAGACCGAACCGGAAAAGCGAAGTGCATTACAATTCTCTTAGCTCTTCAGATCACGGCAGCAACTTTGATATTCTTTACGGATGCGGAGAAATTCTTCATCGGAGGGGTGTTCTTCCTGGGACTTACCACCAGTGC
The DNA here is from genome assembly GCF_900104155.1 of Butyrivibrio sp. INlla16. Lineage (GTDB taxonomy): Bacteria > Bacillota > Clostridia > Lachnospirales > Lachnospiraceae > Butyrivibrio. The sequence goes on from NZ_FMYB01000013.1 coordinate 14,900, forward strand.
GCTTCAATTCATTTCCATCGCAGCCCTGATTGATGCATATCCTATAAGCGGAAGTAAGAAGATAGGCTACATCACATCCATGTATGCCTTCGGTGCACTTACGTCGCCGCTTATCGTTAATTATTATCTTGGAAAAGGCCTAAGCTGGCGTACACTTTTCGCGCTTCTTGCAATAGGAAGCATCGTATCTCTGATTGGCCTGTTTAAAACTAAGAACACCGCGACTGAAACATTGGCAGCAGGAGATTCTACGCAAAGTAATAACTCTACCGGTGAGTTTATCATCGGCGGAATTCTGCTTTTGTGCACAATTATGTGTATCTATGTCGGCTTTGAAAACGGCTTTGCCTTCTTTGTAGATACACTGTTTACCGATGTATTAAAATCAGGAATCGGGAAGTACGCTCTGTCACTTTTCTGGGCTGTTATGATTCCTTCGAGAGTTATCGTCGGCCACTTCTCGAAGTATGCGCGGCAAATTCTCCTTACTGCCACTGCTGCAATTCCGATTATCACAATAATCCTCACTAATTCCGAAAACAGCATGCTTGTACTTTTACTTTGCATACCGCTTGGCTTTGCGAGCGGGGCAATCTATCCCTGCGTACTTAATATAATGAAAACTATGGCAGGGAAGAAGACAGCAACAGCAACCGGAATGATCACCACCGCTACAGGTATTGGCGGAGTAGTATTTACAGCCCTCACCGGAAAATTCGGGGATCTTTTTGGACTTCGCAAAGCAATCATGTGTCTTGCGGGCTTCTTTATAATATCTTTTTTGTCAGCATATTTCGCAGGGAAAATTCATAATAAGAATAATATGTAATTCTCATAAGCATTTCTATATGTAAATTTTTTGTAAACAATTTTTTTCTTGCCCTTTAAAATGCCGGTTCAATTATGCCGGTTTCCGCGCTATTTCTGCGCTAACAGAATTCATTTAACAAAAAAGCTCGATAATAAAAGAGGAAACTCATAAAATTCATGTATACTTGAACATATATGCAAAAAGCGCATGATTTTATTTTTGTATGTCTTAATAATTGTATAAAGTGATGAAATTACTAAAAATGCTTGCTATAATCATAGAAACATATTATATTGTAATCGTTTCGTGTAATTGTGATTGTGTTATGGAGAAGAAAAATGTTGAAGAGGTTTAGCAAAGTAATTTCATTCATGCTCGCTATCGCGCTTATGGTAGGAGCGTTCAATGTAAATTCCATCAGTGCTGAGGCAGCAACAATTCAGGGCTATGCAAAAATTAACCTTGTATGGTCCGGAGAAGCTGATCAGGCCGGTGAGACCAAGACATACAATAATAAAAGGAATGTTTGGTACAGATGGAACAGTAGTGATCAACAGAATGCTAGTTCTGTAAACTTTACTACACAGTATAAAGAGTATATTTTCGATCTTCAGGACTGGTATTATGGCTATGATGTTTACCAGATTAAAATTAAGCTTAATAGTCAGACTAAACCAATCGGTATTGTAATGCATGATGATAATACTCTTGGTGATGGAACTAATGATACTCATAAGAATAAGGAAAATCTGTATGATCAGAAAATGGATGAAAACGGCGAGATCGTTATTTATCCTGACTTTTCAGGTAAGTTCAGATATATTGGTTTTGTATCGCAGCAAGCAAATACAAAAATTAGTATTGATTCAGTTTCTATAGTAAAGAGGGCTGTTGGTAACCAGGCATCAACATATTCAGGAACAACAAATAAGAGCACTTACTCTGTACAAAATGGAAAATTGGTGTTCAAAAACATGTATCCGTATGCGGATAGTAAGTATTGGGGATACAAGAACGAAATAAGTGACGGATGCATATATTTTGGAAGAGATTATCAGGAATCCTATTTTAAACTTTATGATGATATTGATATAAGTAAGCTTGTAAATATCAATGTGAAATTTTACAGCTGGGACGCTGACTTAAAAACGCTTGCATTTATATTATATGATGAAAACTTCAATATAATATGGTGCAGATACAATATAACAGGAACCGGGGATTTTGGTGCTGACCCTAAAGCAGGAAAAGCAAGATATTTTGGCGTGATGTCAAATATCGGTGATTATGAGAAAAATTATTACTATACTACTAAAAAGGTAGCTATCAGTGATGTGGATTTTGTATTTGCAGATAAGGTGAATCCGCTTGTTGATCCTACCGATGCAATCAATGAAGCAAAAGAAGCATACGATGCTGCATATACAGCATATTTTAGTGCCGCAACTGCTACAACAAATGTTAATAACAGTCCTTCAGTAGAGACCATAAAAGCTGCCAAGGAAGCGGCAAAGACTGCTGAAAAAGCTGCTAACAGAGCTAATGAAGCAGCCAAGGCAATAAATAAAATATTAAAAAAGATATCTGATTCAAAACAAAAGACCGAGGCTAGTACATGGGCTTCTTATGCAAGTTATATTGCAGCTTATGCAGAAAACGCAGCTCTGGCAGCAAAGTCTGCTGCGGCATCTGCTCAGAAGAAGCTAGATGAAGCAGCAAATAAAGCAGCAATTGCAGCAAATGATGCAGCAACAAAAGCACAAAATGCGGCAAGTGTAGCTGATAGAGCAGCGGCTTCTGCTAATGCTGCTGCAACAATAGATACTATAAATGCGGCAGAAGAAGCAGCAAAAAATGCAAAATCAGCCGCAACTGCTGCAAAAACAGCAGCAACAAATGCGACAAATGCAGCAGATAATGCAACAGTTGGAAGCGATGCTAAGCTGGCAGCAGGTAATGCGGCAGCAGCAGCTACTACAGCATATAATATTGCTACTACAGCTGCGGATAACGCTGAGACTGCAGCTAAAAATGCAAAGAAGAAACTTACTGATGCGGCTGAGACAGCAACAATAGCAGCAACAAATGCTGCAGATGAAGCAAATACAGCAGCACAGAAAGCAAGAGATGCAGCTGCAGCAGCTAATGCAGAGTCCATGAAGGATGTTCCTTCTATAGAAGAGCTTGAAAAAGTAGCTAAGAATGCTGAAGATGCAGCAGAGGCAGCAATTAACAAAGCAAAAGCAGCAACAGATGCGGCTAAAGCGGCAACTGATGCAGCAAATACAACAGATTCTACAGTAAATAAGAATGCAACAGATGCAGCAACAGATGCAGTGAAAGCAGCGATGGCAGCTACAGTTTCTGCGGACGCAGCAAAGGCAGCAGTTGATGCAGCAAGAGCTGTAAAGGTGGCTAAGGAAGTAACTGACGCAGCTAATGCAGTAGGAGATAATCCTTCACCGGATGATGTAGCTGCAGCCAGCGCGGCAGTAAAGAAAGCCGAGGATGCAATTAAATCTGCAGAAGCAGCAAGAACCGCAGCAGATCAGGCAATAACTGATGCAACCGATGAAGACAGCAGGAAGGCAGCAGAAGACGCAAAAGCTGCAGCAGATAATGCTGTAACAAAAGCTACAGATGCTAAGGCTGCAGCAGAAGAAGCTGTAACAGTAGGCCAGCAGAAGCTTGATGATACAGCAAAGGCTGAAGCTCAAAAAGCAGAAGCTGCAACAAAGGCAGCAGACGAGGCAGAAGCAGCAGCAGAAAAAGCTAATAAGGCAGCAAAGGAAGCTGAGAATAAGGCGGCTGATGCCAAAAAAGATCCTACAGTAGAAAAGATTAAAGCAGCAGAGGATGCCAAGAAGGCCGCAGAGGATGCTAAGAGCGAAGCAGAGACAGCTAAAAAGGCCGCAGAGGATGCAGCCAAAGCTATAGCTGATGAGAATAATGCTTCAAGAAAAGATGCTGAAAATGCAGCCGGTTTGGCTGGTAAAGCAATGGATACTGTAGATACAGCACTTGGCGAAGCAGATAAAGACATAGCGGAAGCTAAGAGTGCTCTTGATAAAGCAGCAATGGACCAGGCTGATCAGGCAAAGAAAGCAGCTGATGCAGTTAAAGGTCAGGCAGATGAAGCAAGAGACGAAGCGATTGAAGCAAAGAAGGCAGTTGAAAAAACTGCTTCAGAAGGCAATATCAGTACAGCTAAATCAGTAGCAGATGCAACTGATGCAACTGCTGATATAACAGCTAAAACTGCAACTTCCGTGTCTAATATAGCTGACAGCATTTCGAAGAATCCTTATGTATCAGAAGATACAAAGAAAGCAGCAGAAGCAGCAAAGAAAGCAGCAGAAGCAGCAAATTCAGCTGCCGGAGAGGCAAGAACTGCAGCTCAGGGCGCAAGAGATGCAGCAGCCGATGCTCAGGGTAAATTAAATAAGAAGGCAGAAGAAGATCTTGCGAATGCACAGAAAGAAGCTGAGACAGCAAAAGAAAAGGCTAAAACAGCAGCAACCGGTGCTACTACAGCAGCAGAAGCAGCAAAGGCAGCGGCTGATAAAGCACAGGAGGCAGCAAAAGCAGCTCAGGAGAATCCTTCAGCTGAAACTATTACAGCAGCAAAAGAAGCTATAGACAATGCTAAAACAGCAGCTGATGAAGCAAAGAAAGCTGCTAATGATGCAGTAAACGAAGCAAAAATGGCAAAGGAAGCAGCAGAAGCAGCAAAGGAAGCAGCTGATGCAACCGGTGATCAGACAACAATAGATTCTGCTAAAGCAGCAGAAAACGATGCAGCAAAGGCAATTGCTGCAGCTAATGCAGCTAAGAAAGCAGCTGAAGCAGCAGATGCTGCAACAAGGGCAGCAGAAGCATCAATAGCAGCTTATGAAGCTAAGGCAGCTGTAGAGAATGCTTCTTCTCAGGCTGCAACGGAAGCAGCAATAGAAGCTGCAATAGAAGCAGCTCAGACAGCAGATAATGCGGCTCAGACAGCAAAAGAGGCTGCAAAGGCAGCAGGCGATGCAGCTACTGAGGCAGCCCGCTATACAGATGATAAGACTGCTATAGAGGCAGCAAAAGCAGCAGAGACAGCACAAACTGCAGCAAATACTGCAGCTGGCGCTGCAGAAACAGCAGCAGGAGCTGCAAGATCTGCGGTAGAAACTGCCAGGGCTAATCTTGAAGAAGCAGCAGCAAATGCAGCTAAGAAAGCAGCATCAGAAGCAACAGAGGCAGCAAAGAAAGCAAATGATGCAGCAGATGCAGCAAATGGCATAGTTAATGATCCTAAAGCGGGGTATACACCTGAAGCAGTAGAAGCAGCAAATAAAGCAGCATCAGATGCAGCTGCGGCAGCAAAAACAGCATATGAAAAGTCACAGGCAGCAACAGATGCAGCTGCTAAGACAAATAATGAAGAGGCTAAAAAGGCAGCAAATGACGCAGCAACAGATGCAAGAAAGGCAGCAAATGCAGCATCTCAGGCATCAACTGCAGCATCTCAGGAAGCGATGAGAGCTTCTGAAGGTGCAAAGATAAGAGAAGTAGTAAATAAGACAAAGGAAGCCGCAAACGCAGCCGATACAGCTAAGACAAAGGCTCAGGATGCTCAGAAAGTAGCAGAAGATGTGGCAAATAAGGATGACAATGATCTTACAGAGCAGGCGGTAAAGGATGCTGTCGATGCAGCAAAGACTGCAAGGGCGGAAGCTCAGACAGCTGCAGATAAGGCAAAGAAAGCAGAAGAATTAGAGAAAGAAGCAGCAAAGCTTATCGATTCAGCAAAAGAGGCAATCAAAAAGGCTGCAGAGGAAGCAGAGAACTATCCTGATAGTGATTCAAAGACAGCATGGATCACGAAGATTGGAAAGGCTCAGAAAGCAGCAGAAGCAGCAGCTACGGAAGCATCCGGTTATTTAACTAAGGCTCAGGAAGCAGCTAAGGCAGCAGAAGAAGCTGCCAAGGCAGCTGAAACAGCAGCTAACAGTGCAAATAATAAGTTTAACAAAAAGCTTGGCGAGGAAGCGGCTGCAGCAAGACAGGCAGCACAGGATGCAGCAGATGCAGCTAAAGATGCAGCTGATAACGCAAAGAAACTTGCTGATGATGCGGCTGCAAAGGCAGAGGCAGCTAAGGAAGATAATACAGCAGATAAAATAAAGGCAGCCCAGGATGCAATTGATGCAGCAGATGCAGCAAAGAAAGCAGCTGAGGATGCTAAGAAAGCAGCTGAGGATGCTAAGAAAACAGCTCAGGATGCCGGAAGCACTATTGCTAAGGGTACAGCTGATGAGGCAGCAAGCACAGCCCAGGATGCTATCGATGCAGCAGATGCAGCAAAGAAAGCAGCTGAGGATGCTAAGAAAGCAGCTGAAGAGGCAGCTAAGAAGGCAGCTGAGGAAGCAGCTCAGATAGCCGAGGATGAAAAGAAGGCAGGCGAGAATGGTCAGAATACTGATCCTTCCTCCAAAAATGATCCTGCAAATGGTGATAACGGAACAGGCGAGAATAGCACAGGTAACACCGGCGCAGGTGAGAACGGCACTGGTAACACCGAAACAGGTGAAAACGGAAACGGTCAGGGTGTAGACCCCGAAGGATTGGAAAACGGTGGTAACACCGAAACAGGTAATGGCACAGGTGCCGGAACCGGTGAAGCAGTAATTCCTCAGGATGTTGCCGGGAACAACGGTAATTCCGAAACAGTTCCCGAAAAATCTGAGAACTCAGAAAATGCTAATGAAAGTAATAACGGTCAAGCTAAGTCTGGAAGCAAATGGAGTACTTCTGATTATGAAGAAGATGATAATGAATTTGATCCCGATTTTGCTGACTGGGATGAGGACGAGAACTTCGAATTCAATGGAGTCCTTCCGGCAACTGTTACAATAAGAGGCATCACATACTATGTTGGTGCTGACGGAAGAGCTACAGTTACAAAGATTGGAAAGATTAAAAAGGCTTACATTAACGCTATTACATTAAATGGTGTTAAGTATCCTGTAGTTCAGATCAAGGCAAATGCCTGCAAGGGTAACAAGACTCTTAAGATTCTTAAGATTGGTAAGAACGTAAAGAAGATTGGTAACAAAGCATTCTTTAAGAATACAAAGCTTAAGAAGATAACAATTAAAGTTAACAAGTCCCTCAAGGTAGGAAAGGGCGCCTTTAAGAAGCTTGCCGGTGGTGCAACCATCAAGGTCAAGAGTGTTAAAGGAAAAGCTAAGGCTAAATTTATTAAGAAACTTAAGAAGCAGACAGATGCTAAGATAAAGTAATCATCTAAATAGCATAAGAAAAGACGCAGATAGAGAAATCTATGCTGCGTCTTTTTTATTTATCTTCATTCAAAGGAAAGGGAAAATCCTGAATCTCAGCGAGCGCGTCTGAGAAACGCTTTGTAAGGCTTGCCTCGTTATCGAGAATGTAACCAAGCCTCTGGCACCAGATCTCGTAAAGGATATTCACCATTTTTTCCGGATCATAGCCAAGATCATTTAAAATGGCACGCTCTTTATCGAGAGCATCGTGGTAGTGCTTAAACTGAGGATCATTCTGAAGATCGTCCTTTGCTATATTTATAAGAGAATTTATTTTTAATATATCCATATATTAGTCTCCTCGTTTCTCTATATCTATATTTTAACCCTTTTCATGCTGTGAAAATCTAAAAGTTATCTTAAAAATAGACCAAGTAATCTTTTGAAAAAAGGGCGCAAAAAGACTATAATTTGTATATTCGGTATAGAAAGAAAATACTATATGTAGTGGGAGGAAAAACAAAAATGTCTAAGACAATTACACTGACAATTAAAAAGCAGAAAAATATCGCGCTCATAGCTCACGATGGTAAAAAGGCTGAGCTTATCGAGTGGTGCAAGAATAATGCGGAACTGCTGAAGAAACACTTTTTATGCGGCACAGGAACCACAGCACGCATGATTACAGATGCGACTGATCTTCCTGTCAGAGGCTACAATTCGGGCCCTCTTGGCGGAGACCAGCAGATCGGAGCTAAAATCGTTGAGGGTAAGATCGATTTTGTAATATTCTTCTCTGATCCCCTGACAGCAGCGCCTCATGATCCCGATGTGAAGGCTCTCATGAGAATTGCCCAGGTGTATGACATACCTTTTGCAAACAACAAGGCAACAGCTGATTTCCTTATTCATTCAACACTTATGGATGAGGAGTATGATCACGACATTATAAATTTCAAGCAGAATATTGAGCATAGAGCAGAGACCTTGCTCTGATGCCCGGGAGGAGAAGGAAAAATGGCATCAGGTACACTTAGATATTATTCACTTGCCCAGGGGGGACAGGTTAACATCACTTATTCTATTCCGGCAGATACTCCGGACTTTATGGTGGCAGAGAATCCGAATTTCAAGCGCCCCATGAAGACTTTGTATCTTCTTCACGGCTATTCCGGAAATGAGAGCGACTGGATTTACAGCGGTGTCGCTGAGGATTTAGCTTCTACTTATAACCTTGCGGTTATCATGATTACAGCCGGCAATAATTTTTATCTGGACAGAAAGGCTACAGGTCACCAGTACTGCACCTTTGCAGGTAAGGAAGTGGTGGAATTTACAAGAAAACTGTTTGGCTTATCTGACAAAAAAGAGGACACTTTCATTGCAGGCCTTTCCATGGGAGGCTTCGGAGCTCTTCACACAGGACTTGATTTTCCTGAGACCTTTGGAGGAATTGTAGCACTGTCTTCCGCACTCATCATTCATGAGGTTGGAAACATGAAACCGGGAGAGGGCAATGATGTAGCAAACTACGAATATTACAGCGAGGTATTCGGGGATACCACCAAGGTGGTGGAATCCGATGCCAATCCGGAGGTTTTGTATAAGCGCCTCAAGGATGAGGGTAAGAGTATTCCTCCGATTTATATGGCAGTCGGAACAGAGGACTTCCTCTACGAGAACAATCAGGTGATGAGGAAATTCCTTGAAGACAATGATGCAAACATGAAATACGAAGAAGGTCCCGGAATCCATGATTGGAAGTTCTGGAACAAGTATATTTATAACGGAGTTGAGTGGGTCCTTAACACAGTCGGATAATTGGGGAAAAGTCTGTTGGGGGTTGTATGGAACTGTACTATAACATGATTGTTAATATCGGCTTTCTGATTCTGATTGCCAATATTTTAGTCAGGATTCCGGTAGTAACACAGATAATCTGCGAAGAAAAAAAGCACACGCTTTTAGCCAAGCTGGTACTTGGAGCAATCTTTGGCGGCTTTTGTATTTTTTCGACCTGTACCGGCGCCCAGGTTCAGGGCGCCATACCCAACACCCGTGTTTTGGGTGCCCTTGCGGGAGGTCTCTTATGCGGACCTACCGTGGGGATTCTTGCAGGGCTCATCGGCTCTGTTCATCGTATCCTTTTTGATATTCATGGTGTGACAACCTTCGCCTGCGCTCTGTCCACTTTTATGGAGGGCGTTCTTGGCGCTTTGATCTACACCTTTTTCCAGAAAAGAAATATTGACTTTGAGTGGTACTTCCTGGTGATGATAACCGCTGCCTGCGAGTGTCTTCACATGGTAAACCTTCTCATTTTCGTAAAGCCTTTCAGCCTTGCGGAGAGCATTGTTAAGGTTATAGCCATACCCATGGTGACATTCAACTCAGCCGGAATGGTCTGGTTTTTCTCTGTATTCGAGGATGTCTATACAAAGCAGAATCTGATAGCGGCAGACAAGATGAGGCTTGCTCTGAACATTGCGGACGCCTGCGTATTGAATATCAGGAAAAGTCGTATCACCGATGATGATTATAAGGAGATGGAGAAGACTATCAGCGGCTTTTCCAGGTGCAGAGACGTATTCTTCTTGCCTTACAGTCAGAAGAACAGGCTCTTTGAAAGTGAGTATGAGTTTGGTGAAAGCTTTGTGGAGGGGATGGAAAAAGAGTGTACCACTCAGCTTATCTACAGGAAGGAAAAGCGTCCCTTTGGCTTCAGGCAGGCACTGGTTGCTTCCGGCTGCCGAGTAACAATGGGAAATGAAACCTGGGGATACCTTGTTCTGGTATTTGAAAGACGATATTCATCTCCGGAGGCTGCGGAATGTCTGGTATCTGCTCTGGCAAAATTCTTTTCAACCAATTACGAAGCCTATCAGGTTGAGTACCAGAAGAAGATGAGAGAGCGCGCAGAGTTTAGGGTACTTCAGTCGCAGATAAATCCTCATTTTTTGTTTAACAGTTTAAATACTATCTCCTGTTTTTGCAGAGAAAAGCCTGACTATGCAAGAGAGCTGCTGCTGGCACTAAGCGTTTATTTCAGGCATAACCTTAATTCCAGTAACGATTACATGATAGATATCGCTGCGGAATTCGAGCAGGTGGATGCATATCTGATGCTTGAGAAGGCCCGTTTTGAGGATAGGCTCAGGATAGAGAAGAATATTGAGGAAGATATTCATATGCAGGTTCCAACGCTGATCCTCCAGCCAATTGTTGAGAATGCGATTAAGCACGGAGCTATGAAAAGAGAGATCGGAGAAGTCAGGATAGATGCCGGAATGGACGGCGAGGAGCTTCTGATAAAAATATCCGATAACGGTCACGGCATTCCCGATCAGGTACTCCGCGCTTTCAATGATAAAACGACCAAAGGTAAATACGGACTCCTTAATGTTGACGGAAGACTCCGCAGCATCTACGGAGAAAAGTACGGTCTCGCAATCGATTCATCACCTGAGGGCACAACCGTTACAATCCGTATCCCACCCAGGACACTAATTTGATTATATGCCTTCCCCCACTGGGGGCGCTCGACGTCCGGGGGACGTCGGTTCAGCGCGGACCGAAGCGGAGCGAAGACAGGTGTCTGCGAAGCAGACGGATGAGGGGAAAAAATGACACGAATCCTTATCGCCGACGACGAACGTCCGGCACGCAGCGAACTGCGGTTCCTGCTTGAAAAAATCATAAGACAGCTAAACCGTCCCGATGCCGAGATCCACGAAGCAGGAAGCGGAGCAGCAGTTCTGGAGCTGACAGAAAAAGTGAATTTTGATGTCTGTTTTCTTGATATTGAACTCGGGGACATGAAGGGAACAGAGCTTGTTTTGAAAATCCGAAAGAAAACACCGGATGCCGCAATCGTATTTGTGACGGCTTATGAAAGCTATGCCCTGAATGCATTTGAACTTGATGCCATTGACTATGTCATGAAGCCCTTTGATGAGGTGCGCATAAGGAAAGCTGTTGAGAAACTCATGCAAAGAAAAGTCGCGGTAAAAAAGATGCCGGGCCCCTTTGCGCTTCCGGCTGGAGATCACATGGAAGTGGTTATGGCTGACAGCATCAGTTATATTGAAGCGGTTCACAAGGGAGCTAAGGTTCACTGCCATAAGAGCGTTTACTTTACAGGAGATCCTCTTATTGAATGGGAGAAGAAGCTTTCCTCTGCAGGCGATCAGTTTGTCAGGGTTCATAAAAGCTTTATTGTAAACTTAAATGCCTGTGAAGCCCTTGTGCCCGATTACAATAACGGATATGCATGCAAACTTAAGGATTGCGGTGAGGAGACTATTCCTATAAGCCGCAATATGATCCATGAGATAAAAACTCATTTTGGAGTTTGATTATATAACTGATTTTTATAAGCATATACATTTTAGTACCCATTTTTTGCATTTGAATCCCGGAGCATTGCTTCGGGATTTTCTGCGACTATACTTAAAAGTAGGGAAGAAATGTCTTTCACTAAAGTATAGGAGGGGATTCATATGATCAGCTTTTTGGTATGTTTGTGTGTTTTGGTAGCAGGTTATTTTATCTACGGCGGCATTGTTGAAAAAGTATATGGGCCGGATGACAGACAGACTCCGGCAGTAAGAATCAATGATGATGTTGACTTTGTTGTAATGCCGAGATGGAAACTATTTTTGATTCAGCTCCTTAATATCGCAGGTCTCGGACCGATCTACGGTGCTCTTGCAGGAGCTCAGTGGGGAACATCCGTATTCCTCTGGATTACCCTCGGAACCTTACTTGCAGGTGGTGTACATGACTTCTCGGTAGGTTTCATGAGTATGCGTCATGACGGCGCAAGCGTATCTGAGCTTACAGGTATGTACCTTGGAAACATTATGAAAACCATAATGCGTGTATTCAGCGTAGTACTCCTTGTAATGGTTGGTACGGTTTTCGCAGTAGGACCGGCCGGACTTATTTCACTTCTTATTGGTAATCAGGGTGGTTCGGGACTTCTTACGAACACAACCTTCTGGCTTGCTCTTATCCTTGTTTATTACTTTATCGCAACCTTCGTTCCGATCGATAAGATTATCGGTAAGCTTTATCCCGTATTCGGTATCTGCCTTATAGTTATGGCAGTTGGTGTTGGCATTGGTATTTTCACACATGGATATACAATCCCTGAGATCGAATTATCCAATCTTCATCCCAGCAGTACACCTATATGGCCAATGATGTTCGTATCTGTTGCCTGCGGCGCTATTTCAGGATTCCATGCAACCCAGTCACCTCTGATGGCTCGCTGCTGCAAGACAGAAAAAGAAAGCCATATGGTATTCTACGGAGCAATGGTATGTGAAGGTATAATCGCCCTGGTTTGGGCTGCAGCAGGCAGTGCAGTTTATGCAAGAACCGGCGGCCTTACAGCAGGTCTTACAGAAATGCTTGGAAATGGCCAGGCAGCATGCGTATATGATATCTGCACAAAGACAATGGGCGGCTTTGGTATAGTTCTTGCAATGCTCGGTGTTATCGCTTGTCCTATCACATCAGGCGACACAGCTTTCCGTTCAGCAAGACTTGTTATTTCAGACTGGTTCAAGGTAGATCAGAAGCCTTATATGAAGAGACTTATCCTCTGTGTACCGCTTCTTCTTTCAGGCGCATTTATCAGCCAGCTTAACTACAATGTCATCTGGAGATACTTCAGCTGGTCGAATCAGACACTTGCTATGATAGCTCTTTGGACAGCATCAATGTACTTGTACAGAAATTCCAAGAACTACTGGATTACAGCAGTTCCCGCAACCTTTATGTCGGCAGTATCCGTTACATATTTCTTCTGCGCACCCGAGTGCCTGCATCTGTCGACAATGATTGCTTATCCTGTTGGAATTATCGCAGCGATTGCATTCCTGGGACTCTTCATTGTAAGCACAAGAAAACCGATGGTGAATGACGAAAAAAAAGATGATCACCATCAGCACCTACACACAGCCTGACAGCAGGTGGTGATTTACAGGCAAACTAAAACGGGAGCTTCGGCTCCCGTTTTTTATGCCTTCACCACCGGTATCATAAATTTCGCCAGAAAATAATTCCCTTCAACAGAGGTCTGGAAAATTCCATCGCACTTTGTTATCGTTTCCTCCACAATCTTCAGCCCCAGTCCGTGATTTTCACTGTCGGGCTTTGTGGTCTCGAGGTCCGGATTATTTATTATAGAATCTATATTCGCCTTGTTCCTGATCTCACAGCAAAGATAATTCTGAGAAATCTTCAAGAGAATATGTATGTCCGGAAAATCCACCTTTTCACATGCCTCCATGGCGTTGTTGAAAAGATTCAGGAAAACCGTACAAAAACTCTCATCATTGACCGTGAGGTCACTTGGCAGAGCTATCTCGGTGTAGATTTTTATGTGGTGCTTTCTTGCCTCGGAGATCTTCCTGTTAAGGATATAATCAATCATCAGGTTTCCGGTGGATACATCGGAAATATTGTCGAGTTTTTCACCTATTGAATTGTTAATATAATCGTTTAGCTCATCGTATTTTTTCTCATGAAGGAGAGTCTGAATGAAAAGGTAATTGTTCTTAAGTTCATGGCGCTCTTTTTTTATGCGCTCATCAATTTCCAGGGAATATCTGTACCTGTGGACCTGAGCCCTGGTTTCGGTAAGAGCGTTGTCGAGTTTTCTTCTCTCCTCATAGGCTTCCACCGTGGTTATGAAAAGATCGTAGAGCATGGGAAGTGCCGGAATGATAATAAGTGCCAGAATTGCATCACGAAATACATCAAAATAAGGTATTCCCATTAGATCAAGTGAGTAATAAACCAAAAGCCCCAGAGGAAAATAGGAGAGAAGAAGAAGCCTTCTTCCAACGCTGTTACTTATTATCGGTACTGATTTTCTGAAGATAAAAAAGAAAGCGTATAACAGCACAATGAGTAACACGAATGAAAAAATATCAAGGAATATGTACTTGGATTGTGAGATTACGCCTTCTGCCGAATAGAGAGGACTCCATACAATCTTGTAGAGCTGAAGAAGCGATACATAGAAAAGTGAATAAAGGAGCTTTCCCGCAAAATACCCCTGAAGAAAATATGTTGAGGTTGCAAGCGGAATCGCGAAAAGAATCAGCATGTTGTACCAGTAGTGGTGAGGGTGCGGGGAAATCGGCAACGCATAGGTGCCGTACTGAAGGAGCAGATACAAAGCTATATTCACAGCAAAATAAGTCAGGGTTTCTTTTTCCTGACTTTTGTCCCTGTAAATTATATAGAGGGAGATGAACAAAAAGCAGAATACAACAAAGCCATCGAATTCAGTTATTCTGAAAAGTGTATAGAGCATATTCCGACCTCATGACATCGAATGATTCAAAAAAGCCTGCTTTACGGTTTCGCGAAGATTCCTTGATAATGGCAGCTCGTGACCGTTTTTCAGTAAAACAGAATCCTTTTGTATCCTTGTTATTGCCGACATATTAACGAGAAAGCTTCGGTGGATCTTTATAAAATTACAGTTTTCCAAAGCTGACTCAAGAGACATCAGTTTTGAGCGGATCGTGGTCATGCCTCCGTCTGTTACGACTATGCATTCCTTTCGCTGAGCTTCCACATAGAGGATTGTTCTGACATCAAAGGAATAAACATCACCGCCGGAGGGTTCTTCGATTTTTATGATTTGCTGTTTTCTCTTTTCGAGTTCTGTGATAATTGAGGATACTAGTGATGGCGCCATTTGGGAAAGTTCACTTTTTCTTATGAACCTGAAGGGCTGCACTTCAAAGGTCTGAAAAACCAGAGCTTCTTTATTTGAGATAAAAACCACAAGTGCATCCGGAGCAATCTCTCTGATCCTTCTGCACACAGTGATTCCGTCCATTCCGGGCATCTCTATATCCAGAAAGATTATGTCATAGTGAAAATGCTGTTCGATCATGGGCAGAAATTCTGCGCCCGACATAAAGAAATCAAAAGCAACATCCACGTTTTTTTCGTTAAAGGTCGTGGCGAGAAGCTCCTTGGTACTTTTAAGGAGAACCTCCTCGTCCTCGACTATTGCTGCCTGATACATTTTTTTACACCCTCATAATGTTTATTGTTTACCATTTAATTATATAAAAAAAGACCTTGATTTACTATCATACAAATTTGTGCATTTCGTACCGTATTTTTACATTTCATACCAAAATCCTGAAATCGGGATTTTTTCTGATAGATTAAACTTACACAATTTAACGGGAAGAAAGTAGTCCCCAAGGAGGTAAGTTATGAGTACAAAGAAATTCACAAGAATTTGGACTGTAATAATCGCACTTGTTGCAGTTCTTGCAATTGTGGCAACATTTGTTCTGACCGGACCTTTATACACGGTTATGAACATGTATTTCGGTAAGGGTGATGCAGTAGTTAAAAAGAATCCCGAAGCCGAGGCTCTTGATGCTGAGTATTACAAGGCAGAGCACACAGATGCTGACAGCCTTCTCGCAGCAAGTCAGGAGATGGCGGAGAAGGTAGAGAGCGAAGGAATTGTCCTTTTGAAAAATGAAAACCAGACACTTCCGCTTTCATCATCTGAGACAAACATTTCAATGTTCGGACGTACATCTGTAGATCCTATCTACACAGGTGCAGGAAGTGCCGCAACAGAGAGTAAGCCGGTTGATTATAAGACAGCAATGGAAGCAAACGGCTTTTCAATCAACCAGGATCTGTTCGATTTCTATGCAAATCATGAGATTTCCACTAAGACAATTAAGGTTTCAATGCAGACAGGTATGGGACCTCAGGAAGTTGAGTACACAGGTAGAGGATTCATCTCTTCAATGGGTACAGCGCTTTTCACAGGTGACATCATCGCGGAGGTACCGCTTGCAGATTATCCTTCATCACTTGAGGATACTTATGTAAAGTACGGCGATGCAGCAATCGTATTCATCGGACGAGTTGGCGGCGAGGGCTGCGACCTTCCCACAAACATGAGTGAGTTTACAGATGTTGCAGAGGATAAGGACAAGACATACCTTGAGCTCGACAGCAGAGAAATCGATATGCTTAATTATGTAAAGGCTCAGAAAGATGCCGGAGCAATTAAGAAAATCGTAGTTGTTTTAAATACAGCTAACGCTCTTGAGATTGATTTCCTCAATGATGCTTCTTACGGAATTGATGCTGCTCTCTGGGTAAGCTGCATCGGTGACCAGGGTGCCAATGCTGTAGCTAAGGCGCTTAACGGTACAGTTAATCCTTCAGGTAGAACAGTTGATACTTATGTAACAGATCTCACCAAGGATCCCAGCTATGTAAACTTTGAAAATATCTATTATTCAAACGTTGACGGCGGTATCGGCGGATACGAGTCAGGCTGCTTCAACGAGTATGAGGAAGGCATTTATGTAGGTTACAGATATTATGAAACAGCAGCTGCTGAGGCAATGGATGGCAACTATGCCGGCTTTGACTATGACAGCGCAGTAGTATATCCCTTCGGATATGGTCTTTCTTATACAACTTTCGAAAAGACCTATGAGGGAACTCCTACATATAACAACGGAACTTATACATTCAATGTAAAGGTTACAAACACCGGAGATAAGGCAGGAAAAGATGTTGTAGAGATCTATGCCGAGGCTCCTTACACAAAGGGCGGAATTGAAAAGAGTAAGGTTGTTCTTGCAGGCTTTGCAAAGACAAGTGAGCTCGAGCCCGGTGCATCCGAGACAGTTACAATTACAGTAGCTGATGAGGACATCGCATCCTACGATTATAAGAACAATAAGTGCTACGTTCTTGACGCAGGCACATACGGATTCTACTTAAGTGACAATGCTCACAGCTGGGCAACAATCGATAAGGCTGACGCAGGAAAATTCTTCTCAAATGAGCTTGCAGGAGAAGTTTTCGGAGCAGATAACAAGAGAGATTCAGACCAGGTAGCAGCAACAAACCAGTTTGACGAGGTTTCAGCAGAGTTTGTTGATACTAAGACAGAGGGCAAGCCTCTTAACTTCAGCAGAAGCGATTTCGCGGGTACTTTCCCCACAGCTCCCACAGAGGCAGACATCGCTGCTGAGGATTATATCAAGACAGCACTTGAAACAGTTTTTGATGAGAATACAAATGAAAAGACCGGTAACGTAGAGGGCAGCCTTGTTTACACAGATCAGATGCCTGTAACAGGTGCCGACAACGGAATCCAGCTTGTAAATATGCGTGGTCTTTCCTACGATGATCCCGCTTGGGAACAGCTCCTCGATGAGCTTGATATGGACGGCGTTGCAAACATGCTTGCAAACGCAGGTTACAACACAGCAGAGCTTCTTAATATCGGTAAGCCTGCAACACTTGATTACGACGGTCCTATGGGATGGTCAACATGGGTATCCGCTAACGGAGCAGATGCTATCTGTATCGGATTCCCTGCAGAGGAACTTCTTGCAGCAACCTGGAATGTAGACCTAGCAAAAGAGGTTGGTGAAATCGTAGGTGAGCAGGGACTCTTCAACGGCTTCAACGGTTGGTATGCACCTGCCATGAACACACACAGAAATGCATTTGCAGGACGTAACTACGAGTACTATTCAGAGGATGGTCTCCTTGGCGGTAAGATTGCAGCAGGTGAGATCAGCGGAACAATGAAGTATGGTGTTTACACCTACATCAAGCACTTCGCAGTTAACGATAAGGAGAACGGAAGAAACGGTATCGCTACATGGCTCAACGAGCAGGCGCTCAGAGAGATCTACCTCCGTCCTTTCGAGGTTGCTGTTAAGGAAGCAAAGGCTGATGTTAACTACTATGATGAGAACAACCAGCTTCAGACAACTACAATAGGTGCTACAACAGCAATTATGAGTGCATACAACAGAATCGGTACTGTATGGGCAGGTGCTCAGTACGGTCTCCAGACTCAGATCCTCCGTAATGAGTGGGGCTTCAGAGGTGCTGTAGAATCCGATTACTTCGGTGGCTCAGCTTACATGGATCCTGATTCAGGACTTCGTGCTGGTAACGACCTTATGCTCAACACCTTTGCTGACGGTGGTCTTTCAGACAAGAGCACCGCAACAGGTGTAAACGCAATGAGAAACGCAGCTCACAATGTTCTTTACATGGTTGCTAACTCAAATGCTATGCAGGGTATCGTATCCGGTACAACCGTATCCTACAAGATGGCAGGCTGGCAGAAAGCTCTGCTTGCAGGTGACATCGTAGCAGCACTTATCATCTGCCTCGGAATCACACTTATTGTGAAGAAGAAAAAGGCAGCTAAGGAAGCATAAATAATTAAAAGCCTTCCCCCTCTGGGGGAAGGTGTCAGCGAAGCTGACGGATGAGGGTAATTCATGAAATACACTGACATCATATCCAAAATGACAATCGAAGAAAAAGCCGCTTTCCTTTCCGGAAAGGGCGAATGGCAGACAAGAGAAATCGAACGCCTGGGCATTCCTTCAATCTTCTGTTCTGACGGACCTCACGGGGTCCGCAAACAGGCAGGAGCCGGGGATCACTTGGGACTTAATGAATCACTTCCCGCAACCTGTTTTCCTACGGCAGCTACAGTAGCGAACAGCTGGGACGAAGAACTCGGTGAGACAATGGGAGAGGCTCTCGGGGAGGAGGCTATGGCACTTGGAGTTAACGTGCTCCTTGGCCCCGGTCTCAACATCAAGAGAAGCCCTCTTTGCGGTCGAAACTTTGAATACTTTTCAGAGGATCCTTATCTTGCCGGAAAAATGGCTGCTTCGTATGTCAGAGGTATACAGTCCAAGGGCGTTTACGCATGTCCAAAGCATTTTGCGGTTAACTCTCAGGAGCTTCGCAGAATGGCTATGAATGCAGTGGTGGACGAAAGAACACTTCGCGAGATCTATCTCACGGGCTTTGAAATCGCGGTTAAGGAAGGAAAGGCAAAGACCATCATGAGCGCCTACAACGAGGTGAACGGAGTCTATGCCAATGAGAACAAGCACCTTTTAAAGGACATCCTTCGCGATGAATGGGGCTTTGACGGAATCGTGATAACTGACTGGGGTGCATCAAATGATCACGCTCTCGGAGTTGCGGCAGGCTCTAATCTCGAGATGCCAAATCCTGGACTCGGCTCTGCGAGAGAGCTCATCGAGGCAGTGAAGTCCGGCAAGATATCCGAGACTGATGTTGATGAGAGGGTGGATGAACTCCTTGATGCGGTTATGACTTTGTATGTCAATGCTCAGGATAAGCCTGATACCTTTGATAAGGACGCACACCATGAACTTGCAAGAAGAGTATCGGCTGAGAGTTCTGTGCTTTTGAAAAATGAGAACGGAATTCTTCCTCTGAAGAAGGGAGCAAAGGTTGCTATTATTGGGGACTTTGCCTTTGATCCCAGATATCAGGGAGCGGGCTCTTCACTGGTGAATGTGACCAAACTTGAGACAGTTACCGGGATTGTAGGAGAATATGACCTTCAGGTAGTGGGCATGAGCCGCGGCTATAACAGAAGCGGTGAGGAAGATGCGGCTATGAAAAAAGAGGCCCTTGACCTTGCAGCAGGAGCCGATATTGTTCTTTATTTCTTCGGACTTAATGAAGACAGTGAGTCTGAGGGAATGGATAGAACTCACATGAGAATACCTCAGAATCAGATTACTCTTTTACAGGAGCTCGGACAGGCTAATCCCAATCTCGTAGGTGTTATCAGCGCAGGTTCTGCAATAGAGATGCCCTGGCACCACTATTTTAAAGCTATCCTGCACTGCTACTTAAACGGCCAGGCAGGCGCCGGTGCGGTGCTTGATATCCTGACAGGTAAAGTCAATCCTTCGGGAAAGCTTTCGGAGTCAATCCCCAGAAGACTTGAGGACACCTCCTGCTTCAGATACTATCCCAGCAGAGAGAGAACCTCAGAGTACAGGGAGGGGCTGTACGTCGGCTACAGATACTACGAGAAGAAGGGACTTCCGGTTCTGTACCCGTTTGGGTTCGGACTGTCCTACACCAATTTTTCATACAGTGATGCGGAGATTATTCCGGGTAAAAACGAGACTGCTGATTCTTCAGGTGGAATTCGCGTAACTGTAAAGAACGTTGGTGACACCGACGGCGCTGAGGTTGTTCAGGTATATGTGGGACTTCCCGGTGCAAAGGTGTTCAGACCTGAGAAGGAGCTTAAGGGCTTTAAGAAGGTTTTCCTGAAAGCAGGAGAGAGCAAAACGGTTACAATTCCGTTTGATGACAAGACCTTCCGCTATTTCAATGTAAAAACTGATAAATGGGAAATTGAAGAGGGGACTTATGAAATAAGGGTTGGCGCCAGCAGCGCTGACATAAAGCTGTTCCTGAAGTGCCATGTAGACGGCACTACTGATATACTTCCTTACGATATGGAAAAACTGCCTTCATATTACAGCGGGAATATCGAGAATGTTCCCGATACCGAATATGAGGAGCTTCTCGGAAGAGTAATTCCGGACGGCAGATGGAGCGGACAGCTTTCGGAAAATGATGCCTTTTGTCAGATGTATTACGCGAAGAGCGGACTTGCAAGGCTTGTTTACAAGAAGCTTACAAAGATGAAGAAGAAAGCCGATGAGAGCGGAAAACCGGATCTCAACACACTTTTCATCTACAACATGCCTTTCAGGGCTATGGCAAAGATGACAGGCGGTGCCGTGGACAAGGAGATGGTTCATGGAATTGTGAAAATGGTCAACGGACATTTCTTTAGCGGCCTCGGCAAGGTTATCGGCGGCTACTTCAGAAATAGCAGCAAGAACAAGGCATACGAGAAACTACTAAGTAACACTAAGTAAGGAGTACACATGTCAGACTATAGAAATATATGGGATGAGTTTTCATCCAAACATCCCGCAGCAGCAAAGTGGATAAGAGAGGGCGGACTTTTTGTAATAGTGTCCAATCTCATAACGGTTTTCAAATACCTGATGCTCCAGTTCCTGCCGGGATTATTCAAGGGACTTCCACTGGTGGACTTTGGCTGGCCGGGCAAGGAGATTACTCTTCTTGGTGAGACCTTCAAGTGGAACATTCTGGGATATGACGTTAATCACGGAGGACTTCCATACTTCTGCGCATACATGGTTGCGATGTTTATCGGTGAATGTGTAAACTTCCCTATTCAGAGAAACTGTGTATTTAGAAGTAAAGGAAATGTATTTTATCAGATTCTGTGGTACTTCATAGCTTTTTGCCTTATTACCTGCATCGTCAATTCCATCAACTGCATCTATGTTGCGGTTGCCGGAAAGTTCGTTCCGGATTTCGTTTACAACATCGGAACAACAGTACTTAACGGCGGTGTCAGCATGGTAATATTCTTCTTCGTGAATAAGGTAATTTTCCCGGAAGCAAAGGCTGAATAAAAATAAAGCATCCCCTCATCTGGCACTTCGTGCCGGATGAGGGGATTTTTTTAATTACTTTCAGTTAAGGCTTCAACGATTTTCGTGTAAGCCGGCTTAGGCTGGTAATACTTGTCAAAGAGCCTTGAGTTGGTTGTATCGCCCTCACGGTAATGATCGACAAGACCAAACACGGTGACATTGGTTATGTTTGCTGGACCGCCGTTGTCACTGTCAAGTCTGCAGAGCATTTTGAAAATGCGACCGTATTTATCAGCCTGTCTGTTAAACTGAGAGTCGGTTTCATCATCGACTCCCACTGAGAGTTCTGTTATCTGAATCTCAAGACCGAGCTCGGAGAATTTGCGGATTGCAGATTCTATAACGGCATCCGAAGGATAATCGATGCCCCAGTACCCCTGCATTCCAATGCCGTCTATTAGCCCTTTTTCTTTCAGAGATTCACAAAGTGTATAAATACCTTCAGTTTTGGGTGCCTGATAGGTATTGTAGTCATTGTAGAAAAGCTTAACATCATCTGCGACATATTTTCTTGCGTAGGTAAATGCCATTTCTACGTAGTCCTGGCCGATAGTCTTGTACCATGGATTATCGGCGTTTTCTATTTTGGTTCTGCACATGAAAGCACTGTCAGAGTCTGCGCTGTCGGGATCGACTGCCTCATTTACAACATCCCAGCAGTAAATAACTCCGGGATATTCATCCTGAACATGAGTTACTAGCTGGCGGATATAACTCTCCATTCTAAGGAGCATGGTATCCTTGGAAACATATTCGCCGTCATCTGTGTAACCCTCTCTGAAAAACCACTCAGGAGCCTGGGTGTGCCACACGAGGGTATGTCCTCGCATCTTCATGCCATTTTGCTTACACCAGGAAAGCGTGGGATCTATGGACATAAATGAAAGAGCAGGCTCTTTATTTCCCTCTTCCAGGTTTTTCTGTGATCCGACCTGATCCAGTATGTAGCAGCTTTTCATCAGGTTTGTCATTGTGCAGCTGTTAAAATGCTTCTTGGAGAGCTCCATATACTGCGGAATGTTTAAGGTCTGATTGTCCAAAGTACTTCCGTTTATACCCACGCCGATAGTGAAATAGTTTGCGCACAGATCCTTTAAAATCGCGTCATCCGTAGGTGCGGATTCTTCCTCAGTATCGTCTGTCTCTGTGGAAACCTCACTAACTGCTGTTCCGTTTGTGGTAGGATTGGTATTCCTTCCACACCCACTGAGAGATGAGATAATAAGGGCACTCATCACCAGAGTACAAATGCAATTTTTTCTCTTCATCTTAATTCCCTCACATAATAATGATTTAATATTCTCTTACTATATATGAACTTGACTCTGCTATCTAACCATTAGTTGCCATGATATATGTTCATATTGCGGGAACGACTAACTCCAAACGGAAAAAGGTAAACATTTTGTCCACGAAAACGTAAAAGAGAATTATAATGATTTTAATACAATAAAAAGATGAGGGGATTTTATGATAATTGCAAAGTATTTCGTGGAATTCTTGTTTTACAGTTTCCTTGGCTGGGTTTGGGAGTCAATCTATTGCACAGCTAAGGAGAAGAAGTGGGCGGACCGAGGCTTTTTGTTTGGACCGGTGTGTCCGATCTACGGCTCGTGCGTTGTGGCAACATCAGTAGTTTTTAGCTATTTCAAGGTGCTTTCTTCGCCTGATTTTCCTATATGGGGCATATTTATTATCTGTATGCTCGGAAGTGCTGTTGCCGAGTTTGCGACTTCCTGGGTACTTGAAAAAAGATTCCACGCCAGATGGTGGGATTACAGTACGATGCCTCTAAACATTCAGGGGCGCATATGCGTACCGGTAAGTATTGCGTTTGGAATAGCCGGAGTTTTGATAGTAAAATTCCTGATTCCTGTTGTGGAAGGTTTGCACTCTGTGGCCAATCCTCATATCTATGAGGTTCTGGCAATAGTTCTTGCGATGGTATTCGGAGCAGACTTTGCTCTCACCGAGGCCAGCCTTTCAGCACTTTTGAAGGATGTTGAGAGGATGCACGAAGAGTTCAACATTCGTGCCCAGACCAATTATGAGAAGATGGCCTCAGCTTCCAAAGCTATTGAGCAGAGAATCACGGAAGAGCGCGCGGCGGCCGAACTGCGAGTGGAAGCGCTCTCAAAGGCTTATGTTGAACAGCTCTCTTTGAACCAGAGACGAATACTTCTTGGAATAGAGAGCTTTACATCAAGGAAAAACGAAGAACTTGCGAATCTGAAACTGAAGAATAAGTTTGCGCAGGACCTTAAAAACAAGGTAAGAGAGCGCAGGGCAAAAAAATAATCATCCGGTATTTACAAAATTAAATATGTGTAATAAAATATAACCGACAGCTTGTCGGTTATATTTTTGTCATCAGGTAGTTCGGAAAATGAGAATAGTAAAAAGCGCTGAAGAGAGAAAAAATGAAATACTGGATGTTGCGGAGCAGCTCTTTGCGGAAAAAGGCTACGACAATGCAAGCACTAATGATATCATAGCCAGGATCGGAATTGCCCGCGGCACCTTGTATCATCATTTTGGATCAAAAGAAGAGATACTTGATGCGATAATTGACAGGATGACCCGGGAGGGTATAGCCAGAGCCGCTATGATAGTTAATAACAAAGATATGACAATTGACGAGAAGTTGGTGGGAGTCCTCGCTGCACTAAATGTGCAGAGCAATGTCAAGGATGAAGTCATGGAGCAGATTCATAAACCTCAAAATGCTCTATTACACCAGAAGATGCAGGAGAAGCTGCTTGGCGGTGTGGTTCCTTTGATGACAAAGCTCATAGAGGAAGGAATTTCAGAGGGGCTGTTTAATACTTCATATCCAAGCGAAGCGTCTGAGATGATAATGCTTTATGCAAATACCGCCTTTGATGAGAACGAGAATTTATCACCGGAGCAAAGGATAAATAAAGGAAAAGCTTTTATCTATCATGCGGAGAGAATCCTTGGGGCAAAGCAGGGGAGCATGCTGGAAACGCTGATGAGATTCTTTTAGAATTTACACGGGACTTACAAAAGTGAGTCCCATATATTTGAAACTTTGACCGACAATCTGTCGGTAAGGGCGAGGTGAAAAATGTATAAGAGACTTTTACTTAATGATTTAAAAAAGAATAAGCTTTCTGCTATGGCTACCTGTATCTTTATGGCCGTAAATGCGACGCTTTTGGGACTGTCGATACTTCTGTTTGCCAGTCTGTCAGGTGCCATAGATTCTCTTATGCGCGTTGCGATAACTCCTGATTTTTTGCAGATGCATACCGGAGAAATAAATGACGAGGAACTGAGAGCCTTTTCACATAACAGAAGTGATGTCAGTAAGTGGCAGGTGTGTGAATTTCTTAATCTCCCAAACAGTATGCTGCGTATCGGCGATAAAACCTTTGACACAAACATGCAGGATAACGGCCTTTGTTATCAGAGTGAGGAATTCGATTATCTTGTGGATATGGATAATAACATTATTGATCCCGGGGAGGGAGAGGTCTATGTGCCTGTCTGCTATAGAGATGAGTATGAAGTAAAAGTGGGAGATGTTCTCAGTATCGGCTCAGAGGAACTCACTGTCGCAGGCTTTCTAAGGGATTCTCAGATGAATTCTGTCATGGCTTCCTCCAAGAGATTTCTGGTGAGTAAAGCTGACTATGAGCGCCTGAGATTGATGGGAAGTGAAGAGTATCTGATTGAATACAAGCTTATTCTCGGAAATGATATCAATGCTTTTGCAACAGCCTATAAGGATGCAAATCTCCCGGATAACGGCCCTACGATTTCATATCCTCTTATCAGAATGATGAATGCTCTTTCGGACGGTTTAATGATCCTTATTATTCTGCTAGTCAGTGTGGTGGTGCTTTTTATATCAATGCTTTGTATCAGATGCATGCTGCTGACTCAGCTTGAAAGAGATAAAACGGAGATCGGAATGCTTAAGGCAATCGGAGTGTCGCGAAGAGGAATTCGCACTTTATATATGCGCAAATACATGATCCTTTCCGTGTTTGGATGTATCTTCGGAAGCATACTTGCGGTAGTGATATCGGAACCTCTTTCAGTCCAGATGAAGGCTTTGTATGGAGATGCAGGTGGAGTGGGGAAAATCGGCATTCTGATGATCATTGGAGAGATTTTTCTTCAGGCTATTATCCTGCTGTATGTGAGGTTGACACTTTCAAAAACCGAGAAAGCATCTGCTGTACTGGTTATGAACGGACAGGGGAGTTTCGTGAAAAAGAAGAACCTGTGGATTCCGATTGGAATAATAACCACATTCTCTGTTTTTATGATACTGATACCACTAAATATCAAGAGTACCCTGTGCGCACCCGATTTTGTTACCTATATGGGAATCGGCAAGAGCCAGATCCGCATAGATATAAGGCAGACAGATGGCGGTGATAGCCCGAAAGAACAGCTTCAAAGGAAAATCGGGACAGATGCTAGGGTTAGCGACTTTGTGCTGATGCAGACAAAATCCTATAAGACAGAGATGCCGGACGGAGCATCCTACAATCTTCTTATTGAAAACGGCGACCACGGGAGATTTCCGGTAAGCTACAGCAAGGGGACTTTTCCTTCAAAAGAGGGAGAGATAGCGCTCTCCGTACTAAATGCGGAGGAGATGAAAGTTGATGTTGGAGACACCGTCAAGGTTTTTACCGATAAAGACGGAAAAACGGATTCGGAGATATCCTGCAAAGTATGCGGTATTTACTCTGATGTGACAAACGGAGGGAAAACAGCGAAGGCGTGTATGCTTTCCGATAATGATAATCTTCCCGTGATGTGGAGCATCATATATGTCTCCTTAAAGGACGGACAGTCTTTGAAGGAATGGACAGAAGGATATCGAAACGCTTTTGCAAATTCGGGAGAGGGTATTAAGGTGACTCTCATCAGCGAATATCTGGATGGAGTTTACGGTCAGACCATTGAAAATATAAAACGTACTTCTGTTGTTGTTATGATATTTGCCAGTTTTGTTCTTTTTGTAGTGATTCTTTTGATGCTGCGTCTGCTCATCTGGAGAGAACGAGATAGTAACTCTTTTAAAAAGGCATTGGGATTTACGAGTGGGGATATCAGAAAGGAATATCTAAAACAAGCAGCAGCGGTTCTTGTCATAGGGATAGTGCTTGGAATCATAGCGGGAGTCTTTCCCGGAGAAGGAATGGCAGGAGCGGTACTTGGCATGATGGGAGCGAAGGGCTTTCGCTTTATCATGGATCCGTTTTATGTAGGAGCGGTTGTCCCTTTGCTGATTGTGATAACAGTTTTGGCTGCGGCATTTACGGCACTTCTGGAGATAAAAAATATTCGGGCAAAAGAGTGCCTGGGGGCCGGACAGGGAAGGTGAGATATCTATGGAGAAAATATTAAAGGTAAAAAATCTTAGAAAAGGGGCAATTCTAAACGGCATAAGTTTTGAAGTTCTGCCCGGTGAGCTCATAGCAATTATGGGGCCATCGGGTTCAGGGAAATCAACGCTTTTATACAGCGTATCCGGCATGGATACAGTAGATGGCGGAGAGATTTCATTTTGCGGGAAAAACGTAGAAGCATTAAGCGAAGATGAGAGAGCAGAGCTTCGGCTAAATCACATGGGCTTTGTGTTTCAGCAGATGAACAGCCTTTCAAATCTTAATATTGAGGATAATATAGTTTTCCCGGCGGTTCATTCGGATAAGAAAAACAGCAAGGCTCATTATGAGAAGGCGAGACTACTTATGGAAAAATTCCACATAGAAGATCTGGCCATGCGAGGGGTGAATGAAGTCTCCGGGGGACAGCTTCAAAGGTCATGCATCTGCAGAAGCATGATAATGGAGCCGGAGATAATTTTTGCGGATGAACCCACGGGAGCTCTGAACCAGTCTGCGTCAGCAGAAGTTATGGATGCATTTCTAAAGGCCAATCAGGACGGGACGACAATTCTGATGGTGACACATGACAGCAAGGTTGCGGGCATATGTGACAGGATATTGTACATTCTCGATGGCGAGATAAAGGGCGAGCTTAAGCTTGGAAAATATAAAGCGGAAAATAGAAAAGAAAGAGAACAAGAGACAGCTATGTGGCTGGAAAGTATGGGGTGGTAAATATGGAAAAAAAGAGTAATTTCGGAAAATTCTTACTTTTATGGGCAGGTGAACTTATATCATCTGTTGGCGGCGGACTGACCAGTTTTGGACTTGGAGTATATATTTTCAGACAGACGGGAAGTGCCGGGAGCATGGCAATGGTCACATTGCTTGGATTTCTTCCAACGCTGCTGCTCTCAGTTCCCGCAGGAGCGCTGGCAGATTGCTATGACAGGCGGCTACTCATGATGATAGGTGACGGGTGTTCTGCTCTCGGTGTGGCTTATATACTATTTTGCATGGCGAGAGGGAATGCATCGCTTTTACAGATATGTATCGGAGTTTTTGCAAGTGCATGCTTTTCAGCACTTCTTGAACCTTCGTTTCGTGCCACAATCACAGATCTTTTGACCAAGGAAGAATTCTCGAAAGCCAGCGGTCTTGTGTCGCTCGCGGGAAGTGCGAGATATTTACTCTCGCCGATAATAGCAGGTTTTCTGTTATCAATAAGTGATGTGAAACTCCTTCTCGAAATTGATATATGCACATTTTTTCTGACAGTAATAAGTGCAGCGGTGGTAAGGCGCGGAATCGGTGCTAAAGAGATAGAGAAGAAAGAACCGCTCCTTAAGAGCATAAAGGAGGGCTGGAATATACTCTGTGAAAAAAGAGGAGTTCTGACACTGGTGGCAATATCCTCTGTAATAACGCTTTTTATGGGAGTGCTTCAGATACTTGCGGAGCCGCTCATTCTGTCGTTTACGGATGCTAAAACCCTGGGAGTGTCTGAAAGCGTCTGCGCCTGCGGAATGCTTGTAAGCGGAGTGTTCCTGGGCATAAAAGGGATAAAGGGGTATTATGTCAAAACGCTTGGAATAGCCCTGATCTTTGCTGGAGTATTCATGTTTGGATTCGGACTCTGGGAGAATATTTTTATTATATGTATCTTCGGATTTTTGTTTTTTGCCACTCTTCCGTTTGCAAACAACTGCCTGGATTACCTTGTGAGAACTAATGTGCCTGATGGCGCGCAGGGAAGAGTGTGGGGCCTCATCGGCTTCATTTCTCAAATCGGATATGTTGTCGCTTACGGTGTTTCCGGAACAGCTGCCGATCTGCTTGGGCAAATCGACGGTCGGGGCGTTGGAAGAGGAGCCGCAATGGTTATTTTGATTGCAGGAATTTGTCTGTCACTGGCATCGGTATCCGTTTTGTTCTCAGGGGATATTAGAACGTTGGAGAATAGTTGAATATTTTTTATACAGATTTTAGATACTGTTCATAGCCTGCATGATTGCCTCGATATCAGAACAATAATATAATAAGGACATCGAAAGCCTCGATATTGCTGTCGAGGCTTTCATTTTTATTAGATGAAGGGACTAAAAATGACTAAAGCTGTTATATTTGACATGTTTGAAACGCTCGTTTCAATGTTTTCCGGTGATACTTATTTTAGCGAAGACATGGCGGCAGACTTAAAAATCGAGGTCGATACTTTCAAAAATGCATGGCATTCCACAGAACATGACAGAAGCTGCGGAAACTGCACAATAGAGGAAGGGATAAAAACAACACTTGAAATGCTGGGGGCTTACAGTGAGAAATCCGTAAAGCTTCTTGCAGATAAGCGAAGGAAGACCCTGGAAGGGATATTTGAACGAACTCCCGCGGAAACCATAGTTCTTTTGAAGGAGCTTAAGAGACGCGGCATAAAGATTGGCCTTATAAGCAACTGTTATTCTGATGAAGCTGAAGTTATTAGAAAAAGCTCTATTTTCCCATACTTAGATGCAGCAATGCTCTCATATGAGCAGGGAACATGTAAGCCTGAGCATGAAATATATGAAAAAGCAATGGAAAAGTTAGGCGTTACTGCTGAGGAATGCCTGTATGTCGGAGATGGTGGATCAAAAGAGCTTTTTGCTGCCAGAGACCTTGGAATGAAATGCCTTCAGGCACAGTATTTTGCTGATCTGGCTTTTGAGCCACATGTT
Source organism: Butyrivibrio sp. INlla16 (assembly GCF_900104155.1). Lineage (GTDB taxonomy): Bacteria > Bacillota > Clostridia > Lachnospirales > Lachnospiraceae > Butyrivibrio. The sequence continues at coordinate 44,438 of NZ_FMYB01000013.1, forward strand.
CCATGCTACAAGCTTGATGACTTTGAACATGCATATACGCAGGATGATGTTTTGAAGATGATGGAAAAATAAGAATCAGATTTGTGAAAAAAGCCCTAATGTGGTAAACTCATTGTGCCTATTTGGGCTTTTTATTATGTTAATTATTTGTTTTAAAGGAGATAAATACCATGAAGCTTGGAATCGTCGGGCTCCCGAACGTCGGAAAGAGTACCCTTTTTAATTCACTTACAAATGCAGGAGCGCTTGCAGCGAACTATCCTTTCGCAACAATTGATCCTAATGTGGGAATCGTTGCTGTACCGGATAAGAGATTGCAGCTCCTCGGTGACCTTTATAATTCCAAGAAGGTAACACCTGCTACAATCGAGTTCGTTGATATAGCAGGTCTTGTAAAAGGCGCATCTAAGGGCGAGGGTCTTGGAAACCAGTTCCTTGCAAACATTCGTGAGACAGATGCAATTGTGCATGTCGTAAGATGCTTCGATGATCCCAATGTGGTTCATGTTGACGGTTCGGTTGACCCTGCAAGAGATATTGAGACTATCAACTTAGAGCTTGTTTTCGCTGATCTTGAGGTTTTGGAGAGAAGAATTGCAAAGACTACCAAGGCAGCAAGAATGGATAAGACAGCAGCCAAGGAACTTGAGCTTCTTAATAAAATTAAGGAAGCTCTCGAGGGCGGCAAGATGGCAAGAGAGCTCGAGCTTGATGATGAGGATGAGAAGGCACTTATGAATACCTACGACCTTCTTACCTGGAAACCGGTAATCTATGCAGCTAACGTTCTTGAGGATGATCTTGCTGACGACGGCGCTTCCAATAAATATGTAGCAGCAGTTCGCGAGCTTGCGGCAAAGTCCGGTAGTGAAGTTTTTGTGATCAGTGCTCAGATTGAAGCTGAGATTTCAGAGCTTGAGGCTGATGAGAAGGCTGAGTTCCTTGAGAGTATGGGACTTTCCGAGTCCGGTCTTGATAAGCTTATCGCAGCAAGCTACAGAACTCTCGGTCTTATGAGCTTCCTTACTTCCGGTGAGGATGAGACCAGAGCCTGGACCATCAAAATCGGAACCAAGGCTCTTCAGGCAGCAGGTAAGATCCACACAGACTTTGAGAGAGGTTTCATCAAGGCTGAAGTTATAAATTACGAGGATCTTCTTCGTGAAGGCTCACTTGCAGCAGCAAGAGAGAAGGGCCTTGTAAGAATGGAAGGAAAAGAATACGTCGTTCAGGACGGAGATGTAATACTATTTAGATTCAATGTATAAAAGGTAAGAGTTGTACAGCGGAAGAGGCGTGATGCGCCTCTTTTTATTTTGCCAAATCGGGAAGATAGATGTGTTGACTTTTGATGTATTAATGATATCATAATGATATCAGATAGATAAAAGGTTTTAATTCCGGTTCGTCGGAAACAATAAATGGAGGTATGTTATGGAAACTACTCAGTATAACAACAAGACATTATTTAAATACCTTCGATGGGTATTTATCATTGCCTGGGTGATGCAGGTTGCAATATGGATGCTCTATCAAAACGGTGGAGTACTGCCGGGACAGCTTCTTATGTCGGTTATGATGTATGTGCCGCTGCTTGCAGTCCTGATATCCGGAGTAAAGCTCAAAGGAATGGGCTGGAAACCTAAATTCAAAGGGAATATAGGAACACTTCTTTTTTCATGGTTTGGACCATTTATTCTCACGCTGATAGGTGCAGTTTTATACTTTGCGATTTTTCAAAAGCACCTTGATCTGACAGGGCAGTACGTAATGGCTGCGTCAGGAGAAGCCGGAGAAGCTGCTATGAAGGCGCTTGAAGCGCAGGGACTTACCTATTCAACTTATATGCTGATCACATCTGTCGCTGCCGCATTTTATGCGCCGCTTTTAAATATGCTTGCAGCAATTGGTGAGGAGGTAGGCTGGAGAGGATATATGAATCCGGTTCTCAAGGAGAAATACGGGAGAACAAAGGGGATCATCATCGGCGGTATAATTTGGGGCATATGGCACTGGCCGCTGATAGGTTTCATCGGATATGAATACGGGCCAAGCTATTTTGGATTCCCTGTTACAGGCATGCTTCTGTTTTGCGTATTCACAGTTGCTTTAGGAATCATGTGTGACATGGTTTATGAAAAGAGCGGATGTATTTGGTTTCCTGCAATTTTCCACGGATCAATAAATGCCGCAGCAACTATTCCGATAGCGTTATGTGTGCCGGATACCGGCAACTACAGGCTTTTAGGACCTGCACCAAATGGTGTTTTGGCCGGACTGCCAATAATTATCATTGCAATACTAATATTTCGATCAAGATACTCTTCAACAAGGACAGAATAATACAGGAGGTGAATATTATGAACGAAAATGTAAAAGAAAAAGTTATAACCGGACATAAAAATGGAATGGCAGTAATGATAACAGTTACTGTACTGTATTTACTTGCTATTGTGGTGCTTGTGTTTTCCGCAATGGGACTTGACGGCGCTTCGGTATACATAACTGCCGCATTGGGAGAAGGCGCTAATCTTTTGATTTTTATTATAAGCATAATTTACATAGCGATCGGCTGGTTCCCTTATCTTGGACTTAAGGCTATTAAGCCCGGTGAAGCGCTGGTGCTCACACTTTTTGGAAAATATGTCGGAACACTTAAAGAGGATGGATTCTACTTTGTAAATCCTTTCTGCACAGCTTTCAATCCTGCTGCTGATACAAAGCTTGGTCAGAGCGGAGATATCGCTGATAATAAGAAGATTGCAGGTATAACTATTAACAGCGGTGAAATGCAGCTCACAGGAGCAGGATCATCAAAGAAGATATCACTTAAGGTTATGACTCTCAGCAATTCCAGACAGAAGGTCAACGATCTTCTCGGTAATCCTGTTGAGGTTGCAGTTGCTGTTATGTGGAAGGTGACTGATACTGCAAAAGCAGTATTTGCGGTTGATAACTTCAAGGAATATCTCTCTCTTCAGAGTGATACGGCTGTAAGAAATGTGGTTAAACTTTATCCCTATGACATCACCGAAAATGTTGATACCACCGGTGACGGACTGGCTGATGACGGAAGTCTTCGCGGCTCCACGGAACTTGTTGCACGCCGTATCAGAGATGAGATTCAGGTAAAAGTTGCCGATGCCGGAATCGAGATAGTTGATGCAAGAATTACCTACCTTGCTTATGCTCCCGAGATTGCAGCTGCAATGCTTCAGAGACAGCAGGCAGCAGCAGTAGTGGATGCCAGAAAGCTCATTGTTGACGGCGCGGTTGGAATGGTTGAACTTGCTCTTGAGAGACTTAATGAAAAAGAGCTGGTTGAACTTGATGAGGAGAGAAAGGCAGCTATGGTATCCAATCTTCTCGTAGTTCTTTGCGGAAACCATGACGCACAGCCCGTTGTTAACTCAGGAAGTCTGTACTAATGGCAGAGAAAAAGCAGGTCCCGCTTCGCTTGAGTGCCAAGTTGTACGATGCCATCGCTGCCTGGGCAGAGGATGACTTCCGCTCGGTAAACGGACAGATCGAATATCTTCTTACGGAATGTGTGAAGCAGAGAAAAAAAGACGGCAAATATGTTTCAGAACATTTAGACGAGCCGCCGGAACTTGATATTTAAACAAAGCCTTCCTAAAGGGGGAGGATATATAAAAAAGCCTTCCTCCCAAGGGGGGAGGATATGTAAAAAAGCCTTCCCCCCAAGGGGGAAGGTGGCACGAAGTGCCGGATGAGGGGAACAGCCCCTCATTTTTTATAGTTTTGCTATATTGTACGCGTCCAGATCATGTCCCAGCAATTCCATAATTCTAAGCTCATCCATTGCATCTATTACTGCGTTGTGAGTTTCGCAGTAACTGGCATTTCCGCTGATCATTCTCAATATATTTTCAACGGAATATCCACTTTTCAGGCGGCCGCTTTTACATAAAGCGGCATTCGACGGAATGAAGCTGTTGAACTGCTTATATGCAGCCAGTCTCATGATATCGAACCAATCGAAATCCGAGAGCTCTTCCAAATGACCATAATCGAATTTTGCATTGTAAGCGTATAAACTTCCGACGCCATTTTCTCTCAGGTAATTACTGATGTCAGCCATTGCTTCCTGTCTTGAGGCTATTGCCTTCGGAATGTTTTTCGTAATATTCAGAACACCTGAATACATCCCGCCTTTTCTGTATTCGGGATCAATGATATAGTACTTTGCACCAATACACTTAAAAGTACTCGCATCCGCCAGTGCGATACCTATTGACATTACCTCGTTGTACCAGTTGGTTTCGGTGTCTATTACAGCGATGGTACTATGTGAGTTGGGAGCTTCTTTGGGAACTTCTTTTGGAACCGGAGCGGGGATGCTTTTTGGCGCGCCTTTTGCCATGTTATTTACTGTGGTGCTTCTGTTGGATGCTCCTGAACCTCGTTTATTTGATGCATTAGCAGAAGGGTTTTTTACCATATTTAAAAATTCAAGTGAAGTATTGTGACTCATTTTTTTAAAATCCTTTTGGTAAATTTGCATTACAGCATGTTATATCTTAAATGATTTTGGGTTAAGAGACAATGCCATGAGTAAGTGGCGAGGTTGACAGATACCTCTATGTGTGTTTCAATATCTACTATTATTTTTTCCATTTCTTCAATATGAATTCGTCATATTGTTTTTTCCATTTGTTTCATAATTTTTATATAGGGAAAGGAGGAGAACTGTTATATTCCCAAAGTATGATTTTTTATCACAATTACAGGAAAGAGAAGCGTTATTAAAGAGAGAGGTGAATAAGAGAAAAAAACGTATAGCAAATGCGCCGGAAGGCAGTCTTAGAATAGCTACAACGGGAGGGAAGAGCCACTACTATCTTGGGATAAAGGGGCATAGGAAGAGTGAATATATTAGAAGAGAAGATTCTGACCTGGTTAGCGAACTTGCGCAAAAGAGATATGATTTGAAATTTGTTAGTGAGGCTGAGAAGGAGCAGAAGAGGATTCATTCATTTTTGCGGGGCTATTCAGATAATATACCCGGCATTATTTCTGGATATCCTTCGGAATTAAAACAAAAACTCGATTTCGCAGATATGCCTGATGATGACTATGCCCGTGATTGGCAACAGTTTGAGTTTGTGCCGAAGAAATTTGATGAAGAAATGCCATATCATGTGACGGTAAGAGGAGAAAGAGTACGATCCAAATCCGAGGAGATGATAGCTAATGCGCTGTTTTCACGAGAAATTCCGTATAGATATGAGTGTCCGATAATTCTGAATAATGGGCAGGTGCGCTATCCGGACTTTACAATCTTAAAACCGGAGACTAGAGAGGAGATTTTCTTAGAGCATCTAGGGATGCTGGATAATCCCGAATATCTTGAAAAAAATATGAAGAAGTTCAGAGAATATGAGAATAACGGAATAATCCTAGGGCGGAATTTGCTTGTTACTTATGAAAGTTCAAAGCAACCGTTAAATTCACGAATAGTGGAGAATTTTATTGAGGCTCATTTTGGCAAGATATCTGTGCTTTGATTCAAAATGCATAAAGCATAGATACTTTTTGAAGGGGAATCTGTGTTTTAGATGTAAAGGTAGAAAACATAGAGGGTAATAGTGGGGAAAGTCTGTGTTTTTGACAGAAAAGTCAAAAGCACAGAAGACTATAGTAGCTTGAGTCTGTGTTTTGAAAGAAAATGATAAAAACATAGAAGGGCATAGCAGTAGGTGTCTGTGTTCTGAAAGAAAATGCTGAAAGCACAGAAGAGCATAGCAGTAGACATCTGTGTTTTGGAAGAAAATGCGGGAAACACAGATGACTACCAATAATGCATCTGTGCTTCGGATAAAAATGCCGAAAGCACAGACAGCCTTCGCAGAAAGAGTCTGTGAAATATAAGAAAATATATAAAACGCAGAACTCCTACAAATACGCCTCTGTGTAACAAAAGAAAATACAAAAAGCACAGATTTTGCACAAAAAAGAGTAGGCAGTAATGAAGCAGGCCGTAATGAAGCAGGCCGTAATGAAGCAGACAGTATAATGGAGTAGGCCATAATGGAGCAGGTCGTAAATAGCAGGATGTAATGGGCAGGTAGCCAATAATCCTCAATAAAAACATACTCTCAAATATTTAATAAAAATTTCCCAAATAACTCTAAAAGAACAATACGGACAAGATATAGCAAACAAGAAGCTAAAACCACAATATCTTGTATGGGCGAGCCTCCCACCGGACGGTGGGAGGCATTTTTGCGCCTAAATTCAGCGATAAAGCCCTCATACAGAGGTTGTTAAATGAAGAAAAAAGGTATATTATACATTTAGGTGGAGGAATGTGGTGCAGAGTGGGTGATTGTGGTGGAAAAATAAAACAGACCCGCCAAAAACAATTAATCACAAAAAAATAAGTTGACGAATCAGAACAATCCACCTTACCGGTGAAGAAGCTATGGGAAAGGCGTACAAAGGCGAATACAGCCATTCAATCGATGCAAAAGGACGACTGATCATCCCGGCCAAGTTTCGCGATCTGCTGGGAGAGCAGTTTGTGGTAACGAAGGGCTTTGATGGATGTCTTTTTGTGTTTGATCAGGAAGGTTGGGATGCCTTTGAGGAGAAACTCAAGGCGCTGCCTATGGATATACCCGGTGCAAGACAACTTGGAAGATTCTTCATGGCAGGAGCAGATGATGTCGAGCTTGATAAGCAGGGAAGAATACTTCTTAAAGCAAACTGGCTAAGCCACGCTTCTATAGAAAAGGATGCAATTGTTGCAGGTGTCGGCAATAGAGTTGAAATCTGGAGCAAGGAGAAGTGGGAAGAAGCAACAAGTTTTGATGATATCGATAGCATAGCAGCTAAAATGAGTGAATATGGCTTAAGCATCTAAGTCATGTGCCTGGTACAAGGAAAGAAAACAATATGGAATTCAAGCATTACTCAGTGCTTCTAAATGAAGTGATTGAAAACCTGAATATAAAGCCTAACGGCATATACGTTGACGGTACACTGGGCGGTGCGGGACATTCCTCACACATAGCCGAAAAACTCTCTGATAAAGGAAAACTCATTGGAATTGACCAGGACGAAGATGCAATTAAGGCGGCAACAAAGCGCCTCGAACCTTTTGGCGACAGAATCACCGTTATTCGTGACAACTATGAAAATGCAGTAAGCAGAGTAAGAGACCTTGGAATAGAGGGCGTTGACGGAATCCTCCTGGATCTAGGAGTATCATCCTTTCAGCTTGATAACGAGGAGCGCGGTTTTACCTACAGGTTTGACACACCTCTTGATATGAGAATGGACAGACGCCAGGAACTGACCGCGGGAACAATAGTGAATGAATTTTCCGAGATGGAAATATTTCATATTATAAGAAATTACGGCGAAGACAAATTTGCCAAGAACATTGCAAAGCATATAGTAGCGAGAAGAGCGGAAAAGCCTATAGAAACAACCTTTGAACTCAATGAGATTATAAAGGCTGCAATTCCCGCAAGGATGAGAGAAAAGGGAGGTCATCCTTCAAAGAGAACTTATCAGGCACTGAGAATTGCCTGTAACAGAGAGCTGGATGTTCTGGAGAATTCTCTGGACGGAATGATCGATTTTCTTAATCCCGGTGGAAGGATCTGTGTAATAACCTTCCACTCTCTTGAGGACAGAATAGTAAAGAACAACTTCAGGAAAAATGAAAATCCCTGTACATGCCCGCCGGAGATTCCAATCTGCGTATGCGGCAAGAAATCAAAAGGGAAGGTAATAACAAGAAAACCGATAATTCCTTCCGAAAAGGAACTTGAAGAAAACTCAAGAAGCGCCAGTGCAAAGCTGAGAGTTTTTGAAAAAATAGAATCATGAGGGTATATAGTAACGAGGAAATATATATGGAAAAGAGATATGTATACGGTAATACCGCAAGACAACTGAATGAGCCAAGAAGACAGACTCGAAGAGAGATGCCGCTCCATGAGGTTAAGCGCAAGGAGGCTAAGAAACGCGCATCTCACATGAGCCTTGGATATTTGTTGTTTTTGTCACTTGCAGTTTTGGCTACAGGGGTTATACTTACTTGGTATATAACTCTTCAGTCGGAAATAACTTCAAGTGTTAAGGAAGTGTCCACTTTGGAGGCACAGCTCAATACCTTGAAGCAGGACAATGATGAGGCTTATAACAAGGCTGTAAGCAGTCTTGATTTGGAGGAGATAAAGCGAATCGCTATAGGGGAGTACGGCATGACCTATGCTACGGACGGTCAGATCGTATCTTATTCCGGTGGCAGTGGCAATGATTATGTAAGACAGGTTGCACCTATACCGGATGGTAATTGAAAAAAGTTATGAGAACTAAAAGAAGTAAAGCACAAAAATTTACAATAGGGATGAAAAAGAAGCTGTTAGTGCTGTTCATAATAGTACTGACAGCTTTTGTTGGTTTGAGTATCAGACTGATCCTCATAAACAGGGACAACGGTAAGGAATATGAAAAGCAGGTTTTGTCCCAGCAAAAGTATGATTCCAGCACAATACCTTACAGACGCGGTGAGATACTTGATGCCAACGGGACAGTGCTGGCATACAGTGAGAAGGTTTACAATGTTGTTCTTGATGCCAAGCTTGTTTTGTCAGGAAAAGATAATAAGTATCTGGATCCCACGGTCAGTGCACTTGTGAGATGCTTTGGCTTTGATGAGGGAGAAATCAGAAACTATATTTCCGATAACCCTGAGTCGCAGTACTATGTCCTGTCAAAACAGCGTACCTATGATGAAATCAGCGAATTCCAGGGGCTTATTACAATAGGCAGCGAAACCTACGACGAAAATGTACAGGGTGTGTGGTTTGAGGAAAACTATATCAGAAAATACCCTAACGGCTCAATGGCATGCGATGTTGTCGGCTTTACAACAAGTGACAACAACGGCGTATTCGGACTTGAGGAATATTATAATGATGTCTTAAGCGGCAGTAACGGACGTACCTACGGCTACCTCGACGAGGATTCGAACCTTGAGAGAACAACAATCCCGCCTACGGACGGAAACAGCATAGTTACAACTATAGACGGTAACCTTCAGTCAATCGTCGAGAAGTACCTTCAGGAATTCAACGATACCTATAAGGATGCATTTCGCCAGGGAAACGGCGCGAACAATATCGGCTGTGTAATCATGGATGTCAACAACGGTGATGTCCTTGCGATGGCGAGCTATCCCAAATTTGATCTTAACGATACCAGAAACACTGACAACCTTATCGGAATGCCTAGGGTAGATGAGAGAGGTCTGAAAATAGCGGGCGAGAGTATATATGATTCCGGAGTTTACATTACGCAGGAGATGCTCGATGGCATGAGCGAAGAGGAAAAAATGTGGAACCTCAACGCTCTCTGGAGAAATTTCTGCATATCTGATACCTATGAGCCGGGTTCGGTCGCAAAGCCTTTCACAGTGGCAACGGGACTTGAAGCGGGCTGCATTACAGGCAATGAAGTATATGAATGTACCGGAAAAATGGATATCGGCGGACACGAGATTTACTGCCATAACAAGTACGGTGACGGTGCGGTTTCCGTTGAAAGAGGTATAGAGATTTCCTGTAACGTTGCTATGATGAAAATCGGCCAGACAATAGGTGCCAATACCTTCGCGAAGTTCCAGAAAAGCTTTGGTTTTGGCCTTAAGACCAATATAGACCTTGCCGGAGAAGCCAGGACGGAAGGACTCACCTACAGTGCAAACGATATGGGTTCCACCGAGCTTGCAACAGGCACGTTCGGACAGGGCTTTAACGTGGACATGATCGAGATGATCTCTGCGTTCAGTTCACTGGTAAATGGCGGCAATTTTTATGAGCCCCATGTTGTAAAGAAAATTCAGAATTCTTCAGGAGCTACGATTAAGAGCATTGAGCCTAAGATACTCAGACAGACAGTCTCGGAGTCGACTTCCAAGAAGGTTATAGAATTCTGTAATCAGGTTGTTGCAGGTGAAGAAGGTACCGGTAAGACTGCAAGACCTGCAGGATATATGATAGGTGGTAAAACAGGTACAGCGGAGACTATTCCCCGTAAGAATCAGCAGTATGTAGTATCTTTCATGGGATATGCTCCCGCTAATGATCCTAAGATTGCGATCTATGTTGTTGTAGACAGACCTAACGCAATGGATCAGGCTGATGCCAAGTTTGCAACAAGAGTTGTAAAAAAGGTGCTTACAGAGGCTCTTCCTTACCTGAACATACCTATGACTGAGCCTGTGACAGAAGAAGAACAGGCTGAGCTTGATGCTTTGAGAGAGAAGGAAATTATGATGGCAGCTGCCGAGAAGACAGAAGCCACAGTGGATGAGAATGGTAACCCGATTCTTGATGAGAACGGCAATCCGGTTACCGCAGAAGAGGGAACACCTCTTTTGGATGAGAACGGCAATCCGGTGCTGGATGAAAATGGTAATCCTGTTATGCAGAACACCGGCGATGAAGTTTCCGGAGGCGATGCCGAAGATGGAGACCTTGGTGAAGACAGTATCTGGGAGAAGATTCCGGAGGATGAGCTTCCAGAAAACACTGAACCTGTATGGAAGTCGTTTGAAATAGATGAGGAAACGGGGTATTATATTGACCCGGAAACAGGCGATCTGATTAATCCCGAGGATGGTCATTCTATCAGCGGTGACGGACTTCCGGACTATAACCCGCCTGAAACTGAAGATTCTGTGGGAGACTGATTTAATATTTGGAAGGAATAACTATGTTAGCTAAAGATATAATCGGCAAAAATGTACTTGTGATAGGAACCGGCATTTCCGGAATAGGAAGTGCGAAATTACTTGGAAAAGTAGGAGCAAAGCCTGTAATTTTTGATGAAAATACAAAGGTTACCGTGGGGGCTGTAAAGGAAAAGCTTGCGGGCTATGAAGGAACGGAGCCTGAGATAATTATCGGAGAGCTCTCTGATGAAGTGATAAAGGATTTGGTGCTTGTTGTTCCGAGCCCGGCAGTTCCGCTTGATTCGGCTCTTATTCTTCGTCTTAAGGAGGCGGGACTCCCTATCTGGAGTGAGATAGAACTCGCTTTCAATTTTGCCAGGGGAAGTCTCGTGGCTATAACCGGAACAAATGGTAAGACCACTACCACAACCCTTGTGGGCGAGATTATGAAGGCTCATTTTGCATCCACATATGTTGTGGGAAATATTGGCTATTCCTATGCGGAGAGAGCTCTTGAAATGACGGATGATACGGTTTCAATCGGAGAGATCAGTAGCTTTCAGCTTGAAGCTGTGGAGAATTTTCATGCGAAGGTTTCTGCAATTCTCAACGTTACTCCGGACCATTTGAACAGACATCACACTATGGAGTGTTATGCCTCCATGAAAGAAAATATTACAAATAATCAGACTAAGGACGACACCTGCGTGCTCAATTATGACAATGAGTATACCAGGGCTTTTGCCGAAAGATGTCCTGCAAAGGTGGTGTTCTTCTCATCATCGGGTAAGCTTGATGAAGGCTTTTTCCTTGACGGAGAGGATATAATGCTCGCCGAAAACGGTAAGGCCGAGAAAGTTATGAACGTTCATGAGATGAACCTTGTCGGAACCTGCAATTATGAAAATGTGATGGCTGCCATCGCAATGGGACTTGCGATGGGAGTTCCTATGGATACAATACTGGGCGTTGTACGCTCGTTCAAAGCGGTTGAACACCGTATCGAATTTGTTGCCACAAAAAACGGCGTTGATTACTACAACGATTCGAAGGGAACCAATCCCGATGCCGCAATTCAGGGAATAAAGGCTATGTGCAAGCCTACATATCTCATAGGCGGCGGATATGACAAGGGAAGCGAGTATGATGAATGGATAGAGGCTTTTGACGGCAAGGTTAAAAAGCTTGTTCTCATTGGTGTTACCAAGCAGAAGATAGCAGACTGTGCAAAAAAGCACGGTTTCAATGATTATGTATTTATGGAGACTTACGAGGAAGCACTTAAGTATTGCAGTGATAATGCTGTTTCGGGAGAAGCTGTGCTCCTTTCACCCGCCTGTGCGAGCTGGGATATGTTCCCCAGCTATGAGGTAAGAGGACAACAGTTCAAGGATTATGTGAATAATCTGTAAGTTTTAAAGGGGGATTTTGTATGGAGGCTGCAAGAATGGCAGGAGCTACAAGAACAGCAAGGTCTGGCGCGTTTGCCACTCGCGGTATGGATGGACCCGTATCTAAGAAAAAAGTTAAAAAAGAAGTCTATGTTGACTACAGCATGGTATTTGTTGTGCTCTTTTTGCTGGTGTTCGGCCTTGTTATGCTATATTCTACCAGCTCATATGAAGCAACTTTGAAAAAAGGCGATTCGGCATATTACCTGAAGCACCAGCTTATACCGACTGTTTTGGGAGTTGGTGTAATGATAGTGGTGTCGAGAATTCCCTATCAGATATATAAAAAATTTGCATCTATAGCTTATGTATTATCGATAGTTCTTGTCCTTCTGGTTAAAACACCTTTGGGAATGACAATTAACAAGGCATCCAGATGGATTAAGATAGGCGGAGTATCTGTTCAGCCCGCAGAGGCTGCAAAGCTGGCGATGATTATCGCGCTGGCAACATTTATCAGTAAGCTTCGCAGGAACATAACCAACCCTAAGGCATTCTGGATAGTACTGTCTGTGCCTCTTCCGGTATGCTTCCTGGTATGGAAGGTTACGAGTAACTTAAGTTCCGCAATTATTATTTTCTGTATCGCTTTTGCAATGCTCTTTATATCAACTCCGGGCTACAGGCGCTTTATTGCCATATCCGGATCGGTGGTCGGAGCAGCTGCCGGCGTGGTTTTCTTTGTTAAAAAAGCAGGCTTTAACAGCAGTATGAATTTCCGATTTGTCCGTATTCTTGCATGGCTTGATCCTGAAGCATATGTAAACGATAAGGGTTATCAGACACTTCAGTCCCTTTATGCAATTGGCTCAGGCGGCCTTTTTGGAAAAGGTCTGGGAGAGAGTATGCAGAAACTCGGATTTATTCCCGAGGCTCAGAACGACATGATTTTTTCAATCATTTGTGAGGAGCTGGGAATTGTCGGTGCGATAGCAGTTATGCTCATGTTTGTTATTCTGATATACAGAATGATGGTTATTGCCCAGAATGCACCGGATATGTACGGAGCTCTTCTGGTTATCGGAGTTATGGCTCATATTTCTATCCAGGTTATTCTGAATATAGCCGTTGTAACCAATACCATCCCCAATACGGGAATCACACTTCCTTTTATCAGCTACGGTGGAACCGCTGTGCTTTTCCTGCTTACAGAGATTGGAATCGTGTTTAATGTTGCAAGACATATAGACGTTTAAGGACTTTATGTAAATGGCAAGAAAGAGAAGACGAGTAAAAAGAAGAAGAACACATGCTCCTCGAATGAGCTTTGGGGAGCTGTTTTTTCTGCATAAGAGCCTTTTTATAATTGGAGCGATAATACTTATCGTTCTGATTGCGGCAATTTCGGCCCTTTCGTATTTTGCGCATAATTACACCATCACAAATGTCTATGTTGACGGTAATGTGCATTATACCGATGAAGAGATCATGAACATGGTCATGACAGACAAACTCGACAGAAATTCCATGTACTTATCGCTCAAATACAGGGACAAGGAGATAACCGGAGTTCCTTTTATCGAAAAGATGGACGTGGAGATACTCTCCCCTGACACGATAAGGATCAATGTTTATGAGAAGGCAATCGCGGGATATGTGAAGTACCTCGACAGATATATATTCTTCGACAGGGACGGAATAGTGGTGGAGACCTCTGAGCAGCCCTCGGACGATGTTCCGCTTGTGCTGGGGCTCAGTTTTGATTATATTGTTCTTCATGAAAAGCTGCCTGTTGAGAATGAAAACGTTTTTAAAGAGGTTCTTGATATCACTCAATTATTAAATAAATATGACCTGAAGGCCGATAAAATATTTTTTGACAGCGATTTTCATCTTTATATTTATTTTGATGAAGTGGAAGTTAGTCTCGGAACTAATGACAACATAGATGAAAAAGTGATACAATTACAATACATTTTGCCGGAACTCCAAGGAAAAAGTGGCATCCTGGAAATGTCAGAATATGATTCAAATACTCAGAACATTACATTTGAACAGAAAAATTAAAATTCTAGGTTGTAAATTATATAAAATAATTATAAAATGCTTTGTAGGAGTTTTAGGTTATGAAGGAGGAGCACTATCTTGCTTGAACTAAAGTCAAATGAGGCTGAATCCGGTGCCAAGATCATTGTTGTTGGGGTTGGTGGCGCAGGAAATAACGCTGTAAATAGAATGGTAGAGGAAAATATTTCCGGTGTAGAATTCATTGGAATTAATACAGATAAGCAGGCTTTGCAGCTTTGCAAAGCTCCCAAGCTGCTTCAGATCGGTGAGAAGCTCACCAAGGGTCTTGGTGCGGGAGCAAAGCCGGAAATCGGTCAGAAAGCTGCTGAGGAGAGCCAGGAAGAGATTTCCGCAGCTCTTAAGGGTGCTGACATGGTTTTCGTTACTTGCGGAATGGGTGGCGGTACCGGTACAGGTGCAGCTCCTGTTGTAGCTAAGCTTGCAAAGGATATGGGTATTCTTACTGTCGGTGTAGTTACCAAGCCTTTCGCTTTTGAGGCTCGCGTACGTATGCAGAACGCACTTGCCGGCATTAACACAATTAAGAACAACGTAGATACTCTTATCGTTATTCCTAACGATAAGTTACTTCAGATTGTTGACAGACGTACAACAATGCCCGATGCACTGAAGAAGGCTGATGAAGTTCTTCAGCAGGCAGTTCAGGGAATCACAGATCTGATCAACGTACCCGCTGTTATCAACCTTGACTTCGCTGACGTTCAGACAGTTATGAAGGACAAGGGAATCGCACACATCGGTATCGGTTCCGGTAAGGGCGATGATAAGGCTGCAGACGCAGTTAAGATGGCGGTTGAGTCTCCTCTTCTTGAGACTAAGATTGACGGAGCTTCCAATGTTATCATCAATGTATCCGGTGATATCACACTTATGGATGCTTCAACTGCATCAGACTATATCAGAAATCTTGCAGGAGATGATGTTAATATCATATTCGGTGCTATGTATGACGAATCAATGGCAGACACCTGCAATATTACTGTTATTGCTACAGGTATTGATGACAGAGCAAATAATGCTGCTGCATTGCAGAGAGCTCTTAATCGTAACGCTGAGAAAGCCGCAGCCGCTCAGGCAGCACAGGCTGCAGCTGCTGCATCACAGCAGGCTCAGGCACAGCCTCAGCCCCAGGTTCGGGTACAGCCTCAGGTTCAGGTTCAGCCGCAGGTACAGCCTGTTCCGGTTACTCCCGAGCCCATGATTGATACACTGACAGCGCGTTCAACTCAGACAATACCGACACAGAAGCCGGTTACTCCTCAGCCTACTCAGAGACCTTCATCAGGACTTAATCGTACTCCTGAAGTTAGAAGCTCTGTAGAAGCTAAGAGTCTTAAGATACCGGATTTCTTACAGAAAAAGTAATAATGACTTTCAAACAGTCACCTGAATAATCGGGTGACTGTTTTATTTTGCTTTTTTTTATAGTTTGAGCGAGATAATGCATTTTTTTGTAGATAATTCCGTTTCACAATGTTACAATAACTTGTGTGGGTATTCTTTTTAGACCCTAAATCTTGTAAAAGAATCAAAAGTTACAAATCTATAATTTTTTATGTGCGGTAAAGCACAGAAAGGTTATCATTATGAAGTGTCCTTTTTGCGGTAAAGACAACACTCGTGTAATTGATTCAAGACCTGCGGATGAGAATACATCCATCAGACGCAGACGTGTCTGCGATTCTTGCGGGAAGAGGTTTACGACCTATGAGAAGGTTGAGACTATCCCTCTTATTGTTATCAAGAAGGATAATAACCGTGAACCCTACAATCGTGCAAAGATCGAAGCAGGCGTGCTGAGAGCATGTCACAAGAGACCGGTAAGTGCTCAGCAGATTACACAGATTGTCGATGCTGTAGAGACTGAGGTTTTCAATCTTGAGCAAAAGGAAATCCCCAGCCGTATTATCGGTGAACTTTGCATGGATAAGATGAAGAATCTCGATCCTGTAGCTTATGTAAGATTTGCGTCTGTTTACCGTGAGTTTAAGGATGTAAATACCTTCATGGATGAGCTTAAGATAGTACTGGAGAAGGAAGAAGAGGGTGTTATAACCGATTCTACAGATAAGAACACACCCTTGCTGAAATAAACTGTCATCTGACCTTGGTTGTTGACATCTGCTACGTCTTTCCGTATAGTTTATGGTGCATCAAGACTTGATAATCAAATTGTTTTGGTGCGAAAACTAAATAAAGAAAGAAGGATTGTAACATGATGAAAAAAGGTATTGGAAGGAGAGGACTTTCCACACTTTTAGTTGTGTTAACGACACTGACTCTTACTATGAGCGGATGCTCAGGTAAAAAGGCAGAGGAATCTACGGCAGATGCGACCAATGCTACCGAGAATACCAGTTCAGGAAAGGACGGTAAAGCGGAGACAGCTGACAACACTGCAAGTTCAGATGATCTTTCAAAGATTACCATTGGTATTCCACAGGATATTGACAGTATGGACCCGCACATCGCACAGGCGGCGGGAACCAGAGAAGTACTGTTCAATGTTTACGAAGGACTTGTGAAGCCTGACCAGGATGGTAATCTGCAGCCTGCCATAGCCAGCGAGTACACAATTTCTGAGGATGGAAAAACTTATACCTTCACACTTAGAGAAGGCGTTAAGTTCCATGACGGTTCTACGGTTACGGCGGAGGATGTTAAATATTCAATCGAGCGTAATGCCGGTACCGATGGAACAGATCCGTTGATATCGGCATTTTCTAATATTGATAGTGTTGAGATTGCGGATGATTCCACAGTAGTAATGACACTTAAGGAAGCAAATACAGAGTTTCTGGCATATATGACAGTAGCTATTATTCCCGCTTCCAATGAGGATCCCGAAGGTAATCCTGTGGGAACAGGCCCTTATAAGTTTGTTTCACGTTCACCTCAGGAGAACGTAATACTTACCAAATTTGATGAATATTGGGGCGAACCCGCATACATCAAGGACATAACACTTAAGGTTGAGGCTAATGCTGATTCAATCGTTATGGATCTTGAAGGCGGCTCCATTGATATGTTTGCAAGAGTAACATCTGCACAGATGTCACAGCTTTCCGATAAGTTTGATGTATATGAAGGAACCATGAACCTTGTTCAGGCACTGTATCTAAACAATGCCGAGGAGCCCTTCAACAACGAACAGGTTCGTCAGGCTCTCTGCTATGCTATAAGCCCGCAGGAAATCATGGACTTTGTATCAGACGGAAAGGGAACCGAGATCGGAAGTAGTATGTTTCCTTCCTTCGGCAAGTATTTTGATGCAAGCCTTAGTGAGACCTATAACCAGGATATTGATAAGGCTAAGCAGCTGCTTGCAGAGGCAGGATATTCGAATGGTTTCGACTTTACAATAACCGTTCCCTCAAACTATACTCAGCACGTAGACACAGCACAGGTGCTTGTTGAGGAGTTTAAGGCTATCGGAGTTAACGCTACCATTCAGGAAGTTGAGTGGAATACATGGCTTGATGATGTATATACAAACCGCAACTTCCAGTCAACTGTTATCGGTGTTGATGCTTCAACACTTACAGCTTACGCACTTCTTAGCAGATTCAGATCTGATGCGCACAACAACTTCATCAACTACAATGATGCGTCCTACGATGCAGCATTTGATGCAGCTGTGAATGCAACTGATGATGCCGAGAAGACCAAGAACTACAAGGAATGTGAGAAGATTCTTTCTGAAACCGCAGCAAATGTATACATTCAGGATCTTCCCGAGTTTGTAGTATTAAATAAGAAGTTTACAGGTTATACTTTCTATCCGCTTTACGCACAGGATTTTTCAAAGATAAAACCTGCTAAATAAAATATTGAAAAAAGAGGAACACGCATATGAGATACGTATTGAAAAAAGTTTTGAGCATGGTGCTGACTTTATTCGTTGTATCTTTGTGCGTGTTCTTTGCATTTAGTCTTATACCGGGAGATCCGGTAACAAGAATGTTCGGAACAGAGGCTACACCTGAACTGATAGCGCAGTACAGAGCAAAAATGGGACTTAACGATCCCATTCTTGTCAGATATTTTCGCTGGTTTATAGCATTTTTACAGGGGGATATGGGAACCTCCTATGATTATAAGATTCCCGTAGCGGGAATGCTTGCAGAAAAAATCCCGATTACGCTTACACTTGCTATTATGTCTTTTGTGATCATGGTCATCATATCGATTCCGCTCGGCATTTACACTGCAAAGTACGAGAATGGAATAATTGATCATGTGATTTCTGTTATTAATCAGATAATTATGGCGGTACCGCCGTTTTTCTCAGGAATATTATTGACCTTCTTTTTTGGTGTGATTCTGAAAATATTCATGCCGGGAGGTTTTGTTTCATATACAAAGGATGTTCAGGGATTTCTTAAATACCTGATTTTGCCGGCTTTTGCCATAGCACTTCCCAAGGCAGCAATGGCGACGAAGCTTCTTAGAGGTTCTGTCATTGATGAGGCCGGGAAGGATTACACAAGAACGGCCTACAGTAGGGGAAATACCACAAACGGCGTTCTGTATCGTCACGTCTTGAAAAATGCCATGATTCCTGTAGTTACATTTATGGGAATGGCTCTCGCCGATATGGTTGCCGGAAGTATTGTAATTGAGCAGGTTTTCGGAATCCCCGGAATAAGCCGCATACTTTTAAGCTCAATCAACAACAGGGATTATCCCGTGGTAGAGGCAATCATCATGGGAATAGCAATCATGGTCCTTGTGATAAACCTGTTGGTTGATATCATTTACAGAATTATCAATCCCAGAATCGAGGTGGAGGAGTAATGAAGAAATTTCTTTCACTTTTCAAAAAGAATAAAGCCACAGGGCAGAGAAATACTTTTCTTCTCCTTGGAACAATACTTACGGGAATAATACTCCTTATGGTTATAGTGGGAGTATTCTATACTCCCTATAGCCCGACTAAGATGGATGCTTCGGCAAAGCTTCAGGGTATATCTCTTAAGCACATCATGGGCACTGATAACATGGGAAGAGATGTGTTCAGCAGAGTTCTATACGGAAGCAGGATTACTCTTATAATTGCGACGTTCACCATTTTGATCGGCGCGGGAGTGGGGACAGTTATCGGCGCTCTTGCCGGATATTTCGGAGGAATGTTTGGTGAGGTGACAATGAGAATTATTGATGCAATGCTGGCGTTTCCCAGTATTTTGCTTTCGCTGGTTTTTGTGAGCCTTTTCGGAACCGGAACCTATCAGGTTGCCGTAGCTCTCGGAATATCATTTGTACCAAGCTTTGCCCGCATAGTGCGAGGTGAATTCCTAAGATGCAGAAACATGGATTATGTGGAAGTTGCAAGGCTCCAGGGTGTTTCGAATATCAGAATAATATTTGTGCACATACTACCAAACACGGTAGGAGTATTGCTTTCATCAGTGATGATCGGCTTTAACAATGCTGTTCTTGCGGAGGCGGGACTCAGTTTCCTTGGAATAGGTGCGCAGCCGCCCTATGCAAGTCTCGGGAAAATGCTCTCGGATGCACAAGGGTATCTGTTTAGCAGACCCAGCTATGTAATAAGCATAGGCCTTGTGATTGTGCTTATGGTTTTGGGATTTTCGTTCCTTGGTGAAGGTATAAAGAGAATTCAATGATTTTTATAAGGAAAGCAGTTTATGGGAAATGTAATACTTGATGTTACTGATCTTCATATAGAATTTCATGATCATGACAAGCCAGAGACGGTTGTCGAGGACTTTGACCTTATGCTTGAAGAGGGCGAGATTGTCGGAATCGTCGGGGAATCCGGATCCGGGAAAAGCATGAGCGCCCTCGCAATTGCAGGACTTTTGAAAAGACACGCCCTCACGAAACAGGGAAGAATCATGTTCGACGGCGCCGATCTTTTGACCTGTGACAGACAAAAGCTGAGATCATATCAGGGTGATGAGATATCAATGATTTTTCAGGAACCGATGACTTCTCTTAATCCGGTGAAGAAGATTGGCTGGCAGGTGGAGGAATCACTTAGGATCCACCATCGCGAAATAGATAAAAAGGAAAGAAAACGCCGCGCCATCGAGATGATGGAGGCAGTAGGACTTCGGGAGCCGGAGCGTGTTTACAATATGTATCCGCATGAGCTGTCGGGCGGAATGCGCCAGAGAGTTATGATAGCTGCAGCTATGATAGGTGAGCCCAGGATATTGATTGCGGATGAGCCGACGACGGCGCTGGATGTCACAATCCAGGCTCAGATCGTGGAACTCCTTAGGAAAATGAACAGAGAAAAAGGAACCGCAATCATTTTTATCTCCCACGATCTATCACTCATCAGACAGCTTTGCAAAAGAGTTATAGTTATGCAAAAGGGGAACATAGTAGAGACTGGTGATGTGGAGAATGTTTTCAGAAGACCTCAGATGCTCTACACAAGAAAGCTTATAGCTGCGATTCCGCAGATAGATCTATCGTAAAAGGAATGTCCTATGGAACAGGAAAAGGTAATTCAGATCAAGGATCTGAAGGTTTACTACAAAGATCATAAAAAGAATCCGCTTAGCAGGGACCATAGAAGGCAGGTTTTAAAAGGAGTTTCTCTTGATATATATGAAGGAGAGATTCTCGGAATTGCCGGGGAGTCAGGATGCGGTAAATCCACCCTTGCTAAGGCCCTGGTTGGAATGAATAAGGATATCGAAGGAGAGCTTATTCAGAAATACAATGATGCGCAGATGGTTTTCCAGGATCCGTATTCATCCCTTAATCCCACAAAGAAAATCGGATGGCTTTTGGAAGAGCCCTTAAGGGCTGATAAAACAAGGAATTGGACTAAAGAGGAGAGACAAAAGCGGGCAAAGGAGATCATGCGTGCAATAGGCCTTCAGGAGAATATGATGGACAGATATCCGTCGCAGCTATCCGGAGGGCAGAGGCAGAGAGTCAGCATAGGCGTTGCTCTTATGAAATCGCCAAAGGTTTTGATTGCGGATGAACCTGTATCGGCTCTTGATGTTACGATTCAGGCTCAGATTCTGGAACTGTTACAGAAACTTCATCAGGATATGGGAATTACTATTCTTTTTATATCTCATGATCTGCGCGTTATATATCAGATATGTGACCATGTGGCTGTTATGCATGAGGGAATCATAGAGGAATACGGTGTTCCCAGAGCTGTTTATAAAGATCCCAAGAGCCCTTATACCATGCAGCTTTTGGAGGCTGCCGGAATAAGACAGCCCAAGGTATAAAGTTTTCGCCCCTATATGCCGATATAATACAAGATGATGTGAAATGATTGAAAAACGCCACAAGTTCGTGTATTATAACGATGTATGAAGAAAGGAGGGGCGTATGAGGATTGATGGGCTTGATAACTCATATATACGCGAAATATATCAGGACGCCATCGCTTCACCGGATAAGAGTTCGCAGGTAAGACCGGAGTCTGCACCCCAGAGCAATGTTAAGGAAAGCGATAATACTGAAAAGTCTGTTTCTGAGGAAGTTGTAAAAACTCCCCGCAGAAACTCAAATATAAGTGATGTCAGAGTGTCTTTGGGGAATAGAGACAGTTCACTTGTGGGACTTTCCAATCTCGGAGGAATTCAGTCGAGCGTTATGCGCAAGGCCGTTTCGGATATGCAGAAGGATTCAATACTTCATGAATATCAGTATTTTGTGGGAAGCGGAGCTGTAAGAAGAAAAGAAACTGCCGGTGACAGCAGTGTAGTGATGAATGATGAGGACGGACTTGTCGTTCGCAAGTGATTTGATAATTTAATGAAAATTAAGGGATAGGAAAGTGTTTTTCCTGTCCTTTTTTTATGTTATAGTTTTCTCTATGAGACACTTACTTTATCCGAGCGAGATCTCGGAATCAACCTATTTAATTCCATTTGACAGATTATATGATGAGGGCTACAGAGGGGTTATTTTCGATATAGATAATACCCTTGTTCCGCACGGAGCGCCGGCTGATGAGCGCGCTGTAGAGCTTTTTGATAAGCTTCATGAGCTGGGATATCAGACAATGCTGCTATCAAATAATAAAGAGCCCAGAGTAAGCCCTTTTGCAGATGCTGTGGAATCGGGATATATATACAAGGCAAACAAGCCCTTCCTTTCAGGCTATTTTAAGGCCATGGAGAAGATGGGAACCGGTCCGGATAATACTTTGTTTGTGGGTGATCAGATTTTTACTGATGTCTGGGGAGCAAACAGAGCGGGAATGCACACGATTCTTGTAAAGCAGATAGATAAGAAGGAAGAGATTCAGATCGTTATTAAAAGGTGGTTTGAAGCAATCGTTCTCTTCTTTTACAAAAAGCATGTAAAGCGCATGGAAAAATAGAGTACCACTTGGAGGCTGATATGGGAAAAGACATAAAGGGTACCACCAGAGTCTGCGGACTTATAGGTAATCCCGTTCATCATACGTTGTCGCCAGCTATTCATAATACATTGAACGAGCTTACGGATACGGATATGGTATACGTGCCCTTTGAGGTAAGGGGTGAAAATGTTGAGGCGGCAGTAAAGGGGGCATTGGCGCTTGATGTGCTGGGGCTAAATGTTACGATTCCGCATAAGAGTGCAGTTATTCCTTTTCTTAAGGAGATTGATCCTGTTGCAGAGAAAATAGGTGCTGTAAATACTCTTGTCAGAACTGAGGATAACACCGGTTTTAGGGGATATAACACGGACTATACAGGGCTTCTTAGATCTTTGAAGGAAGAAAATGTAAGCCTTTCGGGGCAGTCTGTTATTATTCTGGGAGCCGGAGGAGTTGCAAGACCGGCGGCATTTATGTGTGTAAATGAAGGAGCAGCTGAGGTTTATATTCTAAACAGAACCTTTGAGAGGGCAGCCGATCTGTGCGCTGATGTCAATGAATACGCCGGAAAAGATATTGCAATTCCGATGGAACTTTCGGCATATAATGAGCTTCCTTCGGACAAAAAGTACATTTGCATGCAGATGACTCAGGTTGGACTTTTTCCTGAATCGGATAAGGCGGTAATAGAGGATCCTTCTTTCTATGAAAAGCTGAGCACCGGATTTGATGCCGTTTACAGACCGCTTAATACACAGTTTTTGCAGAATTGTAAGAAGGCGGGAGCAAAGAGCATATCTGGACTTAGGATGCTTTTGTATCAGGGAATAGACGCCTATGAAAAGTGGGACGGCATAAAGATCACACGAAACCAGAGTGAGACAGTATACGGGAGACTTCTCGGGGAGCTTATGGATGGGCAGAATATTGTGCTCACCGGTTTTATGGGAAGCGGAAAAAGCACAGTCGCCAAGATGCTGTCAACAATGCTTGGATATGAGCTGCTTGATTCCGATTCAGAGATTGAACATCAGCAGAGAACCACGATCAGTTCGATTTTTGAGCATCAGGGTGAAGGTGCTTTCAGGGATATGGAGACAGAGTATATAAAGCAGCTCCTCGAAAGCGAAAAAAAGCGTTTTATTCTTTCGGTTGGAGGCGGACTTCCGCTTAAAGAAGTAAACAGAGAGTTCCTTAAAAAGATAGGTAAGGTCATTTTTCTAAAAGCAAAACCAGAGACTGTCTATGACAGGATCAAGGATGACAGAACCAGACCACTTCTTAAGTCCGATGATGTTTTACAGAAAATAAAAGACCTGCAGAATGAGAGAAGAGCGGTTTATGAGGATGCAAGTGACATCGAGATTGATACGGATGCGATAGATGCTTTGCAGGTTGCAAATGAGATAATAGAGAGACTGATTTGAGGATTACGAAAATGAAGCTACTAGTTATAAACGGACCCAATCTTAATTTTCTTGGCATAAGAGAGAAAGCGGTATACGGCAATGAGGATTACGATTATCTTGTTAAAATGATAGAGGATAAGGCATCTTCATGCGGAGCGGACGTTGAAGTATGGCAGTCGAATCACGAAGGAGCGATTATCGATAAGCTGCAGGAAGCATATTTTGACGGCACAGAGGGAATTGTCATAAACCCCGGAGCGTATACTCACTACAGTTACGCCATACATGATGCTCTAAAAAGCCTTGAAAATATCATCAAGGTGGAAGTGCACATCTCCAATATAAAGGAGAGAGAGGACTTCAGGGCGAATTCCGTCACCGCACCCGCCTGCGATAAACAGATATACGGACATGGACTTCAGGGATATCTGGAGGCAATTGATTACTGTATGAAAAAAAGTTGTTGAAAAAAATATAACATTAGTATAATATAATCTAGTTGTTTGATTTGTATTAATTAGGAGGATTTTTATGATTTCTGCAAGTGATTTCAGAAACGGTATGACCATCGAGATCGATGGCAATGTATGTCAGATTATAGAATTCCAGCATGTAAAACCCGGAAAGGGCGCAGCATTTGTAAGAACAAAGCTTAAGGATATTATCAATGGCGGTGTTAAGGAGACAACTTTCCGTCCTACAGAGAAGTTCCCTGCAGCACGTATCGATCGTAAGGATATGCAGTATCTTTATGCTGATGGTGATCTTTTCAACTTCATGGATAACGAATCCTATGAGCAGATCTCTCTTACAAAGGATCAGGTAGGCGATTCAATGAAATATGTTAAGGAGAATGAGACCGTTCAGGTTAACTCATATAACGGCAACGTATTTGCTATTGAGCCTCCGCTTTTCGTAGAACTCGCTATTACTGAGACAGAGCCCGGCTTCAAGGGTGATACAGCTACAGGTGCTACAAAGCCTGCTACTGTTGAAACAGGTGCTGTTGTTCAGGTTCCGCTTTTCGTTAACGAAGGCGATGTAATCAAGATCGACACAAGATCAGGAGAATACCTCTCCAGAGTATAATTACCGTTCATCTGAAAAAATTGTATTTATAGACTTGTAAGGCAATGAAAGAAAAATGATATCTTTCATTGCCTTTTTGAGTGTTTAGGTAAAAAAGGAGAAATAATGAATAAAAACAATTTTTTTAATGAGGTAAGAGACAAGGCAGCAGAGTATTATGAGGGAAAAGGAAAGGTTTCCATGCATGAGGTGGACAAAAATAACGGACTAAAGAAAATGGGAATTTGTGTAACTCTTGTTGGTGGGAACTGCGGACCTACAGTATATCTTGATGATTTTTATGAGGAGTTCCTGAAGGGAAAATCTTTTGGTAGCGTTTTTAATGATATAATAAGAGTGATTGACCAGCATCTTGTGGGTGAAGAGGTGGATTTTTCATTCTTTTCGGACTTCGACCTTGTTTGTGACAAGATTTGTTTCAGACTTGTCAGTTCGAAGAGAAATGAGGAAAAGCTTAAGGGAATTCCGCACAGGCTCATGGAGGATCTTGCAATAACCTATTTTGTTTCGCTCTCTGCAATGGGGATTGAGGGAAGCGTTGCTGTAAATAACGAGATTATGAAAATCTGGGATGCTACGGAAGAGAATCTCTTTGAGGCTGCTTTGGATAACACCCCAAGATTATATCCAGCTGAGATTGTACCTATATATGATTATTTGGAAAAGCAGGGAGGGCAGAGTTATTGTCCAGGTGATGTGTTCGGGTATGACTCTTATTTTGAAGGCTTACTGGTAGCAAGTAATGAAAAATTAACAAACGGAGCATCGGTAATTCTTTATCCGGAGCTTCTTAAAGAAGTGGCTGAGCACTTTGGATCGAATTTTTATATTCTTCCTTCATCAGTACACGAGGTAATCTTTGTTAAGGAACTATTATCACTGGATGAGCCCGGAACACTTGAAGATATGATAAAAACTGTAAACGCAACATGCGTTTCGCCGGAAGATGTGCTGTCGGACAGCCTCTATTACTACGACAGGACGCACGAAAATAATATAAAAAAGGTTGAACAGGTCAGAGATACTATGGTATTATAGTCGGGTACGTAATAAATCTGTAACAATTTTGCACCCGTAGTCTAATGGATAGAACGGAGGCCTCCGACGCCTTTAATGCAGGTTCGATTCCTGTCGGGTGCATCTTTTGTCACAGAAAGGATATAGAGTTTTATGAATTTTAAAGGTATGAATTTTAACAAAAAGAGTAGTAAGCCGGAGAATCCTTTCGCTGCTATGGATAAGCGTAATTTCTGGGAATTTATCTCTGATAATAAGAAGCTTGTAATGCCGCTGGTATTGGTAGTTGCAGTAATTATTACGATTGTTATTGCACTTGAGGCCAATAACAGAATTGTGCCGACAGAGGCAGAGGACGCGCAGGTTACAATCGATGAGAACGGAAGCTATATTGTTCCGGAGGTAGATCTTGAGAAGAATGCTCATGAGGATGTTAATGCTCTGATGAGCACATACTTTAACGCTTATGCAGCAGGAGATATGGAGACTATCAAGTCGGTTTATACAGGACTTGAATCCACAGAGGAGCTGAGACTCAAGGAGGTATCTAAGTATATCACCGGAATTCCTACCGTAGATGTTTATACCAAACCCGGCCCTGTTGACGGAAGCTATGTTGCTTACGTGTATACTGAGGTTTTATTTGACGGCTATGACACAGCACTTCCCGGTATGCAGACAATGTTTGTCTGTACCGATGAGAACGGTAAGCTCTACATCAATGGTGATGTAGTTGATGATAAGGTTACAGAGTATATCAGCAACATTTCTCTTCAGGCTGATGTTGTTGATCTCAACAATACTGTTGCTGATGATTACAATAAGATTATTGCTTCCAATGAGGCACTTGCTACTTTCCTTTCCGATATGAGTGCCAACATTCAGGTATCTGTAGGAGAGGCGCTTGCAGCTATTGAGTCCGGAGACACATCAATGCTTGAAGCTGCAAATCAGGAGAATCCTGAGGGGGCTGAAGCTGTAGCAGAGAATCCTGAAGGCGAAAATGCTGAAGGTGCTGAGGCCGGAGAAGCTACCGAAGGAGCTGAAGCTGCCCCGGCTGAGCAGGAGCAGCCAGCTGAGGAACAGCAGCAGGTGGTTAAGAAAATCAAGGCAACAGATGTAATCAATATCCGAAGCTCTGATTCCGAGACAGCCGATAAGATTGGCAAAACAGAAAAGGGACAGGAGTTCACACAGCTTGAAGCACTTGCTAATGGCTGGAGTAAGATTGAATATAATGGCGGAACAGCTTATGTTAAGACTGAGTACTTCGAGGAAGTAACTGAGAATCAGGCAGCTGCAGATACTCAGACCGAAGAGAATACAGAGACTCAGACTGAGGAAAAAAAGGAAGAACAGACAGAAGAAAAGACCGAGGAAAAGAAGGAAGAGAAGCAGGAAGAGCAGACAGAAAGCGCATCAGTCAGCGTCTATGATAAGGGTAAGATGCAGGTATCAGAGGCTGTTAAGCTCCGTAAGGGACAGGGAACAGATACTGATATCGTAACAACCATCTATGCCGGAGACTTTGTTGATGTTAAGGAACAGTATGCGAATGGCTGGGCAAAGGTTGAATATAACGGCAAGAGCGGTTATGTAAAGTCTGAATTCCTTAAAAAAGAATAAGGATATGGTATAATTAACATTGGCGCGTAGCACTGACAGTGCTGCGCGTTTTTTAAACAGAAGAATACCTCCGATGAGGAGCAGTTGGCACGAAGTGCCGGGCGAGGGAAATGGGAATGATATTTGATAAGAAAAAAGTCGGAATACTTGGAACAGGCGAGATTGCCAGAATTATGGCAAAGACACTTTCAGGAATGAGAGGCGTTACATGCTATGCCGTAGCATCGAGAACCAAGGAGAAGGCGGAGAGCTTTGCCAAGGAATTTAAGATTAAGCATTTTTATGGTTCGTATGAGGAACTTTGTCAGGATCCCAAAATCGATCTGATATATGTGGCAACTCCGCATTCTGCGCATTATGAGAATGTCAAGCTGGCTCTTGAGAACGGTAAGAATGTTCTTTGTGAGAAGGCATTTACCTTAAATGAAGAGCAGGCTAAGGAGCTATTTGATCTTGCAGCTAAGAAGGATGTTCTTCTTACGGAAGCTATGTGGACAAGATTCCTTCCTCTTGCGGGAAAGCTTAAGGAAGTTATTGCAAGTAACGTCATCGGGGAAATCTCGATGGTAATGGCTGACCTTAGCTATAACATAGCATGGAAACAGAGAATACAGGATCCTTCACTCGGAGGAGGAGCTCTTCTTGATCTTGGTGTATACGGACTTACTTTTGCTTCAATGATTCTGGGGGAAGATATAACTGATATACAGAGCCAGGCTGTGCTTGGTGATACAGGAGTTGATATCCAGGATACCGTGTCACTCAAATATCGCAGCGGGCAGATGGCGGTTGTTACCTGCTCGGCAACATCCTTTGGTCCATGTAAGGGAATAATATACGGTGCAAACGGACATATTGAAGTGCAGGATATTAACAACTTTTCAGAGATTGTTGTATATAACAATGCCGGGGAGACAATTGCGCATTATAAGAAAGAGAAGCAGATAACCGGCTATGAATATGAAATTGAGGCAGCGTTTAAGGCGCTTTCCGAAGGCTGGAAGGAGTGCCCGCAGATGCCTCATGCGCTTACTCTTAAGATAATGAATATGATGGATTTTATCAGGGACCAGACAGGTGTGAAGTTCCCGCAATAATATTTTTATCGGTTTAAAGCAATAAAGTGCTTGACGATTTTTAATCTCTGTGGAATAATACTTGTCAGACAGTGGTGTCTACGCAAGGGAGCGTAAAGACCTATAAATCTTTACGCTCTTTTTTTGTACACAATTTTAATTTTTAGGAGGAGCAAAAAAATGTCTTACGTTGATGAAGTCTACAATTATGTTGTTGAGAAAAACCCCGCACAGCCGGAATTCCATCAGGCTGTAAAGGAAGTACTTGATTCACTCAGAGTAGTTATCGATGCTCATGAGGATGAGTACAGAAAGGATGCTCTCCTTGAGAGACTTTGTACTCCCGAGAGACAGATTCTTTTCAGAGTTCCGTGGGTTGATGATAAGGGACAGGTTCAGGTTAATAACGGATTCCGTATTCAGTTTAATTCAGCAATCGGACCTTACAAGGGAGGACTTCGTTTCCATCCTTCAGTAAATCTTGGTATCATCAAGTTCCTTGGCTTTGAGCAGATCTTCAAGAATTCACTTACAGGTCTTCCGATCGGCGGCGGTAAGGGTGGTTCCGACTTCGATCCTAAGGGTAAGTCAGACAGAGAAATCATGGCATTCTGCCAGAGCTTTATGACAGAGCTTTTCAGACACATCGGTGCTGATACAGACGTTCCTGCAGGTGATATCGGTGTAGGCGGACGTGAGATTGGATTCATGTATGGTCAGTACAAGAGAATCCGTGATACATACGAAGGCGTTCTTACAGGTAAGGGCCTTACATACGGCGGATCACTTGCTCGTACACAGGCTACAGGCTATGGCCTTCTTTACCTTACAGAGGAGCTTCTTAAGTGCAACGGCTCTGATATCAAGGGTAAGACAGTAGTTGTTTCAGGTGCAGGTAACGTTGCTATCTACGCTATCGAGAAGGCACAGCAGCTCGGTGCTAAGGTTGTTACATGTTCTGATTCCACAGGCTGGATCTATGATCCCGAGGGAATCGATGTTGAGCTTCTTAAAGAGGTTAAGGAAGTTAAGAGAGCACGCCTTACAGATTATGCTGCAGCAAGAAAGTCTGCTGAGTACCATGAGGGCAGAGGCGTATGGAGCATCAAGTGTGATGTTGCTCTTCCTTGCGCAACACAGAACGAGCTTCTTCTTGAGGATGCTAAGCAGCTTGTTGCTAACGGATGTATCGCTGTTTGCGAAGGTGCTAACATGCCTACAACTATCGAGGCTACAGAGTACTTACAGCAGAACAAGGTTATGTTCGTAGGTGGTAAGGCTGCAAACGCAGGTGGTGTTGCTACATCAGCTCTTGAGATGAGCCAGAACTCCGAGAGACTTAGCTGGACCTTCGAAGAGGTTGATGCAAAGCTTAAGAGAATCATGGTTGACATCTATCACAACATTGACGATGCTGCTAAGAAGTATGGTCAGGAAGGCAATTATGTTGCAGGTGCTAACATCGCAGGCTTCCTTAAGGTTGCAGAAGCTATGAAGGCTCAGGGTATTGTTTAATAAAAAGAATGATATTGTAGCTTTTATACATTAAAGCGATATAGTATAATCAAATAAAGAAACATCGAATACCGCACCAGAGAGTTCTGCTGCGGTATTCGCATTATATATGAAAAAAGTGAAAATTTAAGGAGGAGGGGAGTAAAAATGTTTGTTAACAGTTTTTGGGCTCTTTTGCCGGCTATTATCGCGATAGCTCTGGCACTGATCACCAAGGAAGTTTATTCGTCACTATTCGTAGGAATTCTTGTGGGTGGTCTTCTCTACACCAATTTCAGTTTTACTGCTACAATGCAGCATGTTTTTGTGGATGGAATGATCGGACAGCTCTCCGATGGGTGGAATGTCGGTATTCTGATATTCCTTGTAGTTCTCGGAAGCATGGTAATGCTTATGAACAGAGCAGGCGGATCTGCAGCTTTTGGAAAATGGGCAACTACCCATGTGAAAACCAAGACAGGCGCGCAGCTGGCGACAATAGCACTTGGCTGTCTGATTTTCATCGATGACTATTTCAACTGCCTTACAGTTGGTTCTGTTATGAGACCGCTTACAGATAAGCACAAGATATCAAGGGAAAAGCTGGCATATCTAATTGATGCAACTGCAGCTCCCGTGTGTATTATTGCACCTATTTCTTCCTGGGCAGCCGCTGTAACTGGCTTCGTTGATGGTGCTAACGGACTTACACTTTTTGTAAGAGCTATTCCGTATAACTTCTATGCACTTTTGACAATAGTAATGATGCTTACTCTTACTTTTGGAAAAATAGAATTCGGTCCCATGAAAAAGGCTGAACTCAGAGTAGGCGGTGGCGCTGATAAGGACAGCGAGAAGAATAAAAGACACTCCAGTATGACAGGTGCGGAAGATCAGCCTACTCCGCCTGTGTCCGTGAATGGCCGGGTTATTCATCTGGTACTTCCCATCATTACACTGATTGTGTGCTGTGTTATCGGAATGATCTATACCGGTGGATTTTTTGAAGGTACAAACTTTGTTGATGCTTTTGCAGGATCAGATGCTTCTGTAGGTCTTGTGTATGGTTCGGTGGTAGCCCTTGTCATTACGATTATCTTTATGGTTGCTACAAAGGTACTCAGCTTTACAGAGTGCATGAATGCTATACCTGAAGGTTTTAAGAGCATGGTGCCCGCTATTATGATTCTGACCTTTGCATGGACACTTAAGTCAATGACAGACTCCCTTGGAGCTGCTGAGTATGTCGGAGGTCTTGTGGCCAATATCGCAGACAAGGATGCGCTTATGAGTTTGCTCCCTGCAATTGTTTTCATAATCGGAGCATTTCTTGCGTTTGCGACCGGAACATCATGGGGAACCTTTGGTATCCTTATTCCGATAGTTGCTAAGGTCTTCGGATCTGATATGGGCAATGAGCTTATGATCATCTCGATTTCAGCCTGCATGGCAGGAGCTGTTTGCGGAGATCACTGCTCACCGATTTCCGATACGACGATTATGGCGAGTGCAGGTGCTGAATGTAAACACATAAATCACGTTTCAACGCAGCTGCCTTACGCGATAACAGCAGCAATAGTATCCTGTGTTGCCTATATAATTGCAGGATTTGTACGCAACTGGATTGTATGCCTGATAGTTGGTATTGGACTCATGATTTTCACTGTATTTGGAATACACGCTGTTACAAAAGAATAAATGATATTTTGTTTCAATACTTCTTGAAATTTAAGAAATAAAATTTTAAGAATTTCTTAAGTTTTTGTTCCTTGATTGGAGGCGGCCAATACTTTAATATTAACCTTGCATCTGAAACACAGAAGTCTTTATCTGGGGGGAGAAAGTTCTGCAAATGTTTTTTCAGAACGCAGAAAAAGGCAGACAGGTATTCAGAATCTGATGGTGGGGACCTTCGGATTAGCAAGGAGAAAAGTATGGAATGGAAAAAAGCGTTTGACCGAATCATGGATCAGCTGTACAATCACCCGGAAGAAATGAGGACTAAACTTCTCGGAAAGTACAATACTCCTGCTGCGGCAGGACAGACAGAGGGGAAAACAGCAATTGAGTTATTGCAGAGCTTACAAAGAGGCTGAGTTTTAGGGCAGATTTGTAAGCAGATGAATATAGAAGAAGTACACCGGTCGGATTTCATAATTCGGCCGGTTTTTATTTTTGATTTTACTGAAAAAATAACTGTTACTGTCGGCGTATTTTTGATAAAATGTAATGTATGTGTGGCGACAGGTTTTGATTATAACCACATTAAATTATGCTGCATAAGGCAGATATTCTGCCAAAGATGATGTTTTTCAAGAGAGGATTTTTATAAGGTGAAATTTGGGAAATTAGCAGGACTTCTGGCTGTTGTCGGAGTTTCTGTGAGTTTATGTGCCTGCGGAGCAAAAAGTCAGCCTGATGAAGGCGATACCGCAGAGAACACATCTATTTTTCAGAAGATAGACAGTGAGAAGAGCGCCGCTGCAGAGGAATCTGGCAGCCCCGCGGAAGAGGTTTCCACTCAGATAGTCGTGGAAGCAGAAGAGGTTTCTTCTCAGGATACAGAGAAAACGAACGAGAGCACTGAAGAAATCAGTGCAGACGAGCAGGTCACTGATGATGCCGGTGAGGCTGTTAGCGGAGAAGAAACAGAGCAGGAAGGCAATGCCGCGAGTGAGGGCGGTGATGAAGTGGCTTCTGAGGGCTCTTCAGATGATGTTTCTGTGGATGTTGCGCCTGCAGATGATACTACTGCTGAGAATACTTTAGGAAGCGGATTTACTGCATCCTATGATCTGCAGACGCTTCAGAATATGCATTATTCTGATGAACAGATGGAACAGATCCGTCAGTTCTATGAAAATACGGTATTTGCGGGAGATTCGGTTCTTCTGGGATTTAGGAATTATTCGGCCAGGAGCTCTGATCCGATGCTTACACAGCTGCAGTTTCTTGCAGCAGGATCACTTTCACTTCATAACGCGTTCTGGCCTGTAAGTGAGAAAAGTGTACATCCGTTATATCAGGGAGCGCAGCATCCAATCTGGGAATCAATGCAGATGATGGGAGCGAAGAAGGCTTTCCTGTTTTTCGGAATAAATGATGTCAGCTATGACATTGATGAGTCTGTAGCACTCTATCCGCAGCTCGTTGATAAGATCAGGGAATTATCTCCCGATATGGAGATTAACATTATCAGCGCAACCTATACGCTCAAGGATTTGGGCAAAGGTAAACTGAATAATACGAATATCGCAGCCTTCAATCAGGCAGTTCATGAACTTGCAAATCAGAACGGTTGGGGCTATATTGACATGGCGACAGTTCTTTCCGACGGACAGGGCAATCTGTTACCCGAGTATTGCAGTGATGGATTCCTGCATGAGAGTAAGTCTGCATATAATGTCTGGACACAGATGCTTGTAAGATACGCGGCTGAGAGGCTCGGACTTCAGGAGACACCGGCAGAAACTACAGCGCAGTAATTTAGGAGGATATTATGAAAAAAAATTATCTTAAAGTTATAGGAGTGGCAGCACTCACAGCAATGCTTTGCATTACAGGATGCGGCGGCAATAGTACAGGAGCTTCAGGCGCCGATACTGAGGCAGGACAGGAGGCAGCTGCAACACCTCTTAAGGCATCAGAGATCTATGAGAAGATCAAGGGAGCTTATACACTTCCCGATATGTATGAAGCTGATGATGACTGGCTTATGAACTACTACGGAATTGATGCATCAATGCTTTCAGATTACGTTTTTGCTGAGGCTGATGAGGTTCATGCAGACCGCGTTATCATATTAAATGTTGCAGATGAGGCAAACGTTTCTACAGTTGAGGAGAAACTTGGAGCTGTCCTTGAGCAGCTTTCTTCACCTGAGATGCTCGACTATCTTCCGGATCAGGCAGACATCATTAAGGCTGCAAGCATCAAGAAACAGGGCAATGCATTATACCTTGTTATTTCTTCCGACGCCGATGGCATCGAGGAAATCATTAAAAATGGTCTCATGGGTAAATAAGAAAGTAGCGTTTTATGGTATTTAGTAGTCTTACATTTTTATTCTTTTTTTTACCGGCATTTTTGATTTTATATTATGTAATTCCCGGCAGGGCGAAGAATTTCGTCCTGCTCATTTTTAGTCTGCTTTTTTATGCATGGGGAGAACCAATCTATATTCTTCTGATGCTGTTTTCTTCATTTGTTGATTACACGGACGGACGACTTCAGGAGAGATTCGCTTCTTCTCTAGTGAAAAAGCGTGTATGTCTTGTGATAGCGCTTCTTATAAATTTTTCACTTCTTGGATATTTCAAATATGCTGATTTTTCCGTTGGCATCTGGAATGCGCTTACACCATTTGATGTAAAGCTCCCGGGCGTGGCGTTGCCTGTAGGTATAAGCTTTTATACCTTCCAGACTGTCAGCTATTCAATTGATGTATATAAGGGTCGTATTAAGGCTGAAAAGAACTATCTGGACTATCTTACATATGTATCAATGTTCCCGCAGCTTATTGCCGGTCCTATCGTGCGTTTTTCAACAGTTCAGCAGGAGATTCACAGTAGGGAGATATCAGAGTCCGGCTTCGTATCAGGTATGAAGCGTTTTATTCTGGGACTTCTTCGAAAGGTTTTGATCGCCAATCAGATCGGAGCTCTTTGGGATACTATTCGTGTGGCTGACGGCATTTCTATAGTTACGGCATGGCTTGGACTTTTGTGCTTTACACTTCAGCTTTATTACGACTTTAGTGCATACAGTGATATGGCTATAGGTCTTGGACAGATGCTGGGATTCCACTTCCCTGAGAACTTTATCTATCCGCTTAGCTCAGTTTCAGTTACGGACTTTTGGCGCCGCTGGCATGTGTCACTTTCAACCTGGTTCAGAGATTATGTGTATATTCCTCTTGGTGGAAATCGAGTAGGCATGGTCAAGCATTTTCGGAATATCTTTGTGGTATGGTTTTTGACAGGCTTATGGCACGGAGCTTCCTGGAACTTCGTCCTCTGGGGATTGTATCACGGAACACTTCTTACACTGGAGAAATTTATCTGGGGAAAATGGCTTAAGAAGCTTCCTATGGCGCTGCAGCATTTGTATGCAATTATTATAGTAATATTCGGCTTCGGTATTTTCACCTTTGATAATCTGTCTGAGATGGGAACCTATTTCGTTAAGCTTATAGGCATCCCCGGCAATCCGCTGTTCGGAACAGAGTTCTGGTGGTACACCGGAAATTATCTGCCGGTTTTACTTGCGGCAATAGTGCTTTCATTTCCTGTGTATCCCGCTTTTGTGAAAAAAGTGGAGGGAGCGGGAACCACTGCGGTGAATGTGGTGAAAACCGTTGGTACTGTACTTATGGCAGGTTTGTTTATTCTTGCAATATCCAGCCTTGTGAAGGATACCTACAATCCGTTCCTGTACTTCCGTTTTTAATTTAGAGGTATTGATGTGAGTAATAATTCAGATAAAAAAAAGATAGGCATTCTCGACCGCATTCCGGTATATCTTATATGTGTGGTGACCTTGTGCTTTATAATCGTGTTTTTTGTTTCAGAGAAAAAGACCTTTTCTCAGAATGAAAATCGCAAGCTGGCACAAATGCCCGAATTCAATTTTGAAAAGATAAAAAGCGGTGACTTTACCAGCGGCTTTGAAACCTTTGTGGCAGATCAATTTCCTGCACGTGATGCATTCATGCGTCTTATGGCTGAGGTTGAGAGGATAACCGGAAGGAAAGAGATTAACGATATTTATCTTGCGAAGGATGGCTCTCTTATTGAGAGGTACAAGTATCCTAAGAACACGGCAAAGCAGATTGATCAGTTTTCAAAGCTCGCTGTAAATGTAGAAAATGCCAGATGCATGCTGATGATGGTTCCGACTGCGGTATCGGTTTATTCTGACCTTCTGCCGGAAAATGCAAATGATCCCGATCTTCAGCAGCAGATTATTTCAGATATTTACTCGGCATCGTCTGATAAGCTTCAGAAAATTGATGTTTCGACAAGGCTTAAGGATGAAGCGAAGAAGACTGTTTCAGAGCCTCTTACAGAGGATATCACAGGTAACAGGCTGTTTTATCGAACAGACCACCACTGGACAACTTATGGAGCATATATAGGCTATGAGGCTTTCTGTGAAGCAGCAGGACTTACGCCTATTCCTCTTTCGGAGTACACCGGAGAGATAGTATCTGAGAATTTCAAGGGAACAATATATTCCAAACTTAATGATCCGTATTTTGGCGCAGACAGGATTGTTTCTTACAGCTATCCGGACTGGAAGCTTAGTGTGGAATATTCTGATACAGAAGAGGTGACAGATACTCCTTACAATAAGGAATATCTGTCAGAGAAGGACCAGTACTCCTACTTCCTTAACAACATTCATCCTTTGATCACCATCACCAATGATGCGGTGCAGGATGGGGCAATAGCCCTTGTCAAGGACAGCTATGCTAACAGCATTGTGCCGTTCCTCCTTGCGCATTATCATACCGTATATGTATTCGATACGCGCTATTATAAGGGCGGACCGTCCAAGTTTATAAATGAGCACCCTGAGATATCTGATGTGCTTATTCTGTACAATATGAACACGATTGATAATGATACAGGTATAGGCGGTATCTTCTAAGTATCAAAAAAAGCTCCCGTGAACTCTTTGAAGAGTTTACAGGAGCTTTTTTCGAAAGGAGATGTGACCTTGGAGTTTATTCCTTTGCAGCCTCTTTAAGTGCTGCAACTATATCTGCCTCAGTATCCATTGCCATAACCTTGTCTGCAAGAGTGTCTGCTTCGGCCTTACTCCACTTGGAGATGATGCAGCGGGCGGTTAATACAAGAACCGGATTAACGCTGTATTCATCAAGACCAAAGGACATAAGGAGCGGAATCATGAGAGGATCTGCAGCGGCTTCACCGCACATTCCAACTGGAATACCTGCCTTTTTACCACACTCAATAATATACTTTATTGAGCGGAGTACGGAGGGCTGGAAGGAGGAGTACAGGTAAGCAACCTTGGGATTTCCTCTGTCGACGCTCATCGTGTACTGCGTGAGGTCGTTGGTTCCGATTGAGAAGAAGTCAGCTTCCTTTGCAAGGAGATCTGCTATGAGAGAAGCAGAGGCTGTCTCTATCATGCAGCCGACTTCGATATTCTTATCATAATCTATTCCTTCTGATGAAAGGTTATCCTTTATCTCACCAACAAGTGCTTTTACGCTTCTTACCTCGTCAACAGTTGTAACGAGAGGTACCATGATCTTAACTTTTCCAAAGGCGCTGGCTCTTACAATGGCACGAAGCTGTGTCTTATACATATCCTGGTTTCCAAGACAGTAGCGGACAGCTCTGTAACCAAGGAAAGGATTCTCTTCCTTCTCAAGTCCAAGATAAGGAATGTCCTTGTCACCGCCTATGTCGAGAGTACGGATGATTACACATTTGCCATCCATTGTCTGAACAGCTTCCTTATACGCTTCAAATTGCTCATCCTCGGTAGGCAGGTGTGTGTTGTCCATGAAAAGGAACTCTGATCTGAAAAGACCGATTCCTTCACCGTCACATTCGACAGCTTTCTTCGCATCCTTGGGAGTACCGATGTTGCAGAATAGTTCAAGCTTTGTTCCGTCAGCGTTAACTGTTTCCTTGCCGATAAAGGTCTTAAGCTCTGACTGCTTACGGATGAATTCCTCACGCTTTAGCATGTATTTTGAAAGAACTTCTCCATCGGGATTTATGAAAACATCACCTTCGGTTCCATCGATTATAGCGGTATCCTTATCCTTTACCTCATCAACTATTCCGGGAACGGAGAGTACTGCAGGAATCTCAAGGGCTCTGGCAAGGATAGCGGAGTGGGAGGTCTTACCACCTATCTCCGTGATGATGCCGGTTACATTTTCCTTGACGATCTGTGATGTCATGGAAGGAGTAAGATCCTTGCAGACAAGAACAGTACCGGGTGCAACTTTGCTGATATCAATATCCTCAATGCCAAGGAGCTTTTTCAGGACGCTTACCTTGACATCGGAGATATCGGAAGCGCGCTGCTTCATCATCTCATCATCCATCTGTGAAAACATGTTAATAAACATATCGCAGACAGCAGTGAGAGCTGTCTCGGCGCACTGCCCCTGGTCGATCATTTTGTCCATCTCTCCGGACATGGCGGGATCGGAGATCATTACGGCATGTCCCTGAAGGATTTCTGCTTCCTTGGGACCGATGCGTTTTCTGACATCCTCAGCCATTGCGTTAGTTTCTTCTACGAAGTCAGCTATTGCTTTATGAAAACGTTCTTTCTCTGCAGCGGGATCGGCAACCTGCTTTGCCTCAAAAGAAAGATCATGCTCTATTATGCGGCATATACTGCCGATACCGATTCCTCTGGATGCAGCTATTCCTTTGTACATTGATGTTTAGTCCTCCATTTTTTCTTTGCCAGGTGATTACTTTTTAGTCACCCATACCGGATTCAATGAACTCAGAAAGCTCTGCGAGAGCCTTTTCCTCATCGGGACCTTCGCATACAAGCTCAATTTCGGAACCACACTTGATGCAAGCGCTCATAAGGAACATAACGCTCTTGCAATCATAGCTGTTGCCGTTAAACATGATTTTTACTGAGCTCTCAAAAGGAGTAGCCTTCTGTGAAAGAAGACTTGCGGGACGCATGTGCATGCCCTGTTCGTTTTTTACTGTGATGTTCTTTGATACCATAATGTATGTCCTTTCTTTACAAAACCTCATACCTTCCCCTAAAAGGGGAAGGCGATAGAATGAAAATTACTTAGTTACGTCCTTCTTGAGGATTCCAAGCAGCACTGCTGATACTACTGAACCAACAAGGAGTGCTACAAGATACATTGCTACATTACCTACAACAGGGAATACGAAGATTCCGCCGTGAGGAGCCATAAGTGTGCACTTAAATGCCATTGAGAGAGCGCCTGCTACAGCTGAACCAACCATAAGGGAAGGAATAACGTGGAGCGGGTCAGCAGCTGCAAACGGGATAGCACCTTCTGTGATAAAGCAAAGACCCATGATGAAGTTAACGGGACCGGACTTTCTCTCGCCCTCTGTGAACTTGTTCTTGAAAATAAGTGTTGCAATTGCTATAGCGATAGGAGGAGTCATACCACCAACCATAACTGCTGCCATGATCATCCAACCTGTCTGATCTGACTGGCTTGCTGTTGCAAGTGCTGCTGTACCGAATACATAAGCTGCCTTGTTGAGCGGGCCACCCATATCTGTTGCCATCATACCTCCGAGTATTGCACCAAGGACT
Organism: Butyrivibrio sp. INlla16; assembly: GCF_900104155.1. Classification (GTDB taxonomy): domain Bacteria; phylum Bacillota; class Clostridia; order Lachnospirales; family Lachnospiraceae; genus Butyrivibrio. Next base: position 83,968 of record NZ_FMYB01000013.1, read on the forward strand.
ACGATAGAACCGCTGCTCATTCCGTTAAGAACGCCTGTGATCCATGCATTGAGGGCACCAACCAGAGGGTTGATAGCGCACATTACAAGACCGATTACCAGGATACCGCAGAGCGGGTAGATGAGAACGGGCTTGATACCTTCAAGCGCAGCCGGAAGACCATCGGTGATCTTTCTGATTGCAAGTACGATATAACCTGCTGCAAAACCTGCCACGAGAGCTCCAAGGAATGCTGAAGGAATATCACCGCCGGGAGCTGCAAATGTAGCGCCTGTACTTGCAAGAGCACCGCCTACGAAACCAACTGCAAGACCGGGACGATCCGCTATACTCTGAGCAATGAATCCTGCAAGGATAGGAAGCATGAATCCGAATGCTGTTCCACCGATTGACTTAAACCATGCAGCAACAGGAGTGTTGGAACCAAAGTTCGAAGGATCAAGTGAGTAGTCATCCAAAAGGAATGCAATTGCGATAAGGATACCACCGCCGATAACGAAGGGAAGCATGTGTGATACACCGTTCATAAGGTGCTTGTATGCTTTTCTTCCTGCGCTTTCATTATCAAGAGAAGCGCTGCTTGTTACTGATCCTGAATGCTGATAAACGGGAGCGTCGCCCTTTACCGCACGTCCGATAAGATCTGAAGAGTGGTGGATTGCATCGGCTGTTGAAGCCTTGATAACCTTCTTACCATTGAATCTGCCCATCTCAACATTCTTATCTGCTGCGATGATAATAACATCAGCGTCCTTGATCTCAGCATCTGTGAGTACATTCTTTGCACCGCCTGAACCATCGGTCTCAACCTTCATTGAAAGCCCCTGGTCCTTTGCTGCCTGCTCGAGAGCTTCAGCTGCCATATATGTGTGAGCAATACCTGTGGGACATGCTGTTACACCGAGAAGCTTAATTCCTGATGATGTGGTAGCCGGAGCAGCTGCTTCAGCACCGGAACTCTTTTTATCACGCGCATCTTCCTGCTTATCAATGAGATCAATGAATTCTTCAGGTGTTTTTGCTTCGATAAGAGAGGATGTGAAAGACTGATCCATGAGCATTGTCATGAGCTTTGACAGTACCTCGAGATGTGTGTCTGCAGCTCCATCGGGTGCTGCGATCATAAACAGAAGCTTACTGGGCTGGCCGTCGAGTGATTTGTAATCTACTCCGGACGGAACAGTAATTGCAACAAGTCCTGCCTTGTTAGCTGCTGCTGTCTTTGCGTGCGGAACAGCGATCCCCATGCCTACCGCAGTTGAACCCTTTGCTTCTCTGGCAACAATCGCATCCTTGAATGCTGCCTTGTCATTAAGATTGCCTACTTTGTCGTGAAGCGCTACCATCAGGTCGATTGCGGCATTCTGATCCGCAGCGGTCTGATTTAAGCTTACCCCTTCTTTGCTTAAAAGATCTTTGATTTTCATGTTTCTCCCTTTCTATGCGTTAGCATCCTTGTTGGGGCTTTCCCCAATACATTTGTATTTATATTGACGAAACGTATTTACAGGTTTATGCCTGTTTATAATGTTTCGTAAATACTGTTAATCAGCTCGCCTGTTGCGAGATCGTCGGAAAAGGCTGTTGCGCTTCCGGCTGCGGTTCCCATGTTAAGGGCAACCTTGTAATCCTTTGTTTTCATATATCCTGCGACAAAACCGGCTACCATTGAATCACCGGCTCCTACGGAGTTCTTAACCTTGCCTTTCGGAACACCGACGCGGAATCTCTGTCCGTCCTCAGTTATAAGCATTGCGCCATCGCCGGCCATGGATATGAGAACATTTCTTGCGCCCATTTCCTGGAGCTTTTTGGCATGCTCTTCAATTTCGTCATCTGTTTTAAGTACGGTTCCGAACATCTCACCCAGTTCATGGTTGTTGGGTTTAATAAGGAAAGGATGGTATTTAAGGACATTCATGAGAAGATCCTTTGTTGCATCAACCACGAAGGTGACTCCCTTGTCCTTCAATCTGTCCAGAATGATTTCATATACATCGCTTGGAAGAGTGCTTGGAATGCTTCCCGCAAGGATTAGCATATCGCCTTCCTTAAGCGAATCGAGTTTGCAGAGAAGCTCGTTATAGGCTTCGTCTGTGATAACAGGTCCCTGAGCATTTATTTCTGTTTCCTGCTCGGATTTTATTTTTACGTTAATTCTTGAAATTCCATCCTTTAGCATAATGAAATCAGCTAGAATTCCTTTATTCTTGACACTTTCAACTATGGCCTCTCCTGTAAAACCTGCTGCGAAGCCAAGAGCTGTGTTCTCGATTCCGAGATTCTTTAATATGGTGGAAACATTGATTCCTTTTCCTCCGAAAAAGCAGTCCTCGGAAACTGAACGGTTGGTCATTCCCGGATCCAGTGGCTTATCCATTCTGACAATATAGTCAATTGCAGGGTTAAAAGTTACGGTATATATCATTTGCTTCTCCTTCCTTTTCAGTTGATGGCCTTGATAATGGTCTGATCCTTATATTTTTTGTCAGGCTCTTCATCTGTAATGATGCAGCAGTTCCTTAACTCAGAAAAAGTAACCGAGCTCACAACTCCGAATTTGGTGTGGTCTGCAAGAATGTAGGAGAGATAGGTGTGCTTTATTGCTTCGGCTTTAACAAGTGCTTCGTCTACATCGGGGGTGGTGAAACCTGCCTGAACCGAAATGCCGTTTGTTCCCATGAAAGCCTTTGTAAAATGGAATTTTTTCAGTGCTTCCACACAATCGGGACCAATGACTGCTTCGGTAACGGGCTTTATGCGGCCGCCAATTATCATGGTGGAGAGACCTCTCTCCAAAAGCCTCTTTGCATGAACAACGCCGTTTGTAATGTACTTCGCCTTTTTATTTGTTATGTGATCGATTAGATGAAGAGTAGTTGTACCTGAATCGATATAAACAAAATCGTTGTCCTGAATCAGTGAAGCAGCATATTCTGAAATGATGTCTTTTTCTTCGGTATTACGATGTGATTTCTCGGCAACAGAGGGCTCTGTTGTGGTCACGTCCTTTTTATTTAAAACAGTGGCACCGCCGAAAACCTTAAGAATGCGGCGCTCCTCGTGAAGAGCATTCAGATCGCGCCTGATTGTAGCCGCTGAAGAATCAAGAGCATCTACAAGCTCCTGAACAGTTGCTGCTTTATGTTCTTCAATATAGGAAACAATTGCTGATCGTCTTTCCTCGGTTAACATATGCTAAGTCTCCTTGAAAATTGATGATGGAATGTACCATCTGAGAAAAGAATAACATCAAGAATAATCAAAGTCAATCACATATAATCACGAATGCTCATGATAAATAAACAAAAATAATCAAGAATGATTGTGAATAATCACAAAAAATCACTTATAAGAAGTCCCGGGAAATGGTATCATTATGAATAGCACTTTTTATAAATAGAAGCGGGGAATGAAAAAATGGACATAAAGGCAGTATTATTCGACCTTGACGGAACGCTCATCGATACAGAAAAGTATTATCAGATAGTGTGGCCAAAGACAATTGAACATTTCGGATTTCGCATGACAAGAGAACAGGCGCTGCAGCTTAGAAGTCTCGGGAGACCCTTTGCTCCCGAACAGTTCAAAAAGTGGTACGGCGATGATTTTGACTATCATGAAGCGCGCGCCTACAGGAAAATTCTCTTTGAGGAGCTGGCTGCGAAGGAAGGGATAAATCTTAAGCCCGGAGCCAGGGAAATTCTTCAGTTTCTTAAGGAGAGAAATATCCTTATCGCTACAGCAACCGCGACGGATGAGGAGAGAACCACCAGGTATTTGACTAAAGTGGGACTTCTTTCTTATTTTGATAAGATTTGCTGTGCCACCATGGTTAAAGAGGGAAAGCCTAAGCCCGACATTTACCTGTATGCCTGTGAACAGGTTGGAGTACCCAAGGAAAACTGTATCGCTGTGGAGGATGCTCCAAACGGAGTAAGGTCAGCAGCTGCGGCAGGCATTAAAACTGTATATATCCCCGATCAGAACGATGACGAGGAAGAGGTAAAGGGACTTTATTATAAGAAAATGGAGTCACTTTATGAACTAAAAGGCCTTATAATTAAATAAAAAGGTTATAGAAAATTAAGAAATCACAGCCCCTTTCTTCCTTTACACAAAAAGTATGATGGCATAAAATAGTAGTATATCCGTGATATCTAGCGAAATGAAAGAAAAACTGATTATACAGAAGCGAGGGGTTCTTATGGATCAGGTACTTACAAACGAACAGATGGATACTTTAGGAGAAATTGCCAACATCAGTATGGGTAATTCCGCGACCACACTCAGCATGATGGTCAATAAAAAGGTGGATATAACCACACCTAATGTTTCCGTGATCAAGCGCAGCGAGACTCTCGATGATTATGAGAATACCTGCATTTTTGTTCAGATTCACTACGTTAAGGGACTGACCGGCAATAACGTTCTCATTCTCAAGGAGAATGATGTTAAGGTTATGACGGATCTTATGATGGGTGGAGACGGTACCAACACTAACTGTGAGATAACAGATCTTCATCTTTCCGCAGCTTCGGAGGCCATGAACCAGATGATGGGTGCTGCGGCTACGTCTCTTTCTATGATGCTCAGTGTTCCTACTGATATCAGTACTCCTGTTGTCAACAGAATAGATGTCGACAGTGTCAAGATTTTTGAAAAGAGTTTTGAAATCGAGTACGATAATTTTGTCAAGATAGCTTTCAAGATGACTATCGAAAATCTCATTGATTCAGTTATGGTTCAGCTATACCCTGTTCAGTTTGCCCGCGAGATGTGCGATAAATTTATAGCAAAGGAATAGTGTACTTGTGAAATAAGCACACCGGTAAATCAGCTCACATGAATAAAGCAGAAGTATTAGAAATAAGGAAACAATTTACACCCGACAGATGTACTATCGATCACATCTGCGGGTGTTATGTTGATGGCGAAAAATCAAAGCGCCTCGTATTTAAAAAAGCATTCGGAAGCATCCCCGATGAGGAGATGTTCAAGTATCTCGATATTTTCAAACACACACTCACAGGAGTATTCGGGAAAAGTCTTATAAATCTCGAATTCCCGCTTGACCAGGAAGAGCAGGGAGGAACTCAGGAGTTTTTACTGCGTCTTCGTGATTCCCATCTTGAGGATGACAGTCTTATTGATGAATTCTATGACAAGATTATTGCCAATCTTTTTATGGAAGAGAACTATTATATAATCCTCGTTCATGCTGTCTATGATATCCCCGGAATGACAAGGGACGGAATAGAGATGGAGGATGCATCGGAGAATATTTACGATTACATTCTCTGCAGTATTTGCCCTGTTAAGCTTTCCAAGGCAGGACTTGGCTATAATGAAAAGACCAACGAGATAGAGGACAGATACCGCGACTGGGTTGTGGATGCGCCTTCCAAGGGTTTCCTTTTCCCTGCATTTATTGAGAGAAATGCGGACATCCACAACATGCTCTATTTTTCAAAAAAGCCCGAGGACCTTCAGCCCGAGTTTATTCAGGCACTTTTCGGAGGAAGGGCACCTATGTCTGCACCGGAGCAGAAGAACCTCTTCCAGGCGCTGGTTGAGGAGACAATTGGGGAAGAGGCCGACTATGATGTGATGAGGAATATTCATGAAAATCTGAACACAATGCTCGAGGATCATGAGGAGGATGAGGTTCATTTCGAACTTTCAAAGGAAGATGTAAAGCATCTTCTCTCCGATAGCGGTGTTCCGGAGGAGCGAATGGACTACTTTGATCACAACTATAAGGAAATAGTCGGAGAGCAGGAGCAGCCGCTTCTTGTAACGAATATTGCAAACACCAGAAAGTTTGATATAGAAGCACCCAATGTAGTCATCAAGGTTAAGCCCGACAGAGCGGATCTTGTGGAATCCAGAATCATCGACGGCAGGCAGTGCCTTGTAATCGAGGTGGACGACCACATCGAAGTAAACGGGGTAAATGTACGCACTTTTATTAAGGAGTAAAGCCTTCCCCTTGGGGGAGAATAAAACAAAAGCCTTCCCCTTGGGGGGAAGGTGGCACGAAGTGCCGGATGAGGGGAAAATAAAAAACTCACAAATTGTATACAATTTATGTTAAGAATATCATATAATATTATAGAACGCTTCGGCGTTCTAATTTTTTCAGAGGATGGTGAATAAATGGTAAAGAAAATTCTTGGGGAATTACATGAATTCAAACTGCCAAGTATACTTACACCCCTGTGTATGATAGGAGAGGTTATCTGCGAGATGATCATCCCCGTCCTCATGGGTAGAATAGTAGACCTTGGAATTAACGGCGCTGACATGAACTACATCATCAGAGTAGGTTTGATGATGATAGTTGTGGCAATTTTAGGATTGCTCGCAGGTATCGGCGGCGCCTTCTACGGATCTAGGGCATCCACGGGACTTGCCAGAAACCTGCGAAAGAGAATGTTTGATAATATCCAGACCTTCTCCTTTGCAAATATAGACAAGTTCTCATCATCAGGTCTGGTAACAAGACTTACCACCGATGTTACGAATATTCAGAATGCCTACATGATGATACTCAGAATGGCAATGAGAGCACCGGCATCGATGATAATTGCTCTTGTTATGTCATTTATTATCTGCCCCAGGCTTGCGCTGGTATACCTGGTTGCGGTTATCTGCCTTGGAGCTTTCATCATTTTTATCATGAGCAAAGCCACCAAGTATTTCAGAGAAGTATTTGAAAAATATGACAGACTCAATGAGAGCGTACAGGAGAATGTATCCGCAATCCGCGTAGTTAAGGCTTATGTTCGCGAGGAGTATGAAAACAGTAAGTTTAAGACAGCCGCTCTTAATATCTATGAGATGTTTGTAAGAGCAGAGAAGGTTGTAACTTTGAACGGTCCTGTTATGACAGCAACAGTTTATGTTTGCATCCTTCTTATAAGCTGGATGGGTGCTCATATGATCGTTTCAAATGAGCTCACTACCGGCGCGATGATGAGTCTTCTCACCTACTGTATGAATATACTGATGAGTCTCATGATGCTCTCAATGATATTTGTTATGGTGACCATGTCATCTGCCAGCGCAAAGCGTATTGCAGAAGTTATCGATGAGGAGACAAGTATCTCCAATCCCGATCAGCCTGTTATGGAGGTAAAGGACGGAAGTATCAGATTTGATCATGTTGATTTCGCATATAACACCGAGTCCGAAGAACCTGTACTTAAGGATATCAACCTTGAGATCAAGTCCGGAGAAACCATCGGAATAATCGGTGGAACGGGTTCAGCGAAGTCTTCACTTGTTAATCTGATAAGCCGCCTCTACGATGTTGAGAAAGGCAGCGTAAGTGTTGGCGGAATCGACGTAAGAAAATACGATATGGAAGCCCTTAGAAATCAGGTTTCCGTTGTTTTACAGAAAAACGTGCTGTTTAGCGGAACCATCTATGAGAACCTCCGTTGGGGAGACAAGGAAGCAACTGATGAAGAAGTAAGGAGAGCCTGCGCATTGGCTTGTGCCGATGAGTTTATAGAAAAAATGCCCGAGGGTTATGATACCTTTATCGAGCAGGGCGGAACTAATGTTTCAGGTGGACAGAGACAGCGACTTTGTATTGCAAGAGCGCTTCTTAAAAAGCCCAAGATACTTATTCTGGATGACTCCACCAGCGCTGTTGATACCGCAACAGATGCGAAGATAAGAAAGGCCTTTGCCGAGGAGATCCCGAATACCACAAAGCTTATTATTGCTCAGAGAATATCCAGTGTTCAGGACTGTGACCGCATTATAGTTATGGATGATGGTAAGGTTGACGGCTTCGGAACACACGAAGAACTCCTTGCAAATAACACGATTTACCGCGAGGTTTATGAATCTCAGGTTGGTTCCAGCGGCGACGCTGATTTCGATGAAGGAGGGGATAACTGATGGCAGAAGAAAAAGTTAAAGAGGTACGAGGCCCCGGAAATCGTCATATGAGAGGCGGCCCGAAACCAAAGATAAAAAATCCCGGCAAGCTTTTCATGAGGCTTATGTCGTATGTATTTAAAGACTATGGAATTCACATGGTACTTGTTGTTATCAGTATCATCCTTTCCGTTATAGCGAGCGTTCAGGGAACGATGTTTACCAAGACTCTGATAGATACTTATATCACACCGCTTATCGGTCAGGCGAACCCGGATTACGGTCCCCTTGCAAAGGCAATCGGAAATGTGATCATTTTCTATGCAATTGGTGTTGTTGCAGCTTTTGTTCAGGCGAGACTGATGATTTATGTGGGGCAGGGAACCCTTCGAAATCTTCGAATCGAACTGTTTAACCACATGGAATCTCTTCCGATAAAGTACTTTGATACTCACGCTCACGGTGACATCATGTCAATATACACCAATGACATTGACACACTCAGACAGATGATCTCCATGAGTATTCCGCAGCTTTTAAACAGTGCGATCACTATTGTCAGCGTGTTTATTTCAATGATTGTATTAAGTGTTCCGCTTACTATTGTGACACTTATAATGGTTGCACTTATGATTTTCCTGTCTGCAAAGGCAACCGGAGCGTCAGGTAAAAACTTCGTTGCACAGCAGCAAAATCTTGGTGCGTTAAACGGCTACATCGAGGAGATGATGACAGGCCAGAAGGTTATCAAGGTGTTCTGTCATGAAGAGGATACTATAAAGAGATTCGATGAGCTCAATGAGGAGCTTTACCAGAGTGCCTACAAGGCAAATGCTTACTCAGGCATCCTTGGACCGATAAATGCACAGCTCGGAAACTTAAGCTACGTTGTATGCGCGATCGTAGGTGGTGCAATAGCTCTTAATCAGTATCTTGGCTTTACAGTAGGAGGACTTGCAAGCTTCCTTACATTTAACAAGAGCTTTTCAATGCCTATTAACCAGGTGTCCATGCAGTTTAACAGTATTATCATGGCACTTGCAGGAGCTGAGCGTATTTTCAATCTTCTTGATGAACAGTCAGAGACAGATGATGGCTATGTAATGCTTGTTAATGCCAAGGAAGAAAACGGACAGATTGTTGAATCTAAGGAATTTACAGGACGCTGGGCATGGAAGCACTATCACAAGGCTGAGGGTACAACAACCTTCCAGCCCATGGAAGGCGATGTTACCTTCAATGATGTTGACTTCGGCTACACAGATGATAAGATGGTTCTTCACAACATCCTTCTGCACGCAAAGCCGGGACAGAAGGTTGCGCTCGTTGGTTCTACCGGTGCAGGAAAGACCACAATTACAAATCTGATAAACCGTTTCTATGATATTCAGGATGGTAAGATCAGATATGATAACATCAACATCAACAAGATTAAGAAACCGGATCTGAGAAAGTCCCTTGGAATGGTTCTCCAGGATACACACCTGTTTACGGGAACAGTTGCAGAGAACATACGCTACGGTAAACTCGATGCAACTGATGAAGAGGTTAAGGCAGCAGCCAAGCTTGCCAATGCACACAGCTTCATCAAGAGACTTCCCGAGGGCTACAATACAATGCTTACAGGCGACGGAGCAAATCTTTCACAGGGTCAGCGCCAGCTCCTTGCCATCGCAAGAGCGGCAATTGCCAATCCGCCTGTACTTATCCTTGACGAGGCTACGAGCTCCATCGATACCCGTACAGAGAAAATTGTTCAGGATGGTATGGACAAGCTGATGCATGGTCGTACAACCTTCGTAATTGCCCACAGACTGTCCACTGTTAAGAACTCAGACTGTATCGTAGTTCTTGAGCAGGGCCGCATCGTGGAGATGGGTACTCACGACGAACTGCTTGAACTTAAGCAGAGATACTACCAGCTGTATACAGGTAATAAACCGGAAATGGTTACCGCATAATATTATTTAGATATGAAGATGGCCGAGCAGTTTTTGCTCGGCTGTTTTTTATATGCTAGCAATTATTAGCAATAAAATAAGGATAAAGGTAAAGATTTGTTGTATGCCAGAAGGGAGAAAGAAGGCCCATGAGGGTCAAATGAAGGCCAATGAGGGTCAAATGAAGGCCAATGAGGGTCAAACGAAGGCCAATGAAAAGGGAAACAACAAAAAGAGAAGAGATATATTAATTTGTTGAATGATAGAGAAAGGATGTGCAACAAAAGAAGACGTGATATAAAGATTTGTTGTATGCAAAGAAAGGATAGACAACAAAAGAAGATGTAACGCAATGATTTATTGTTTGCTAAAGAGTAGGCATACAATAAAGTGAGAAGGAAAGTAGAGATTTGTTGCATAGAGAAAAATGAGGAACAATAAAACGAGAAGAAATACAGAGATTTGTTGCATATAAAGAAATTGCTAACAACAAATCAAAAAGTAAAAATGATATTTGTTGCATGGCATAAGTTTATCTATCAATAGCAAAATTATTTATGATATGAAAAGGGCTACATATGAAAAAGGGCTACCAAAGTGGCTAAAAAGCTGATATATTGAAGAACAGTATGAGAAAAATATAAGGGCTTATGGCTTGGAAATAATAGATTGGGAGGATGAGAAAATTGAGAAGATTTACAAAACTATTTGTTATCTTGGGGATAAGTACTCTTATTGCAGGTTGCACTCCTACAGCGCAGGATGGAAGTGTGACAATTTCTGAGGGTAATGATGCAGTAAGCACTGCAGATGATCAGAACGTAGCCGATGATAGTGCTACTAACGAGGATAATATGAGCACTGAAGATACAGACGCTGCAGATAATACAAGTGATTTAGCTACATCTGAAGATGTCGAAAGCAAAGAAGATTCTCAAAGTGAAGGAGATGCGGAAGATAAAGAGAACAGTGATAATTCACAGGATGCTGACAATACCGCAGATGAGAAAAATGGCGAATCCGATCTCTACGACGCTTTTCTTGTAGGCGACAGCACCCTTAGTTTCGATTACTACATGAATAATGTATTCCAGGATTCCGAGTATCGTTCTTATGTGGATGATATTATTTCCTATGTTCCCACAGATAGGGAATACACGCTGAGTGAACTTAGAAATACACTCCAGGGTATTCTCAATAATGATGCGTATTACTTTGCTGGCGGCGACATTGAAACAATGGAGTATGCCTTCATCGATTGCGGAGCAGATGATGTAAGAGAGATGGCCCTGAAAATGGTAGGACCCTTTGTGGAACCCGGAAGCGAACTGACTTTGGTAATAAAAGAGCTTGAAGGAAAACTTCAGGTTATATATGCATTTGCATCCTGGTCCAGAAGTCAGACAGATATCTATGAATACGGCATTATATCCGGAGGAGGAAGTAACGGAGCATCCAACCATGGATGGGATGAAGCTTATATTAATGCTGACGGAAAATATCAGTTTGGCTACTACGAAGAGCAGGAAATGGACTTCGAGATGTTTGCAAACTACAAAGACCATGCCAATTTTGACTTATCAGATATTGAGGGAAGCATGACTATCTATAATCTTCAGCTTGAGGAATGGAGCAAAGACAAAAAGATAGAACAGTATTATTCCTTCGAGGTCTATGATAATGAGACCTATGAAACCATGAACATTCCGAATCTCTATACCGACAGCAAATACAAAGATGTTGTGGATTCCTTCAAGGATTGTAAGTTTGTATCAATGGATGAACTCTATAAAATCGAAGCAGATAAAATGGAATCCATCGGTGTTACAGATAAAATCAAGAACGGAAAAATGCCGACCTATAGCAACATAAATCTTTATATGCTTGATAGTAATACTTCAGGGGAGACTGATAATAAGAAAGCGGAAACAGATAACAAGTCTTCAGAGACTATTGTAGATGATGGCACTCTTCAGTCAGAGCTTGCAAAGGTAGAAGCAAAGTACCAGGAATACGAAAATCTGGATTGGGCATCCATGCCTCAGCAGCCGGCGAATGTGACTACATATGAGATGTATACCCTTTGGGATGAAGAGCTTAACTCTCTTTGGAGCAGACTCATTGAAAAGGTAACTCCCGAGGAAAAAGAGGAACTTCTTAATGATCAGCGCGCATGGATTAAGCGTAAGGAAGCAGCTGTTAAGGAAGCGGGAAACGAAGCACTCGGCGGAACCCTCCAGCCCCAGCTTGAAAACGGTACAGCCTGCGTCTATACAAGAAAGAGAACCTACTATCTTGCAACTGTTCTTGCAAAGGCACTCGGCGAGGACTTTGAGATTCCGAGCAAAGTTGAAAAGAGCTATTCAGACGTAGATACGGAACAATAACAACAAGCTCGAATTTAAACGTGAATATAAAATAAAAAGTAGAAGCGGAGGCATTCAAATGCCTCCGCTTCTACTCTACCCTCAAATCAAAATATGTATTCGGGTAGGGCTCATTAGCAAGAGTGAAGTGCCACCATTCGTTTTCATAAGGCTCAAAGCCGGCATGCAACATGATATCTCGTAATAAGGCGCGGCCTGCGCGCTGAGCATCTGTAAGATCCGGGTGATCATAATGGCTGATATCACCGAAAAAGTCAAAGTATCCACCCATATCAACATCACATCCGCGGGACATGTCAAAGAGAGTAAGGTCTACAGTGCTTCCCCTGCTGTGACCGGAGTGCTCTGCGATAAAGCCGAGCGTAAAGAGTTTTTCCTTAGGCACTTCCGGATAGAAGACTTTCTTCATTCGCTGGTCCTCTAAATCCTTTGCCCATCTCACGAAATGATCCACGGCTCTCTGAGGTCTGTAAGCATCATATATCTTAAGACGATACCCCTGATTAATTGCTTCATCACTGGCAGCCTTAAGAGCTGCAGCAGCTTCCTTTGTCAAAAGAGCTGTCGGCTGAGTGTACCCGTCTATTCTGTCACCTATAAAATTAAAAGTTGAATAGTAACGTATTTCCAGAATTACATCACCTGCTACATCAGGAATTTTCACAAAGCCTGATGAATCCTGATTTTCTGAATGATTTTTCATATCTTTCATATCTTTCATATTAAGCTCCTAAAATTGAACCAATAATAATACCAAGCCATGTGCCTATAACATAGCCAAAAGTTCCCACCAGCATACAAGGACCAACCAGCTTTGTCCAACCGAGTGAAATAGCCATTCCTGCAGCGGTGGTGGGGCCACCGATGTTGGCGTTGGAAGCCAGGATGATGTCCTCGAGATCTATTCGCAATAGTTTACCGAATCCAAAACAGAAAATCATATTAAATACCACTAGGATAAAGCAGAACAGTAAGAGTAGAGGCGCGTTCTGAATGATCATGATGATGGAAGCCGGTACACCGATAACGAAGTAGAACAGATAGATAAGCCAGGTTCCAATCTCCTTGGCGCCATGCATTTCTTTAGCTTTGCTCTCGAAGCAGGAAGCGAACACCATGGAAACGTTGGTAATCCAAACATACTGGCTTCCGAAGAAGGTGTTCAGCATCTTTAAAAATCCGTTGCTGTCGGGGATAATTCCCGATAGGAATCCGGCAATAAGTTTTGAAACAGTCACAACTATTACTGCGTATGCCAGAGAAGCAGCTATGTCTTTTAATGAGATATCGTGTCGCTCCCAGTAGCTTGCAGCAAGAGTCTCACCTGCCTTATCAGATCCGGCCTTTTCCACTTCGTCGATGTGAGGATGAGTGTAATGTTTTTTGAAAAAGGCGCTTGAAGCGATGCCGAGAAGAATCATAAAGTATACTGCCATGTTCAGGTTATCTGCCACGGTGGCAGCAGAGATTAGACCTCCGCTGACGTGAAAAGCGTCGGCGACGGCAGTAAAGTTTACTCCTCCGCCAATGTAAGAACCGGTCATCATGGCTGCGACTCCGGGGAGCCCTTCCACAAGCCCTGACAAAAGCATTGTTCCAACAAGAGCACCGGCAAAGGTACCGGCGGCACCAACGAGAAATATCACCATAAATTTGCCGGTTTCCCGCCATATTTTTATGACGTTGGCATCCAGAAGGAGCAGTGGTATCGCCAACGGAACGGCATATCCCCATACGATGTCATCAAAGACAGGGGCACTGGTAGGGATAACGCCAAGGTTTGTAAGAACAACTGCTATGAGTAGGGTGATTATGGCGCCGGAGATTCTTGAAGCCCATTTATATGTCTGTTCAAGATAGATGGCAAGAAAGGTTGAAAAAAACAATATTGATAAAAGTGGCCAGTTATTATCCGGTGATATAAGTGTGTTCATAAAAATTGTCTCTTTCTATTTTGATATTTTTATTACTGCATATATTTATTATCTAACAAATTTCTATGGATGAATATAGAGATTATTCTTCATTTTAACTCTTGTTAGGAGGTGGTTCCTTTTATGGTAAAAAAGTTGTCTAATCTATTATTATTATTTGTCGCGTTATCCCTAATAGTTTGTCTTTGTTGTCCAAGCAGTGTTTATGCAGCATCTAAAGAAGATTAAGCAAAAAATGCAAATTCTTATGTCAAGAGTAGTGCGTCTCCAATGTTTGGAAGAAACGGGTACAAGTGGGATGCTTCTTATAAGAAGACAGGAAAAGGTTATAAATTTACTGTTAATATGACGGGAGATACCGCACGTGGATATAAAATGTATTCATATTTTCATTCTTATAGCTATAACCACATAGGAATGCTGATGAACAAACTCTCGAGGAAACTCCGGAGCAATGTACAAAAGAAATACAAATTAAAGAATGCAAATGTAGTAGTTGTACTGAAATCAAAAGACGGAAAGATTATAAAGAAATCCCAAAATGGATCCATTGTATATGATAAATACTGATCATTTGAATTATTGAATAGCAGAAGAAAATATATTGAATATGCCGCCCCAGTAATGGGGTGGCATTGCTTTTGAACTGAATTCTTCCCGCATTGCTAAATGTTTACAGGAAAAAAAGATAATGTTTATACACATTTAAGAAAAACCAATAAGGCGCATTGCTATAATATTCATAAGAATCTGTTTTCGGGAAAAAGTAGCTGTTTTACTGTGCATTATCAATTTGAAACAGTTAATACTATTGCTTTATCCCGCTCTGGAAGGAGGTCCTTATGCAGAATAAAACCGGTACAAGATTTTTGAATTATCTGTCATGTCTGATGCTTTCAATTATTGCCGCGTTTATTTTTTTACCGGCAGGAAAGGTCTATGCAGATGGTGAAGAGCTTTGGGTTAATGGTATACAAGTATCGGAAGCTAATGCCGAAAATGTTTTAGGAGATCCCCATACTCCGCATGATGTTATCTATAGTGCAGGTGCTAACACACTGTATCTAAATAACAATGTTGAGATTACTCAGGGGCATTCAATGCCATTTACGGATGGGTCAAATAAGACTATCGGAATTGCCAGCAGTCTTTCTACATTGGATATTGTCGGGAGTGCGACAATATCCGGCTGTGACATCGGAATAGGTATGATGGGCAACGAAGCTTATCGAATAGAAGGAACTGAAACCGGTATTGTTATAACCCTAAAGTCGTAAATTAGATACTCAAAACGATTATTTACTCATTTTTATTGCTTGGCCATATGGCGCAAATCCTTGAAAATACTGACATTTAAGCGCTTTTTGTATTGACTTTTATTTGAGTATATATTATAATAAATATATACTCAAATAAGGAGAGTGCCTTATGCCAGCAAAACCATCAGGAGAGATCAAAACAAAAATAGTACGTCAGCCTCAGAAGAACGGTGATATCTACATTCTGGAGAGGCAAACCATCTATGATCCCGACAAAAAATACAACAAAGTACTAAGCAGCAAGCTGATAGCCAAAATCCCAAAAGGGGAAAAAGATCCAGTT